>CAYFRH010000033.1:0-22055 GCA_964345345.1 uncultured Puniceicoccaceae bacterium | reverse complement strand
AGGTGTGAAATTATCCAACCGGAACAGGCTCGATTGCGGCGAGTTGGCTGGAGACGGCCTGAATAAGAAAATCCGGCGTGGAGGCTCCGGCGGTCACTCCAACCTTCCGGTATTTTGCCATTTCCTCGCTATCGATGTCCTTCGCCGTCTCAATGTGGTAGGTGGGCAGCCCGGTTTTCCTTGCGAGCATGGCCAATTTGCAAGTGTTGGCGGAATGGTGCCCTCCAATAACGACAAAGGCTTCCACATCCTGATCGAAGAGAACCGCGATATCGCCCTGCCGGTCCTTGGTCGCTCCACAGATGGTGTCGAAAACAAGGGCTTCCGGGAAGCGCTCCTTGACCCGGTTGGCGATCGCGTGAAAGTCGTCGGTGAACATGGTCGTTTGGGAAACGACAGTGACCTTTTCTCCGAGATCGGGGAGGGCATCAACATCCGCAAAAGTCTTAACGGGATAGCCTTTGCCCTGCGTGTACCCCATCAAGCCGATAACCTCCGGGTGATTGTGGTCGCCGAAAATCACCGTGGAATAGCCTTTGCGCGAATGCACCTTGATCTTCCCGGCAACGATGCCGACATCGGGACAGGTGGCGTCCTTAAATTCAATGCCGAGGCTTTTCAGGTACTTGCGACGTTCCGGGGAAATTCCGTGGGCCCGGACGACCAGAACGGAATTGTCCTGGTTTTCCTCCTCAATCTGCACATCGCTGGAGCTTTGGTAATTGCCGACTTCCCGAATGCCTTCGCCCTGCAGCTTATCCATCATCTGCCGGTTGTGGATGAGGGGACCGTCGGTGTAAACCGGTCGTTTGCCTTTGGCCGCGTAATCCCGGGCAATTTCAATTGCCCGCTCAACGCCCCAGCAAAAACCCGCACTTTGTGCTCGCACCACTTGCATACCACTAATTTGAGGCAAGATACCGCAGACGTAAAGTCACGCGTGCGAAAGAAGCGGAAAATTCAGGTCAGGACACGACGCATGGTCGCGCCCTGACCCGGTCCGGAGTTGATGGTCACGGCGAGTTCGCCAATCCGGTAGGCCGGTTCTGAAGCAAATTCTTTCACAAACTGCTCAAGGAACCAGCGGGCAAGTTCTTCCACGGTAATATTCTCCAATGGCAGCACAGTGGTGTCGCGGCGCAGAAAGGGGATTTTTTCGTCGGCGAAAAGGGCGAAAATATGCTCATCCACCTCCTGAATTTTCAGGTGAGGAGAATTGCCGGGAAGGAGAAACGTTTCATTGAGAGAGCGGCATAGCGTCTCCACGGCTCGCTTGGCGAGCCCGTAGTCAAAGGTCATGCCGTTCTCCAGCACCTCGCAGTTGACGACCACAGCGACGGTGAAATTGTGCCCATGCAGGTTTTCGCGTTCGGTCGGAGAAAAGATGGTGAAGTGTCCGGCGGAAAACTTGAAGTTTTCTTTGGCAAGGTGGATTTCCGTTTGCATTAGGGTAATGGGAAAGGGTGGGCCAATTCCGGCAAGCCGAAGGTGGGGAACGGTTGGAAAGCGGGTTCAGTCGTCGTCTTTGGTCGTTTTTACTTCCACGACGTCGTGGGGACTGGATTCGCGTTGTCCGGCGGGGGAGACGCGAATGTAGCGGGCCCTTTCTCTCAATTCGGCAAGGGTGCCGGCTCCGAGATAGCCCATACCGCTCTGCAATCCGCCCACGAGCTGGCGGAGGGTATCGTCGATGCTTCCGGAAACCTCCTTGAGCGCTTCGATCCCTTCGGCGGCGACTTTATCATGGTTGGTGGGCGACTTGGAGCCGCGCTGTTGGTGCCCGTAGCGGGCGGCGGAGCCGGCCTTCATGGCGCTCATGCTTCCCATGCCGCGGTACTGCTTATAAAGCTTACCGTTGATTTCCATGACGCTGCCGGGCGCCTCCATGCAACCGGCGAACAGACCGCCGCACATGACGGCGTCGGCCAAGGTCAGGGCTTTGACGATATCGCCGCTCTTGACGATGCCGCCATCGGCGATCGTGTGGACGCCGTGCCGGGCGGCGGCCTTCGAACAGACGTAGAGCGCCGTCAGCTGCGGAATCCCCACGCCGGCGACAATCCGCGTGGTGCAGATGGAGCCGGGTCCCTGACCGACCTTGATGGCGTCCGCCCCGCACTTGGCGAGATAGGCGATTCCCTCCTCCGAGGTCACATTGCCGGCAATGAGGGGCAGGTCCGGGAAGGAACCCCGTAACAGCCGCACCATTTCCCCGACGCCTTCAGAATGGCCGTGGGCAGTCGAGACGGCGAGAACGTCGACGCCCTCTTCGAGGAGATTTCCGGCGTGGGCAAGAATGCGATCCTTGTCGAGCTCTCCGGCGGAGGTGCGTGTGGCGGAGATGGCGGCGCCGCAGAGGAGGCGGAACTTGGCGTCCCGCGCGGGCTTGACGGCGGCCCTCTCCTCTTCGCGGATTCGCTCAATGTCGGACATAGTGAAGAGCCCCTTCAACTCGCCGCGTCGATCGACGACGATAAGCTTGTGGATCCCCATGTGATCGTTAAAAAAGCGGTCGGCGGCTCCGATGGGGTCCTCGGCGATGTCCTCTTCGCGAATGGTGAACACCTCTTCCATCGGTGTCATGGCGTCCGCCACCTTAACCTGCCGGTAGCGGTTTTTCACAACACGTCCCCGCAGCAGTCCAAGAAAGCGGTTGTTTTCGTCGACAACGGGAAAGGTATGAAACTTGAAGCCGCGCTGTTCAATCATGGCGAGAACATCCGCGATGTAACCGCCGGGCCCGACAGAGATCGGTTCCTGGATGAGTCCGTGCACGTCGTTTTTAACCCTTGTCACCTGCCGGACCTGCTGCTTTTCGGGCATATTGTAGTGAATCAGGCCGATACCGCCATTGCGGGCCATGGCGGCGGCCATGGAACCCTCGGTAACGGTATCCATGTCCGCGGAAAGAAGGGGGATATTCAGGCCCAGCTTCTCCGCGAGGCGGGTATCGACGCGGGTGTTCCGCGGGAGAACATCGCTGTAACGGGTGGCGAGGGTGATGTCGTCAAAAGTCAGGCCGACGCTGGCATTTGCGGAAAAAAAGGCATCGGCGGGTTTGTAGAAATTCGGGTCGAATTCGCCAGTCTTCGTATCGTGCGCCATGTCACAGAGGAACCGTCTGGGAGGGGGAACTTCAAGTTGAAAAATCAGCGAGCGGGTCGGTTTGTCTCTTCGTCCTCAGTGCCGGGGGAGGGGCGCGCCTTTCCGGCCTGCGAGCGGGGAATTTCGCTGCGCCAGAGAATGGTCTTGGGGACGGCGGCCGGGGGTAGAAGACGCTTTAATCCGGCAAGGAGGGATTCTGTTCGGGAAACGTTCTCCTTTTTCGGAACGGCGAAAAGCCGAACGGCCTGGCCCCACTCCTCATCGTCCGTCCCATCGCAGAGGGCATCCTCGCAAAGACCGGTTTGCAGAGCTGCCGCCTCAACGGTTTCCGGATGCACTTTTTTCCCACCGGTGATGAGGACGCGGTCCCGCCGACCGAGGATGCGGAGGTACCCCTTCTGATCCAGCTTGGCGAGGTCGCTCGTTTTCAGCGGGTCCCGCGTGAAGGCGGGGACAGGGGGAACGTAAGCCCGTAAGTTGGCTTCTGAAGAAATGAGCAGGCACTCGTCGGAGGGATCGAGAGCGAGCCGCACGTGGGGCAGGGGCGGACCGCAGGAAGCGTCGCCGGCGAGAAAGTCCTCGGGGGATAGCACGGTGACCATGGCGGCGGTCTCCGTCGAACCATAGCAGGGAGCGAGGTGAATTTCCTCCTTGCGTGCCAGGTCAAGAAGATCGGGAGGGCAGGACGCCCCGCCGACCAGAACCATCCCGAGTCGACGCAGCAACGCTGTCCCGTTGCGGCTGATAAGAATTCTGCGCAGTTGCGTGGGAACGAGGGATAGGGCGCTTTCGCGAAGGGGGAAGGGAAGGCGGCCGAGGGCTTCGGGTTGACGGTAGTCCGCGTACACGACCCGTCCGCCGCAGGCGACGGCCCGGAAGGCCGGCAGGAGCCCGCCGACATGGAAAGGGGGAAGGAAAGAGATGGCGTGGTACAGGCCCGCATCGGCGAAACGCGCGGCGTAGCCGTGGGCGGCGATGGAGAGGGTACCGATATCGTGCTGGCAGAATCGGGGTCGGCCCGTGCTCCCGCTTGTGGGGAGGAGGAGACGGAAGGTCTTATCATTGTCGACCATGGCGGAGGAGGCCACTTCCGTCGCGTGTTTTTTCCATGCCGAGGGCCAGTCCGGATCGACGACAAAGGCGGCGTGGCCCTTGCCCAACGCGGCGAGGAAGCCGCTCCAGAAAGACGCCGCGGAAGTGCCGTTGAGCGGCGACAAAGGCTCTTCGGAAGAGGATACCGCTAACGGTAGGGTAAGGGCGGCCTCTAACTGGCGGATAATCTTTTCCACAATGCTTCTTCCTCCTGCGGGGCAAGGGCGGTGAGCCGGGGACCTCCGTTGGCAAGGCCCAAGGAATCCCCG
This sequence comes from uncultured Puniceicoccaceae bacterium, assembly GCA_964345345.1. Lineage (GTDB taxonomy): Bacteria > Verrucomicrobiota > Verrucomicrobiia > Opitutales > Oceanipulchritudinaceae > Oceanipulchritudo. The sequence goes on along the minus strand of CAYFRH010000033.1, from coordinate 17,589 downwards.
AAATGTTTTTGGGTGTCCAGGCCGTGGTCGAGTTCAGGAGCGAATTCGGCGGCGAGGCGAATCAGGCGGCTCAATCCGATGCCGGTTTCAAACGCGGAGGATAAGACCAGCTTTTGCGGGAGGGGCTCCCTCCTTCCGAGGGCATGCTGGCCGGGGAAATCGAGAAGAAAGGGCTTGATCACAAAGTAGCCCGGCCAGTCGCTGAGAAATTCCGGAGAGCCAAGGAGGCCATCGGGTTCTGAAAGGGATTCATCCAAAGCAAGGGGAACCGGTGAGACCTCGGCCTCAGCGAGGATTTGGTCCGGATTCAGGCTGTTTGGCGAAAACGGTTCTTCAATGAATTCCACCGCTTCACCCGTCTTCGCAAGGGAACCTTTCCATGCCTTCCAGTCCGCCTTGCTCCATCCACGGTTCGGATCGAGACGCAGGCGGTCGCCCTTCTCCAAGCCGGGCAGAAGGTCCCGCCAGAGGCGTAGTTCGGTGTCGGCATCGTGGAGTCCGCACTTCAGCTTAAAGGTACGAAACCCTTGCGCGCGGGATTGCCGCAGGCGGCCGGGGGTTTCCCGGTCCAGTTCGAGAAGGGCGGCAGTGCCGATCGCGGGAGGCTCGGACGAAAACGAAGTGAGGCAGCTTTCCATTCCGAAGGCGCAGACCGGGGAGGCTGCCTGCATGGCCGCCTTGTATTCGGCAAGGGACATCTCCTCTGGAAGCGAGCGGAAAAAGGCCATGGCGTCCTCCGTGGATTCGGTCCCCATAAAAGGAAGGGGCGCGACTTCTCCGATGCGGGCCTCCCCGGAGTGATCCAATGGAGACAAACGAAGAAGGAGACCGCTTCGCCGGGAAAAGAGGCCGCGACCGGTGCGAAGGGGCTTCTGCAAGGGGCGGTCGTAACGAATCCACTCAAGGTGAATCCGCTCCGGAAGCTGCGGTTCTGCGGGTGTCATGCGAAAATGGCGGTTGAAAAGCGAACCAGCTGCTGCTCTTTACGAGGTATGCCGGTTCCTTTTTTCGATTTATCGCGACAGCATGAGCCCTTGCAGGCAGCTTTTCAAGCGACCTGTGCGCGCGTTCTGGAGAGCAACCGGTTTGTCCTTGGTCCCGACGTGCAGGCATTTGAAGAGGAGGTTGCCGCCTACCTCGACTGCCCTTACGCGATCGGCCTCAGTTCCGGCACCGACGCTCTCCTCGTCGCCATGATGGCTCTCGGGATCGGTCCGGGAGATGAAGTCCTCGTTCCGGCCTTCACGTTCTTTGGCACTGCGGGCAGCGTCGTGCGCCTGGGCGCGACCCCGGTATGGGTGGATGTCCGGGCGGACACCTGTAACATCGACCTTGCCGACGCGGAGGCGAAAATCAGTCCGCGGAGCCGGGCGATCGTGCCGGTCCACCTCTTTGGACAACCGGCGGATATGGAGTGTGTCATGGCGCTGGCACGACAGAACGAACTCTTTGTCCTTGAGGATGTCGCGCAGGCGATCGGGGCTACCTATCAAAACACGATGGCGGGCACTTTCGGGGAATTCGGAGCCCTCAGCTTTTACCCGACGAAGAACCTCGGCGGTTTCGGGGATGGCGGCATGCTGGTGACCCACGATGCGGAGCTGGCGGAAACGGCGGTACGTCTGCGCAATCACGGCATGTATCCAAAATATGTGCACCCCCTGCTGGGCGGCAATTTCCGCCTCGACAGCCTGCAAGCGGCCCTGCTGCGCGAGAAACTTCCGCTCCTCGACGGCTTCCATGAGGCGCGGCGGGCCCACGCGAAGGCTTACTGCGCGGCCCTTGCCGGCATCGACGGACTCCACCTTCCGGTCGTGAGTACCGATGCGGAAAGTGTGTGGAATCAGTTCACGGTACAAATCCCCGGGAGTCGTCGGGATGAGCTGCAACAGTATCTTCGCGAGCATGGCATTGGGACGGAGATCTATTATCCCTACAGCCTGCATGAGCAGAAATGCTTCGACGGCATCGGTCGGGGAGGGGAATCGCTACCGAACGCCCCGCGTATTGCCCGGGAAGTGCTCAGCCTGCCCTGTTTCCCGGAGCTTACGGAAGCGGAAAGAGACGAGGTGGTGGAAGCGGTCCGCGGATTTTTCCGCAAAGCCTGAACTTAAGCGTACGGGTCCGTCAGGGCTGCAGCCGTTCCAGTTGCCACCGTTCCTGCCCGGGTTCCGGGCGTTCGTAGAAAAAGCGGTCATGGAGGCGACTTTGGCGGCCCTGCCAGAACTCGTAGGAATGTGGACGGATGCGGTAACCGCCCCAGAAGGAGGGCAACGGGACCTTTCCGTCGGAAAACTTCTGCTTCATTTCCTCCAGCTTAGCCTCGAGAAGGGAACGGGACTTGATGATGGAGGACTGTTGCGAGGTCCATGCCCCGAGGCGGCTTCCGAGAGGACGCGAGGCAAAGTAGGCGAAGGATTCGGCGTTGGAAATGCGTTCCGCCGTGCCATTGAGACTGACCTGCCGCTCCAGTTGCAGCCATAGGAAGCAGCAGGAAACGCGGGCGTTGGCGGCGATGTGACGCGCCTTGCGACTCTCAAAATTGGTGAAGAAAACAGGGCCGCGGGTATCGAATTTCTTGAGAAGAACCGTACGCGTGAAGGGCTGGCCCTCCGCATCCACGGTGGCCAGGACCATGGCGTTCGGCTCCGGGAGCTCGGCTTTGCGGGCTTCCTCAAACCATTTCTGGAACTGGTCGGCGGGATCGGCGGCGAGGTGCTCGCGGTCAAGGGCGGCCTGCTTGTACTCCCTGCGCAATTCGGAGATGCTTTCCATATTAGCGTACGAGAAAAATCACGACGAGGATGGCGAGGACAAACCGGTAGTAGGCAAAAATTGCCAGTCCGTGGCGGGTCAGCCATGCGATTAGCCATTTAATGGCGAGGGCGGCGGCGAGAAAAGCAACGGCGATACCGAGAAGAAGCGGTCCGGTATCGATGGCGAGGAAGAGTGCGGGGCCGCTGGTCACGGTCTTGTAGCCGGCGGCGGCGGTGAGGGTGATCAGGCCGAGAAGAAAACTGAATTCCGCCGCCTTGGCCGGGGGCAGACCGGCGATGTAGCCACCGACGATGGTCATCATGGAACGGCTTGTCCCCGGCCACATGGCCACGCATTGAAGGAAGCCGATCAGAAGGGATTGGCGGACGCCAAGCGTGTGCAGGTCGGTGACATCGTCTCCCCCCATATGTTGATGTTTGCGCCAGTTTTCGACGCCGATCATGAGAAAGCCTCCGACGGCGAGCGCGATCGCGATGGGCAAGGGGGCGAAGAGGACGGACTCGATGAGGTCGTTGAAGAGCAGTCCGAGAACGGCGGCGGGAAGAAAGGCGAGGAGAAGGTTGCGGGCGAGCCGCCGTCCGACGGGATTGAGCCCGAGGCAGCCGAGAGCGGCCTGGTAGATGCGCGACCAGTACAGGATCAGAACGGCAAGAATGGCTCCAGCCTGAATGACAATGGCATAGGCGTCGGCGGCCTCCTTCAATGTTACGACATTCCCGTCGGGCGTGAGAAGCAGTTGCTCGTCCTCTCCCCGCAAAGGCTCTTCGCGGTTGAGGCCAAGTAGCTCGTTGGTGAGTAAAAGGTGCCCGGTGGAGGAAATGGGCAGGTACTCGGTGATGCCCTCGACCACGCCAAGAATAACCGCCTCGCCGTAGCCAAGACGGGGAATCTCCTCTGCGGCCGCCAGCGGGACGGCATCGGCTTTTTCCCCGTCGGGGGATTCGGCTTCCACCGGAGAAAGAAGGGCGGAGCCGAAGAAAAGGCAAACCCCTAAAAATCGCACAGGGTGCATCATTCTCCATCCTCCCCGGAAGAGGACTGCAGGGACTCCTCGTAAAAGGGAATCAGGGTCTGCAGGTGGGTTTCGACAATGCGCCCGACGGTTTTCGGAGGCAGGACCCCTTTGTGCAATTCAAAGAGCGCGGTGAGCAGGGCAAGTTCGATATCGACCTTTTTCGGGCTGACCTTGCGCATTTGATCGAGAAGCTCGAGCGCCTTTGTTTCGGCGCGTTTGTAGTCCTGAAAGTTCTGTTCCTCGGGTGTCATCGGGGAGAGCAGTGTGGGAGAGACCCGGCAAATGAAAAGCACGAAACCGCTTCTCAGGCCCGATCCGGGGGAAGAATCCACTTCCGCATCCCGACCACCGCCCCGACAAAGGCAAAGCCGAGGAGGCAGCAGAGAAGAGTGGCGGCGTACACCGCATCAGTCTTCAGTTCCGCTTTATAGATCAGAATCCGGAAGCCGAGCCCGCCCGCCCCGGAGGAGGAACCGGCGAAAATTTCTCCGGTCACGGCGCCGATCACGGCGAGTGTCGCGGCAATTTTCGCCCCGGTGAAAAAGGAGGGCAGGGCGGAGGGAATGCGTAGCAGCACGAGTTCCTGCCAGGTGCTCGCCTTGTAGAGGCGGAAGAGGTCGGTCTGTTCTGGCGGCACGGAAAGGAGCCCGTGCAGGGTACTGGCGACGATCGGGAAAAACCCGATGAGAAAGGCGACAAGGGCCACGCTGTGGATACCAACGTCGAAGAGGATCACGATGATGGCGGCGGTCGCGAGGATAGGAATCATCTGCATGAAAATGACAAGTGGATAGAGGCTGTGACGCAGCCACCGGGAGACCGCAAGGGCGAGGCTCAGGGCAAATCCAAGGGTGACCGCGCCAAGGAACCCGAGAAGGGCTCCGACGAAAGTGACCCAAGCCGCGTCGGCGAGGGCGGGAGCCTCCCGCAGAAGGGCATGGAAAACGTCATGCGGAGCGGGCAGAAGGAAATCGTGGATTTGCCAGATGCCCTTCACGGCATACCAGAGGCCCAACAGGATGAGGACCGCGAAACCGGGGAGGATCGCGCGCCAGAAAGGATGATCAGGCTGCGGGCTCATCGGAAGGCAGCGTTTTATCGACGGCGGCGGTGATTTCGCCGACCCGGCGCTGGAAGGCAAAGGATTCCCTTGTGGCCCGCGTTCGCGGACCGGGAAGGGGGTTGCTCAAGTCATCAAGCAGGCGGGCGGGTTTGCCGGAAAGGAGGAGAAGGCGGTCGGCCAGGAAAACCGCCTCCGAGACCGAATGCGTGACGAAGAAAGCGGTCCAGCGGGCCTGCGCCTTCAGCCGTAGAAGTTCCTCGTTGAGATGGTTGCGGGAAAAAGTGTCGAGGGCGGCGAAGGGCTCGTCGAAGAGCATAAGTTCCGGCTCCACTGTAAAGGCCCGGGCCAGCGATACGCGCATGCGCATGCCGCCAGAGAGTTGGTAAGGCCGCAGGTGAAGATCGCCGCCGAGGCCGACCCGTCGCCCCCAATGAGCGGCGATGCGCCGTCGCTCCGCGCGTCCTGTCCGACGCAGGCGCAGGGGCAGGCCGATATTGTCGGTGACGTTCGCCCATGGCAGAAGGTTGGGATCCTGGAAGACAAATCCGAGACGGTCCTGTGCAATTTCGCGGTCGAGCTTGCCGGCAGTGGGGCCATGAAGCCCGGCGATGAGACGCAGCAAGGTCGATTTTCCGCATCCGGAAGGACCGAGAACGGCGATCATCTCCCCCGCTTGCGCGGAAAAGGTCAGGTTATCGAGGACATGGGTTCCGTCCGGGTAGGTTAGCCCGACATTGCGGAGCCCGACTGCGGAAGCCTCCGCCATTTCAACTCGGGTCGCGCCACTTCCCGTGCTCCTTAATGAGGTCGATCAGGGCGTCGACCGCCTCCTCGGCGGGAATATGATGGCGGACACATTCCTTGCCGACATAAAGATTCACTTTTCCGGGCGCGCCTCCGACGTAGCCGAAATCGGCATCCGCCATTTCCCCGGGTCCGTTCACAATGCAGCCCATGACGGCGATGGTCACGCCTTTGAGGTGGCCGGTGGCCTCGCGGATGCGCTGTGTGGTGGATTGAAGGTCGAAGAGGGTGCGTCCGCAACTCGGGCAGGCAACATACTCCGTCCGGGTTGTACGGGAGCGCGCTCCCTGCAGGATATTGTAGGCGAGGGTGACCGCCTGCCGCGCGGAGGGGACCGTTTCCACGCTGAGGACGTCCCCAAGGCCGTCGGCCAGCAGGGAGCCGGCCAGCATGCTCGCTTCGAGGAGGCGGTCCCCAAAGCCTTCCTGCCGGGGAAGGATCAGGCCTTCGGGGAGGCAGCGGATCCAGAGGGGAGCCTCCGTTCCGAGGGAAAGGAGAACTTCGGCCAGCTGTCGGTAACGGCCGACCGCGTGCGTTTCGGGCTCGGCCGCGAGGGCCTCGGGAACAAGCGTAAGGAGGGGCAGGCCGTGTTCTGTGTGCAGGTCCTCCGCAGTCCACCGGGCAAGATCCTCCGGGGAAGTCGCAAGGGCGAGCCGCGCCCCGCATTCGGCGGCCAAAGCCTTCCATTCCGTCCATGCCCGTGCGGACGAGGGGCCGAGGAGCCACACGTCTCCCGCGCGGGTGCCTTCGCGCAGGCGTGCATCGGGATTCCGAAAAACTCCGAGGTCCCAGACGGGAAATTCGCCGTGCTTCCCGATCATTTTCCGCCAACTGCCCAAAAAGTCGAGTTGGCCGGGTTGCACCTCGAGCACAAGGCCCTCAACGCGGGCCTCCCCAAGTAAACCCTGCAGGTTTTCAAGGCTACCGCGCCAGCCGGCCAGCTCGGTTTCATCGCCGGGAGAAGGGAAGGAATGAAAAACAAGGGGCGATTCCATCGGACCGAGACGGAAATTCTCACCGAGAGTGGTTTCCGGAACGGAACGGCGGATAAAGTGGTAGGGATCGACCGGGTCCGGTTCCGTCCGCGCGGGCGTTTCCCGGAAGAGGGCCTCCGCTTTTTCGGCGAGGGCGCGGGCGACGGGAATCTCCGCGACCGGATCTTCGGTCAGGGAGACCCGGATAGTGTCACCGAGGCCGTCCTGCAGCAGGGAACCAATGCCGATTGCGCTTTTAATGCGCGCGTCATCGCCGTCGCCGGCTTCCGTGACGCCAAGGTGAAGCGGGTAGTGCATGTCCTCGGCCTCCATTTTCGAAACCATCATGCGGTAGGCCTGAATCATCACTTTCGGATTGGAGGCCTTCATGGAAAGGACAATGTCGTGAAAGCCGTGGGACTCGGCGATGCGCAGAAATTCCAGCGCGCTCTCGCACATGCCGAGCGGGCTGTCCCCGTAGCGATTCATGATGCGGTCGGAAAGGCTGCCGTGATTGGTCCCGATCCGCATGGCCCGGCCCAGTTCCCGACAACGCAGTACGATGGGAGAAAAGGCTTCGTAAAGGCGCTGCAACTCCGTCTCGTATTCATCATCCGAATACTCGCGCTGCTGGAAGCGTTTCTTGTCGGCGTAGTTGCCGGGATTGACGCGCACTTTTTCAACATGCAGGGCGGCCTCCATGGCGGCCTGGGGAAGAAAATGAATGTCGGCGACGAGCGGGACTTTCCCGAATCCGGCCGCGGAAAAGCGTTTGCGGATTTCACCAAGGGCGCGCGCCGCCTTGAGATTCTGCGCGGTGATGCGGACAACCTCGCAACCGGCTTCGGCAAGGGCGATGGCCTGCCGCGTCGTCGCCTCCACATCCTGCGTGGGTGTGGTCGTCATTGACTGCACGACGAGGGGCGCATCGCCGCCGATGGTAACCGGGCCCACGCGAACGGGGCGCGTTTTTCGCCGCACGGCCTGAAAGCGCGAGCGACAATAAGGAACGGAACGAGTGATGGTCGTCATGCCGGTTTCCCCCTTCAGGATCGCGGTGAGGAGGCTTCAGGCGACTCCGCTTCCGCCTCCTTTTCGGAAAACTCAATGGGAACGCGGTTGCGGCTGGCCTCTTCCGCTTCCGAAATCGCGCTTTCATTGCGGCTGACCCGACCGACATCGAAGAAGGTCACGTAGACGAAAACGGCGAGGAAGAAGAGCATGAAGGCACCCTGAGCGGAGGCGATAATCCGCGGGGAAACGGGCTTTCCCCGGATGCGCTCAACGGTGGCAAAGGCCATGTGTCCCCCGTCTAGTACGGGAATGGGAAGCAGGTTGAGAATGGCGAGGTTGACGTTGATCAGAACGACAATGGAGAGGACTTCGAGAATCCCGATCTGGGAAATCACATACAGGGTGTAGCCGATGCCGACAGGACCGGACAAGTTGCTGATTCCGATATCGGAGCGCGGATGGATCAGTGCCCCGAGCACGTTCAGGGTGAGGGAGAAGGCGTCGGCAACCTGCGTGAGGGGATTGATGTGCCGCAGGGTGGTGACCTGTTCCCAACGCACCCCGATCATGGGAGTGGTGTCGCCCTCCTCCGTGTAAACGACCTCTTCCGGCTGTACGGAAAGCTCTCGTTGCTGATCATTCCGTTGCACGGCGAGGTTGAGAGATGCATCGGGATTGCGTTGGATCAATTCGCTGAGGGCGGAGGTGTGATAAAGCGGTTGGCCATTGGCCGCGAGGATGCGGTCACCGGGTCGCAGGCCCGCCGCTTCGGCCGGAGAATCCTCCATGACCGCGCCCACTTGAAGCGGGTTCGCCGGGGCAATGCCGATGCGTCGGATGCCTTCGTGTTCGTCGAGAATGGGAAAGACAGTAACCTTCCGACGTTCCTCGTCGCGACGAATGGTCATCTTCGTCATTGGGCTTCCGTTGTCCGAGCGCCCGACCCCGGTCGTAACCTCGTACACGATGTCCTCCCAGTCGCTGACGGAGTTGCCGTCGATGGCAAGAATGGTATCGCCGGGTTGCAGGCCGGCCCTCACGGCCGGACCCTTGCGCTCCATGCCTTCATTGTCGGTCATGGATTGGACGGTGCGGCCGATGGTGGTCGTTTCCCGCTGTGAGTCGACGGGTAAGCCGACAAACCACAGCACCGTTCCGAGAACCAAAGCGAAAAGAACGTTGAAGAAGGCGCCGGCGCCAGCGACGACCATTTTGTCGGTGTAGGAGAGCGGGGGCAGGGATTCCCGGCGCGCGTCGTCCTCCCCTTCAACGCCGCGCATGTCCGCCATCTGGGGCAGGGCGACATAACCGCCAAGGGGGAAAAGGGAGACGCGCCAATCCACCCCCTGCTTGTCCTTCCATCCGAAAAGGCGAGGACCAAAACCGATGGAAAAGCGCTCAATACGGAGGCCCCGCCAGCGGGCGGCAAGGTAATGTCCCCACTCGTGCACAAAGATCGAAGCTCCGAAAAAGAGAACGACAAGGAGGATCGCAAAAGGATCGGATAAGATGCGAAGAAGCATATAGTAGGAAATCTTTTCAGTTGAGGTGGTTTTGCAACCGTTCCCGGGCTGTCCGTTGCAGGCTTTCTTCAAACGCGCTCATTTCGTGGAGCTCGGGCAGGGGCGGCGGGGTTGTGGCGAGCGTTTCCTCAATAACCCGGGGAATGCCCGCAAAGGGCAGTCGCTTGGCGAGAAAGGACTCCACGGCGATGCTGTTGGCGGTGTTGAAGAGGGCCGGCAAGGCTCCTCCCGCCCGAAGGGCGTCGCGGGCCAGCCGCAGACAGGGGAATTTATGCCAGTCCGGGGGCCGCAGTTCAAGGTGATGGATGCGGTCGAGGTCCAACGGGGTTGAAGTTGGTTCCAGACGTTCGGGATAGCCGAGGACATGCTGGATCGCAAAGGTCATGGAGGGAGGGGATAACTGAGCGAGGAGACAGCCATCGACAAACTCGACGAGGCTGTGAATCAGGCTTTGCGGGTGAATGACGACATCAATCGCCTCGGGCGGGAGATCAAAAAGCCAGCGCGCCTCGATCATTTCCAGTCCCTTGTTGGCCATGGTTGCCGAATCGATGGTGATTTTCGGGCCCATAGCCCAGTTCGGATGGCGGAGGGCCTCCTCGAGCGTGACCGCCTCCATTTCACGGGTTGTATGGTGAAGAAAGGGTCCACCGGAGGCGGTCAGGAGAAGGCGCCGGACATGCCGCCCGTCTGGCTGACCTTCCAGGCACTGAAAAAGGGCATTGTGCTCGGAGTCGACGGGCAGCAGGCGGCCCGGGCGGGCTTTCACGGCCTCCATGACGGCCTGACCACCGAGGACGAGGATTTCCTTGCTGGCGAGGGCGACGGTCTTGCCGGCTTCAAGAGCCGCCAGCATAGGAGCCAAGCCTATGGTGCCGGTGGTGGCAACGATGACGATATCGGCGTCCGGAAGGGTGGCGAGTTCGAGCAGCCCTTCAAGGCCGCTTTCCCGGAAGAGACGCGTATGCGGCACATCGAATCGGGTCGCCACTCCGCGCAGGCTCCCGGCATTTTCATAAGCGGCGGCTCCAAGCAGGCGGAAGCGCTCGGGATGGTTCGCAACGACGGCGAGGGTATTTTCCCCGATGGAGCCGGTCGCTCCGAGGAGAACGAGTTTTCTTTGCACGGGTTCCATTTCCTCAGAGGAAGACCCAAATAAGGGCGTAACCGACGGGGAAGGCGAGGAGGAGACTGTCGGTCAGGTCGAAAAAGCCCCCGATGCCGGGAATGGCCACGCCCGCATCCTTGACGTTGGCTTCACGTTTGAACGCACTTTCAAGCAGGTCTCCACAGACGCCGGCGAGGGCGATGAAGACCGCTTTCCAGGCCGCGCCGCCGAGGGTCATCGATTCCGGTAGCCATGAGCTGAAGAAGAGGACGAAAAGAACACTGACGAGAACGGCGAAGAGGATGCCGCCCCCGAGCCCTTCCCATGTTTTGTTTGGGCTCAGAATGGGCGAAAGCTTGTTGCGGCCCAGCCACAGGCCGGTGAGTAGAGCACCGACATCCGCGAACTTGGTCACGGCGATGATCCAGACCAAAAGGACGATGCCGGTTTCTCTTTCATGAATGATCAGGATTGCCGAGCCGAAGGGGATCAGGAGAAAAAATACCGATCCGGTCGTCGCAAGGGTGCGGGGGGTGATCTCCCCGGAGGACGAGAGCAAGAGGCCGGCGACAGCCGTCAGAACCAACCCGAGACAAAGCAACGCGAAAGGCGGTATCGACCACGGAGGAATAAGAATAACAGCAGAGAGGAGCAGGGTGAAGGCGACGATGGCAAAGCCCCGGTCGAGCGGATATCCGGACCTTCGCAAGAGCCAGGAAAACTCGACGAAAGTGCCGGTACCGAAGACGGCGAGAAGGATAAAGGCGCCCGCATCACCCAGCAGGTAGGGAAGGCCGAGGATCAAGGTCCAGAGAACTAAAGTGGCGAGGATACGGTCTTTCATGTGGGCGGCGGCAATTGCGCGCTGGTCAGTCCGAAGCGGCGCTGGCGGTTCCGGTAGGCCTCGATGGCCGCGAGAAACGCTTCTTTGTCAAAATCCGGCCAGTATTTTTCAGAAAAATAATACTCGGCGTAGGCGCTTTGGAGGAGGAGAAAATTCGATACGCGGTGTTCCCCGGAGGTGCGGATGACAAGGTCGGGATCGGGCATCTCACCAGTATAGAGGTAGCGGCGGAGAACCGGCCAGTCGAGGTCGGCGGGGTCTTCGTTCCCCTCCCTTACCTCTTCCGCGTACCGCCGCATGGCGGTGAGAATTTCTGTTCGGGAGCCGTAGTTGAGAGCAAGGGAGAGCGTCCAGCGGGAAAATTGCCGGGTGGCCTCAACGGTTTCCGTAATCCTCTTAACAACCCGATCGGGCAGGCCGTCGAGGCACCCGAGAACCTGCAGGCGCACCTGTTTTTCTATGAGGTCGTTTCGCTGAGCCTTAAGAAAGGAGTCGAGCAAGCGCATGAGCGCGTTGACCTCCGTGCGGGGTCGTTTCCAATTTTCGACCGAAAATGCGTACAGAGTCAGGTAGCGGATGTCGAGGTCCCGCGCGCCTTCAAGGATGCGTTTGACGTTTTCGACCCCGTGCCGGTGGCCCTCCTCGCGGGGAAGGCCGCGGGCCTGTGCCCAGCGCCCGTTTCCGTCCATGATGATGGCGACATGAGCGGGCAGGGTTCCGGTGGGGGGCGTGGCTTCTTTGGCTGAATTCATTTGCGACCGTGCAATAGCAAGGAATGCCGGCGGCGGAGGGCAAAACAATTTCAAATACTGTGGTCCATGCAGGCGGCAGGATCCTCTTCCGCCGAACCGACGATGCGGGCCGGAACCCCGGCGACCGTCACATGGGGCCGCACATTGCGCAGGACAACGCTGCCGGCCCCGACTTTCGCACCTTCGCCGATTTCGACATTGCCGAGAATTTTGGCTCCGGCACCGATGAGAACGCCGGTACGTACCTTTGGATGTCGGTCTCCCCGCGTTTTGCCGGTCCCGCCGAGGGTGACCTCGTGCAGTAGGGATACATTGTCCTCGATGGTGGCTGTTTCGCCGACGACAATACTGGTGGCATGGTCGAGGAGGACTCCGGCTCCAATGCGGGCGGCCGGGTGAATATCCACCCCGAAAATCTGGGAATTGATACTCTGTAGGTAGTTGGCGATTTCCCGCCTTCCCTGTCCCCAGAGTTCATGGGCGATCCGGTGGGCGGTCAGGGAAAGAAATCCCTTAAAGTAGAGGACCGGGCCGAGAAAACCTTCCGAAGCGGGATCCCGCTGGTCGATGGCGACAATGTCGCGACGGGCCTGTTCCCCGATGTAGGGGTTAGCAAGGAGGACCTCGACGAAAAGATCGTGGAGATAAGGTTCCGAAATTGCGTGGTGGCCGAATTTGCGCGAAATGCGGTGGGCAAGCGATTCTTCGAGGCTGGCGTTATCGAGAATGCTGTAGTGGATCAGTTCGGACAGCACAGGCTCGCGGGAGGCGGCTTTGATGGCCTCTTCGCGCAAACGAGTCCAAACGGGATCCGGTGGGTGCGGGTTGGTGAAGTCTGCGGGCATCGAGTCTCTAGTTGGTATGAGTAAACCAGGGAAGAGCGAGGAGGCAAAGACAAATGACTGAGTGCCTCCGCGCGCAGTTTCCCATCTACGGTGGTGTGCATAAATCGTGGTATCTCACAAGGAGCCGAGGAGCCATCGGGGGGGGTGATTATCCTTGTGGTAGGCACCGGGGCTGATTCCGGAAATAAATTAGGTTGGAAATCTTACCTTGGAGCGGTTGCGGAATAGGGATTTTTAGTTCGTATTAATAGTCCAGGCAGTTCCGCCTGAAAAATCATAACCTCAGCACTATGCCACCTATGATCAATAGAACGATATTTTCCCTCCTTGTTGCCACCCTCCTTGTGCCGCTTTCCGCTTCCGTAGACAACGGCGAGAAAGCACCCGGGTTTACGCTCAAAACCGCACAAGGCGAGGAAGTCAGCCTCTCCGATTACGCCGGGAAGACAGTGGTCCTCGAATGGTTGAATCCCGGATGTCCCTTCGTCCGGAAATTTTACAGCAACAGCGATATGGGTGAATTCCAGGAAAAGGCCAAGGAAATGGGAGTGGTCTGGTTGAGCATCAACTCGACCCACCCAACCCACCGGGACTATCTCACGCCCAAGAAAAGTATGAACTGGGCGAAAGAACATGACCATGCCGCCAAGTGGCTCATGGATCCGGAGGGTTCCGTCGGAAAGGCCTACGGGGCAAAAACCACTCCTCATATGTTTATCATCAACCCCGAGGGTAAGGTCATCTACCAAGGCGCGATCGATAGCATTCGAAACGCCGATCCTTCTAGCATCCCGGAGGCAACCAATTATGTCATGGAGGCTCTGCAAGCTGTGGAATCGGGAATGGACATCCCGGACAGCCGCACGCGGCCGTACGGCTGCTCCGTGAAATACGGTTCCTGAGGTCTTTGACGCGGCCCCCGTCTCTTCGGCGGGGGTCTTTTTATAATTCCTATCCTCCATGGCGGCAGCGGCGATTGAACTGGAAAGCGTTACGAAGCGCTTTCGCGGGCACCTCGCGGTGGATCACTTCGACCTGTCTATTCCCGAGGGGAGCATTTTTGGCTTTATCGGCCCAAACGGTTCCGGCAAGACCACCACGCTGCGCATGATCCTCCGGATCATTGAACAGGACGAAGGCGTCATCCGGGTCTTCGGTCGCGAGCGCGGCCCATCGGCGGTGGATGACATCGGTTACCTTCCGGAGGAGCGAGGATTATACCGCAAGATGACGGTGCTGCGCCAGCTCATGTATTTCGCCATCCTGAAAGGCATGAAGGCGAAGGAAGCCCGACGGGCAGCTCTCGAATGGCTTGATCGCTTCGATTTGACGGACTGGAAGGACAAGAAGTTGGAGACGCTCTCGAAAGGCATGAGCCAGAAAATCCAGTTTATCGCCACAGCGGTGGCGCGGCCGCGCCTGCTCATCCTGGATGAACCTTTTTCGGGTCTGGATCCGGTCAACCGGGAGGCGATCCGGGAGAGCCTTCTGGAAATGAAAAAGAAGGGAACCACCCTTCTGCTGTCCACGCACGACATGCCCACTGCGGAGAATCTTTGCGATCACATCTGCATGATCTACCGGGGAGGAAAAGTTTTGGACGGCTCCTTGAGGGAAATCCAGCGCCATCACGGTCAGGATACGGTGCGCCTCGGTTATGCGGATGGGACCGAGATCCGGGAAGGCCATCCTGCCGGCCTGCACGAACCGCGAGTCAGGGGCCGGTTCTGGGAAGCCCGCCTTGCCGGGGAGTCGCATGAAGCGCTGCGGGAGGCGGCCCGGCTCGGTCCCCTTGACCATTTTGAAGTCGTCCATCCTTCTCTGCAGGATATTTTCGTGCGGATAGCTCGGCCCGCGCCCGAGGAAATGACGGCGCCGACCGCCGGGAGAGAGGAGAGCCGTGCGTAAGGTCCTTGCCGTCGCCCTTACGGAATATCGGCAGGTGGTCCTGACGAAGTCGTTCCTGCTGAGCCTTCTTTTTCCCCTGGTGGTTTACGGGACCTTGTTCGCCGCGCAGATACTTCTCGGCGATCAGACCGATCTCGGGGACCGCGAACTGGTGGTTGTCGACCGTACGGGCCGGATCGCGGAGGAGTTGCAGGAGGCCAACCGGGAACGGGATCAAAGTGAAGCCGTCATGCGCAACGGCGGGCAAGTCGGACCCCGGTTCGTGATCACTCCCTACGAGGCGGAAGAGCTTCCTTCGGATAAAGAATTGCTGGCGGAACTCAGCGATCGGGTCCGCGAAGGGAAGATCTTCGCTTTCCTCCTCATCGGGCAGGATTACTACCCTGTCGACGGAGGCGAGCAAGACCACCTCCAGTATTATTCCGACAGTCCCACCTTTGACCGGCTCCCGAAATGGCTGGCGGAGAACGTGCAGAAAATCGTGGAAAAGGAACGCTTTGAGGAAGCCGGATACGACCGGCGCAAAATCAATCCGCTGACCAGTCACAACCGGATCGAGCGTTTCAGCCTTGCTGAAGTGGACCAGGAGGGGAACCTCATCGAGCCGGAAGAGGAGAACCGGCTTGCCGCCTTCCTAATCCCTCTCGGCCTTGTCATGCTCATTTTCGTCTCCATTCAGATGACGACCCCGATCCTTCTGCACTCGGTTATCGAGGAGAAGATGCAGCGAATTTCGGAAGTTCTCCTCGCAAGCGTATCGCCGTTTCAACTACTTGCGGGCAAGCTTTTTTCGGGAGTTGGTGTGGGACTGACCTTCAGTGCGGTCTACCTGCTCAGTCTCGCCCTCACCCTTGGGTATTTTGAAAAGATGGAGTGGGTTCCTCCGGGGACCTACTTCTGGTTCCTGCTTTTCCTGATCGCGGGCATGCTGGCCTTTGGCTCCCTCTTTGCCGGCCTGAGCGCGGCCTGCCAGGACCTGAAGGATTCCCAGAACTTTGCCGGGACCATAATTCTGATCCTGCTTGTGCCAATGATGCTCTGCTTTGTCGCGATCGAGTCCCCGGACGGACCTCTATCGAATTTCCTGAGCATCGTGCCGCCGTTTTCGATCATGGGGATGATTGTCCGGATCGCGATTCCGCCGGGTCCGCCCGTGACCCTTGTTGTCCTTTCCCTCGCCCTCAACATCGTTTTTGCGGGACTGGTCGTCTGGGCCTCCAGCCGCATATTCCGCATCGGCATTCTTTCCGCAGGAAAAACTCCGGGTTGGAAGGATCTGCTGCGCTGGCTGTTTCAGCGAGGATAAGAAGAGCCCTTTTCCTCACTATCCGCGAGGTAAAGAACGGGTCCGGGCTTCTCGGCTGTTCCGCTTTCGTGTCGGAGAAGCAACCGCCATGGCGGAGAGAGGTTGGAAAAAAAGCTCTCTACGGCGGTCGCTTCCGCGGTGGCTCCGGCATGGCCGCGGTATACCATGACGGAGAGGATCCCGCCGTTGGCGAGGAGGGGTTTGCTTTCCTGCAGGGCAAGCAGGGTTGTGCGGGCGTTGGTAATCACCCCATGGTCGCCCCCGGGAAGGTAGCCCAGGTTAAAGCAGATCAGGCGGAACCGGGACAGCGAGCGACAGGGAAGCAACTCCCGCAGATGGCTGTGATCGCCCGAAAGCAGGCTGGCGTTTCCGAGCAGGCCTTCTTTGGCAAGAGCCTGGCTGGTCTGGCGGAGGGCGATTTCCTGAATATCAATCGCAAAGACGCGGCCTTGCGGCTGTACCATTCGGGCGAGGGCAACAGTGTCCCGGCCGGTGCCGGCGGTGGCGTCCAGAGCCCAGTCGCCGGGACGGAGGTATTGCTCCCAGTGGGAGTGAGCAAGGGAGGTCAGGGGCGGAACCCGGCAGGGAGCGGGCTCCGATTCACGGAATGCGGCCACTACTCCACGGGGGTGAATTCCCAGCGTTGGGTTTCCTCGTTCCACGACTGGGTAGTTCCCTCGGGAACGTATTCAAAGCGGCCGGTGTTTGTGTTGTAGGCCCGGGTTGGCTCTTTGTTGAATTGAAACTGGGCGTTGGCCCTTTCTTCTTCGTTGGCATCCTTGATCGCCTCAAGGTATTCATCGGCGCTGAGTTCACCGCGGACCAGAGCCGTTGTGGGGGATTCGGAGCCTGTCGCGCAGCCGGCGAGGAAAGCGGCACCGAGCAGAAGAAGGAGGCCAGCCGCGTTCGGAAGCCACTGGGGAGAAGAGGTCGGCAAAATAATGCGCATTCCTAACCAAATACGAAGTTTGAGCGGGGGGTCAATTGCCGGTGACGGCCTCGGGGACATCAGCCGGCATCGCAACCGGCAGTAGGAGCCGGAAGCAACTTCCTTTTTGCGCGGGGCCGGTATAAAGCTTGAGATCGCCACCATGGCGCCGGGCGATCGTACGGCTGATGGACAGGCCGAGACCGGTCGTGTTCTCGCCGCCGGTCGGGACAGAGGTAGGCACTTTGTGGAAAGGCTTGAAGATGACTTCCTCGAATTCGGGCGGAATGCCGGGTCCCTCGTCCTGAATCCAGAAAAGGAGAGAATTCCCCTCAAAACGGGAGCCGTAGTGAATGGTGCTTCCCGGGGGCGAATACTTGATGGCGTTGGAAAAGAGGTTTTCGAGGATCTGGGTGCATCGTCGCGGATCGAGTTCCATCTGCAGATCGCCGGCGCATTCCGATTCCACCACAGCCTGTCCCTTTTCCTCCGACTGGCGGGCAAGGCTTCCGCGGCGGACGGATTGGAGAAGCTCATGGAAAGAACAGGTTTCGCGGGCGATGCGCAGGTTTCCTTCTTCGACCGCGGAGAAGTCGAGCAGGTGTTCGAGCAGGTCGAGAGCCGCCCGCGCTTCCCTGTCGGCGGCCGCGACAATGTCAGGCTGCTCCGCGGAGCCGAATTCGTGAAATTGTTCCAGAAGTCCGATGACTCCACCGAGGGGATTGCG
>CAYFRH010000032.1:4778-22581 GCA_964345345.1 uncultured Puniceicoccaceae bacterium | reverse complement strand
CATAGAGCCGCGAACGGAAACGACTTCGCGGCTGAAGGCAACCGTGATGTGGGAATCGTCGGTACGGGAGCGGACTCGAGAAAAGAAACAAACCGCAGTCAACCGGAGGAGATCCCGACCTACTCATTTTTTCCTTACTTCCTCGGCCCAAACTCTTCATCAGGAATCCATGCCACGTGTTCCCGGATCCGAATTTCTTTTCCGTCACGGCTTCCTTCTTGGTCTGGCGGCGGCGGTGTTGTTTGCCTTCCTCGCCCCTGAATGGGGGGCGGAAGAAGGCCCTTTGCGCGCGGGCCTCGTCGCGAAAGCAGGGGTCTTTGTCATTTTTCTTCTGCAGGGACTTTCCTTGCGCACGAGGGAAATGATCCGCGGTTTCGGCAATTTCCGACTCCACCTGCTTGTCCAATGCTGGATTTTTCTGGTCGGCGGGGGCATCCTCGCCGGGACCGGCCTCCTTTTACGGGCAACCGCTCTCGCTCCGCTCGCCGACGGATTCCTTTACCTCGCCCTGCTGCCGACGACCATTTCCAGCGCAATCGCCTTTACGACGACCGCGCAGGGCAATGTCGCCGGTGCCATCGTCAATACCACTTTCGCCAACCTCTTCGGCGTTTTCTGGGTCCCGGCCGGCTGCCTCCTTTTCTTCGCAGCGGGAAGCGGATACCCGGTGGATGCCCTCGGGCCGCTACTCATAAAACTGGCGCAGCTCATCCTCCTGCCGCTTCTCTGCGGGCAACTGCTGCGTCCGCTCATAAAAGAAACCTCCACCTTCCATCGCCTCCGCCCGGGATTTCGGATTATTCAGAATGGCGTCATCGTTTTCATTGTTTTCGGGTCCTTTGCCCGGAGCGTGCTCGCCGAAACCTGGAGCGGCATATCACCGGGCCTCCTCGCGGGACTGGTCGGCCTTGTCGTACTGGCTATGCTGGCAATTCATGGCCTTGTCTGGGCCGTCTCCGGCAAACTCCTCGACCGCCATGAAGACCGCATCACCGCCCTTTTCTGCGGGGCCCAACGGACCCTCGCGACGGGAGCCCCTATGGCGGTAGCCATTTTCGGGGACGCGACCACTCCCGGCGGTCCGGAACTCGGGATTCTTCTCCTTCCCCTGCTGTGCTATCACCCGCTCCAACTTTTTCTCGCCGGCCTGCTGCTGCCCCACTTGCGCAAGTCCGCGGAAAGCGCCGGCGGATGAATTCCCCTCCCTTGGCGTACCTCCAGTTTTTCAGAGCGGACAACCACCCTGGCCGTTAAGGGCTGCCGGATTGAGGGATTTGACAAGATTTCCAAAAAGTAAGAACATCTTACTGTGCACAAAACGTTGTCCAGTAAAGGGCAATTGGTCATCCCTGTCAGCTATCGTAAACGACACGGACTTTCGGCCGGCAGCCAGATTCGCGTGGTCGAGGATGGCGAGCGCCTGATCCTGGAGCCCGTCGCCACGCCTCGCGCCCGATTTGTTCGAAACGAAGGCTGCGAGCGTCCAATTCTCTCGGTTCGTGGTGGACATCCGATTGATGATGACGAACTGAGCGACCCCCTCGAAGCTGATGCCTGACTACCTGCTCGATGTAAACGTCTTCGTCGCCCACGCAGTCCTTGAGCATGTGCACTACCGGCAGGTAACGGAGTGGCTTGCCCGTGCGGGTCGGAAGGGCTGCGTCCTGCACGTTTGTCCAATTGTCGAACTTGGGCTGGTTCGGAATGTTATGCGGATCGGCGCCTTGTCGATCGGCGATGCCCGGCAATTGCTCGAGAACGAGTATGCCAACCTCCGGCTGCGTCGAATTCCCGACTCAGTCAGTGCCGCCGAGCTGCCTGACTGGATTCAGGGTTACCGCCAGACCACGGACGCCTATCTAAACCAACTTGCCAAAGCCCATCAACTGGTTCTGCTCACCATTGACAAAGGGATCCCCGGATCCCTTCAGATACTACGCGCGTCAGATTGATAATAAAAGTTTCCCACGACCTGTCAGGCCAGCTGTCAGCTCTTAAAACTCAGACCCGAAATTTCCGACATCGCGACATCCATGCTTTCCGCTTATTCCCCTTCCAGCCTGTTGCTCTTTTTCACCTTTCCGTTTGCTTCCGTGCCCGTTGTTCTCTCCCCTTAAGCTGTATGGCCGCGAATAAATTTCTCGAGGTCGTTGCCTTGATCCGGAAAGAGGATGACCGCTACGCGACGGGGGCCTACGTGTTCCTGCGTCAGGCCCTCGATCATACCCTGAAAAGGATTCGCAAACGGGAAGGTGGTGTCACGCGCCACATCACCGGGGCGGAATTATGCGAGGGCATTCGGGATTACGGCCTCGAACAATATGGTCCAATGGCTCGCACGCTGCTGGAGGAATGGGGAATCCGGAGCACGGAAGACTTCGGCGAAATCGTCTTCAACCTCATCGATTACGGCATTTTTGGAAAGACGGACGAGGACAGCCGGGAGGATTTCCGCCAAATCTTCACTTTTGAGGAAGCCTTTTCGAGACCTTTCCGGCCCAGTCATGCGGATCAGACGGTGGATGCGACCCGCGGACGCTCCGATTCCTAAGCAACCGACCCATGCCCCCTGCCGACGCCCCGGACCTGTACGCCCGTCTTGACCGATTGTTTGCCAACGAACCGGAAATCCGGACGCTGGACAATGGCCTGACCCTGGTTTTCCAACCCGACCGAACGCACCCCCTGCTCAGCTGCCAAGTCTGGTTCCGGACCGGCAGCATTCACGAAGAGGAGCACCTCGGACGCGGACTCTCCCATTTTCTGGAGCACATGGTGTTCAAAGGCACGGCACGGCGTGGGCCGGGACGCATTCCCGAAGAAGTTCAAGCCTTCGGCGGCCAGCTCAACGCCTACACCTCCTTCGATCGCACTGTTTATCATATCGACGGACCGGCGGAAAAGCTGGCCGAATCCCTCGATCTATTGGCAGATCTGACCCTGCATCCGATTTTCCCGGAGGAAGAGCTGCGGCGGGAAAAGGAGGTGGTCCTGCGGGAGATTGACATGACGCTGGACGATCCGGACCGGACGCTTGCGCGCACGTTGTTCCGAACCGCTTATCGTGAGCACCCGGTACGCTTTCCGGTCATCGGGCAGCGCCCGCTGTTCGAGGAGGTGGATCGCGACATGGTCACCGCCTACCACCGGCGGCGCTACCTTCCGGGCAATCTGGTCCTCGTCATCTGTGGCGATGCCGACCGGGCAGCGGTCATGAACGAGGTAGACGCCACGTTCGGGAAAGTGCCGCCCCGCGCGGCGCATCCGGTCGTGATTCCCCCGGAACCCGGCCAGTTGGCCATGCGAAAGGAAGTTCGCTATGGCGACTATCGTCTGTGCCGCGGCATGATGGCATGGAAAATCCCTTCCATGCGGGGCGAGGGTGCCTGCGGGCTCGACATTCTCGCCGCCGTTCTCGGTGCCGGCCAGAGCGGTCGTCTCCGGAAAAAGCTCCGCGACGAACGCGGCCTTGTCTACAACATTACCGCCAATGCGTGGAATCCCCGCGACCCCGGCCTCTTTCTCGTTTCCTACCAATGCGATTCGGAACGTGCGGAAGAAACAGAAGCAGCGATCCAGCGCGAATGTGAAAGCTTCGCCGAAGAAGGCTTCTCCGGAAAAGAAGTGGAAAAGGCGCGGCGCTTCGCTTTCGTCAGCGAAATCCAGGCCCGCCAGACCATTTCCGGACGAGCTTCGCGCCTTGGCCTGCTCAGCGCCATCGTCCGCGACGAACATTATCCAAGGGACTACTTCGCGACCTTGAAGAATCTCGATGCGGAGCGCCTGCGGGAACTGGCCCAAAACACCTTCCGGCCGCAAAAGCTCAACCTCGTCCGCCTGCAGCCGGAGAAAAACCGGGCCGTGACGGTCACATCCGCGGGCGGGCAAGAGGAGCCGCCCCCCTTCAAGGAACTGCGACTGCCCAACGGGGCACGAATTCTCCATCAGCCGGACCCTCGCCTGCCCCGAACCTTCCTGCGCTTCAGCGGCCGCGGAGGGCCCATGCTGGAAAGCCGCGGCAAAGAGGGTTCGGCCGCCCTGCTCGCCGCCATGATGACGCGCGACACGGAGGTTCGCGATGCGGCGGCACTGGCCGCCGCCATTGAAGACGAAGGCGGTTTCCTTCACGAAGCCGCCGGCAACAATTCCTTCGCCATCGCCGCCGAAGTCCTGCCCGACCGCGCCATCGACGGCCTCAACCTTCTCCGGGAGGCCGTCCTGCAGCCGGCCTTCCGGCCGGAAACCTTCGCCCGCGAACAGGAAAGTCAGCTTGCGCACCTCCGCGAGCAAGAGGATGATATCGTCGACTACGGCCGCATGGCCCTGCGCCGGGCCTTCTTCGGCGAGCATCCCTTCGCCCACGACACCTCCGGAACCACAGCCACCGTGCAGGCCCTTAGACCTCAGGATCTGCGCGAACTGCACCAGCGCCTCGTCACCGGTCCCAACGCCGTCCTCGTCCTGACGGGCGACTTCGATCCCGAAAAACTCCTCCCTGTTGCCCGCAATTTTCTTGAAGCTTTGCCCGGGCATCCCCTGCCCGAAAAGCTTCCGGAGTTCGTGCCGCCCGCCGGACCCATCGAACACAAAGAAACCCTCCAGCGCGAACAGGCACTTCTCTTTGAGGCCTATCCCGACGCCGGTTTCACTTCAGCGGACGACCTCGCCGGAGAGCTGCTTGACGAAATCCTTTCCGACATGGCTGGCCCGCTCTTTCGCAACGTGCGCGAAGAGAAGTCCCTTGCCTACTTCGTGGGGGCGGCGCGCATCTCGGGGCCTGACTTCGGAACTTTCTGCCTCTATGCTGGCACCCGCCCAGATGCCTGCGAAGAAGTCTTCGACGCCTTTGCCCACGAACTGGACCGCCTCCGCAAAGGCGGACTTCGCGAGGAAGAACTCGAGGCTGCGAAGACCCGCCTCCTCGTCCGCGACCGCTTTTCCCTCCAGTCCCCGGCCGCCCGCGCCGCCCGCGTCGCTCGCAACACCCTCTTCGGCCAGCCCGCCATGGACTGGCTCGATTTTGAGGAGCGCGTGCGACGCCACTCCCTCGCCGACCTTACCGTCTACGCTCGCGAACGCTTCACGGAAGCCCGGCGATTGCGGCTAACGGTGCATCCTGGAGAGCCGTCAGTTTCCTCCCCGGCTACCTGAAATCTGGTATTTCCCCTTCTTGCCGCTTCCCCTTGCCGCCGGGAAGATCGGCAGCAATGGCCTCCTCCCGCCGCGCCTTCGTACTGCCATTTGTCCTCCTTCTCGCCGGAGGGCTTGTCTTTCTCGCCGCTCTTGCGGTGCGGGAGGCCGCCGCCGAGGCCCGACGCGAACGCCTCCGCCTCCTCCATCGGGAGGCACGCCAGCTCCTGCGTCTCCAACTTCCCGCCCTTGAACGGTTTCTCCACGAGCGACTCGCTTCCCCTCCCGCCGCCTCCGCGCTGGTTCCCCGCGGGGGCGCCTTTCGCCCGGTCGCGGTCGCGCCCACGGGAGCGCGGGCGCTCGCCGCTCCCCTTCCCGCCAACGCGGAGCCGGAAAGTCCGGCCGTCCATTTTGTTACCGAAAGGTTATCTAAACCCCTTGTCAGCGCCCTGCTTCCCCTGCCGGAAGATGCCGGGGGGCCCAAGCGGCAGTTGGCCTTTGCCTTTGAAGACCTGAGTCTCGGGTCAGGGGCAAAGGCCCCTTCGTGGTACCCTCTGCCGGGTTGGTCCTATGCACCACTGCCGGCGGCGGAGGAAATGGAAGCTCTTGCGCAAAAACTTTTCCCGGATGACCTTTCCCTGCCTATGCCGGCGGGCGAAGGTCCGCTTTTCTTCCGGCCGGACACCGTGCCGCCGCTGGGACCGGTGCTCCGCGAAGGGCGTCTGCGGGCGGGCCTTTTCGCGGCGGGCAACCTTGACCGGCGGGAGAAGGAAGTGCGTGTACGCTTTTACTTCAGCGGGGTCTTCTGGAATCCGTGGAACCGACCCCTGCGACTCCATGAAGGCGAAGGCGAGGCTCCTTTCGCGAAAATAGCCGTCCATGGGCTGCCGGCAGTGCGGATCGAAAACCGATCCCTTGGCCGCGACTCCGGCTGGCGCTCGCTTGATGAGGCGGCGAACGCCTTCAGCGGAAAGCGGGGTCTTTCCGCATGGATCGAGAGCCCGGCCGTGCTCGGGCCGGGAGAACATTTCTCCTTTTTTGTTCCTAATCCAAAGCAGCAACCGGAAGGGCTGGCTCGGACCGTGCACCCTGCTTTTCCAGTCCGTCCAGCAGACGAAATTCACCTGCAATGGAAAGCAGGCCAGAAGGGAATTACGCTGGCGCTTCTGTCTGTCGCTGAAAACGATCCACCCGCCGCCGCCCGCAATGGGAAAGGCTGGCTGCGATGGGAAAACCTTGAGGTCAACCTTCCCGGGCTTTCCTTTTCCCGCGCCGATGCGGAACCGGCACCCTTTTTCCTGCCCGGTGGCAGCCTTTCCTTCCGGCGGGATTCCGCCCAATGGGAGTTGCGGCTGGCCCCCCGGGGCAAGCTGCATTCCTTCAAAGTGGATCCGCGCCAATCGGTCGTGGACGCCACTGCGAGATACACGACTCCTGAGGGAACCGAGGAGCGCGGAAAAAACTGGCTCCAGGCCGAAGTCTCTTCTCTGCGCCTCGGCCAACCCGTGCAACCGCCGCCGGAAATTCCCGGCGGGGCCCTCTTCAGCTACCCGGCCGCAAACCCGCTCCCTTCCCGCGTCCAACTTGACCAGCCCCGCCCCTCCACTTCTTTCCGCTTGGGCTCTGCGGGAGCTGACGCCCTAAACCGCCTCCTCGATCATCCGGGCTTTCCGGGCTTTTTTTCCACTGCGAAGAAGCCGCTGCTGCTCTCCCTCCCGAAAATCGGAGTCCGCCTTCCCTTCGCGCCCGTCCATCCCGTCAACGCACCCTTCCCCACCGCATGGGAGGAATGGTTCGCCGAAGCCGACCTTGCTCCCGCCACGCCCGGCCTTCGTCTTTCCCTCTTTACACGAGAAACCGGGCCAACAAGTCATTTCCCGGTGACAAAGGCGGCGGCCGAAGCCGCCGGCCGCTCTCTCGCCGAGCAGGCGCGGACGAATCCGGTGCCCTCGGTGGCGTTTTTCCATACGGCGGGTCGCCTTCCGGGTGCTTTTCGGGAGGCGGGCGTGGGGACGTTCTCACCCGCCTTTCCCCTGCTTCCCTTGCGGGCCTTCGGCGGCCGGGCTGCGCCCCTCGTGCGTCACGGTCCCGCATGGGTGCTGCACCTTGCCATTCTCACGCAGGACGAAACCCATGCCTTCCGCCACAGCGCCAAAGTCTGGTATCAGGCGATTCCGGAGGCGGAGGGAGGCGATCCCCGCTTCAAGCGGATTCGCTTTCAGTGGACGGATCCGGAGGAACACTTGCCGCTGACGTCCCTCCCTCCGCACCCGTGAACGGGAACTCCAACTGCGTCTCCTCTTTTCCATCGGGAAAACGCACCCCGACCCCGAGCAGGCGGACGGCGTGGGGATTACGGGAGAAAGCTTTTTCGAGGAGCGGCGCAAAAAGCTCTCGGGAAAGGCGGGTCCCCGCCTGCTCGCAAGTGGTCTGGCGGAAATCGGCAAACTTGCACTTCACGAACACTTTCGTGAAGGAAAGGCTTCCGCGCAGCTTCGCGTAGTCGTTTTTCAGTTCGTCGAGCAGCGGATCGAGCCGGGTGAGGCAGGCCTCCAGCGTTTCCAGGTCGCGCGGATAGGTACGCTCCACACTCAAGCTTTTCCGCTCCCGACTGACTTCGACGGGACGGTCATCCATTCCGCGGCAGCGGTCGTGCATCTCCTGGGCCCGCGCGCCGCCAAACCAGCGGACCAAATCTGAAAATTCACATTGCTGCAGTTCTCCGCAAGTACGGATACCCTGTTCCTGCAGCAGGCTTTCCGCGCGTGGCCCGATGCCGGGAATCCTGCGCAGGGGAAGATCCTTCATGAAGGCCTCCACCTCTTCCGGAAGGACCGCGAACTGCCCGTCAGGCTTTCGCCAATCGCTTGCGATCTTCGCCAGCATTTTGTTCGAGGCCACTCCCGCGCTTGCCGTCAGCTCCGTCTCCGTGCGGATGACCTGGCGTATCTCCCGCGCGATTTCCCACGCATAGCGCTCGCGGTGACTGACATCGAGATAGGCCTCATCGAGGGAAAGCGGCTCGATCTGCTCCGTGTACCGATGAAAAATATCCCGGATTCGGCGCGACTCCTGGCGATACACCTCGAATCGCGTCGGCTTCACAATAAGCTGCGGGCAGAGTTCAAGGGCCTTGAACAGCGGCATGGCTGATCGGCACCCGAATTTCCTGGCCTCGTAGTTGCAGGTTGTCAGCACCCCCCGCCGGCTGCTGCCGCCGACACCGACCGGCTTTCCCCGCACGGACGGGTCATCGCGGCACTCGATGGCCGCGTAGAAACAATCCATGTCGATGTGAATGATTTTCCGCATGGGGCGGCCGGAAGCGTCCCCGTCGGAGTTCAGACAACCGTTCCATCCGGGACGACCCCGTTTTTCATAACGATCAGGACACCGTCCCGCACAATGATGTCACCGGCTTGGTACATGTCCGGTTTTCCCTCGGGGGAAAGGCGGACGTTGTTCCCGATACGGGCGTTTTTATCAATGATGGCGTTTTCGATTACGCAGTTTTCCCCCACCCCGATATCGGGCCGCTGCAGGTCCGCATTGCAGGCTCGGTCCTCGTCATCCTCGAAGAGGTCGCCGCCCATCATGACGACGTTCCGGAAAAACGTCCCCTTCCCAATCATGGAGCGGACCCCGATGACGACGCGCTCCAACTCGCATTCCGTGACAATACAGCCGCCGGCGATAATCCCGCGGCGCAGGACCATGCCGTTGATCTTCGAAGCGGGCAGAAAACGGGCGCGGCTGTAGACGGGATTCGCGCTGTCGAAGAAATTAAAGGGCGGCACATCGTCGGTCAGGCTCAGGTTGGCCTCAAAAAAGGAACGTACCGTCCCGATGTCCTCCCAGTACTTGTCGAAAATAAATCCCCGCATCTCCACCTTGCCGAGGAGTTCCGGGATGACCTCGCCGCCGAAATCCGTGTGCGGACTGTCCAGCGCCTCCCGTAAAACGCGCATCGTGAAGCAGTAAATGCCCATGTTAGCGAGGACGTATTTCTGGTCCGGATGACCGGGCAGCTCCGCGCTCAAGCGGTCGCTGAGGGTCAGGCCCTTAATGACGTCGGGATCGGACGGCTTCTCCGCAAACTCCAGAATGGAAAGATCATCCTCCACCCGCATCAAACCGAGACCGGCCACTTCCTCGCGCGGCATGGCCTTCGCCGCGACGGTAACCCC
Source organism: uncultured Puniceicoccaceae bacterium (assembly GCA_964345345.1). Taxonomy (GTDB): domain Bacteria; phylum Verrucomicrobiota; class Verrucomicrobiia; order Opitutales; family Oceanipulchritudinaceae; genus Oceanipulchritudo. The sequence goes on along the minus strand of CAYFRH010000032.1, from coordinate 13,264 downwards.
CGCCTCCACTCGCCGGTGTTGCTCGATGAGAGCCGAAAAATCCATCTGGTAGAGCTGGTCACCGGAAAGAATAACAATCAGGTCTTCATCCTGCGCGTCAAAATGGTGCAGGTTTTGCCGCACGGCATCCGCTGTCCCCTGATACCATGAATCGCCCCGTTGGGTCTGCTCGGCGGAGAGTATATCAACAAACCCGCCTCCAAAGGGATCAAACTTGTAAGATTCCTGAATATGACGGTGCAGCGAAGCGGTATTGAACTGCGTCAGCACAAAAATCCTGTTCAATTGCGAGTGCAGGCAGTTGCTGATCGGAATGTCCACGAGCCGGTACTTGCCGGCCAGCGGAACCGCCGGCTTGCAGCGTTCTGCCGTCAGGGGGTGGAGACGGGTCCCGCGCCCACCTCCCATAATTACACAGATAACATTTGATTTCATGAGGTTTCGGTCCGCTTAGCAGTTACGCTTCTGAGCTTGCTATATGACTTCACCGGCTGTCAGATGCAACGCAATTATGTGTGGTATCGTCGGCTATACCGGGAAACAAGCGGCGACATCGGTCCTGCTTGATGGGCTGCGTCGCCTTGAATACCGCGGATATGATTCTGCGGGCGTCTCCATCCGGAACGGGGAGGGGTTGCATACCCTGAAGCGCACCGGCCGCGTGCAGGAGTTGTATCAGGAAGCCATGCGCGCACCCGACCCCGGAACGGTCGGTATTTCCCATACCCGATGGGCCACCCACGGTGGCGTTACCGACCAGAACGCGCACCCCCACGTGTCCCATGACGGACGGCTTTCCCTCGTCCACAACGGAGTCATTGAAAACTACAGCCTTATCAAGCGCGAGCTGATCGGCAAAGGAGTGGAGTTTCTTAGTGAAACCGATTCGGAAGCGCTCGTAAACCTCATCGCCTTGCTCTATGCAGCCGAAAGAGAAGACCCCTCCAACGAGGGGCAGCCGAAGGAAGCTCTCATGAAAGCCTTGCGCGCGGCCCTTGCCCAAGTGGAAGGCACCTACGGGATCGCTTTGATTTGCGAGGACATGCCCGAGTTTCTCTTCGGTGCCCGCAAAGGCAGCCCTCTCGTCATCGGTGTCGGCAACGGGGAAAATTTCCTCGCTTCCGACGTGACCGCCTTCGCCGGGCGCACGCAGAATGTCGTGTACCTCGACGACGGCCAACTGGCGGTTCTCACCAACGAGGACTTCTCCGTCACCACCCTTGACGAAGTGGCGATTTCCCCGGTGGTCGACACCATTAGTTGGGACATCGAGGACGCGGAACTCGGCTCCTACGCCCACTTCATGCAGAAGGAGATTTTCGAGCAGCCGATGGCCCTCGAAAATGCCATGCGAGGCCGGTTCGCCCAGGACGGCAGCACAGCCCAGTTCGGCGGACTCAACATTGAGCCGCGGGAATTGCGGCAGGTGGACCGGATTCTCTTTCTGGGCTGCGGGACGGCCTGGCACGCCTGTCTCGTCGCGGAATACCTGATCGAAAAATTCGCCCGCATCCCCGTGGAGGTGGAATACTCAAGCGAATTCCGCTACCGTAACGCACCTCTCGAAAAGAACACTCTTGTCTTCACCCTTAGCCAGAGCGGCGAGACCATCGATACCCTTGAAGCCCAGCGCGAGGCCCAGCGCAAAGGATATCGGGTCCTTGGAATCACCAATGTCGTCGGCTCGACCATCGCCCGGGAAAACGACGGGGGCATCTATCAGCACAGCGGACCGGAAATCGGGGTGGCTTCGACCAAAGCTTTCACTGCGCAATGTCACATCGTCGCCATGCTCGGTTTGTACCTCGGACGCATGCGCGACATGAGCTTTTCCGACGGATGCACAATCGCCTCGGCTCTCCGGAAGGCGCCTGGTCTCCTTGCCCAGGCTCTTTCGCAGGCTGAGAAGATCGAGGCCATCGCGAAAAAGTACGCCCACTTCGAGGATTTTCTTTTCCTCGGCCGGCAACTGATGTTTCCCATCGCGCTCGAAGGCGCGCTCAAGCTGAAAGAGATCTCCTACATTCACGCCGAGGGCTATCCTGCCGCCGAAATGAAGCACGGGCCCATCGCCCTCATCAGCCCGGAGTGCCCGACTGTGGCCATCGCCCTGAAGGGGGAAATCTACCGGAAGTCCCTCGCCAATATCCAGGAAATCAAAGCGCGCCGCGGCCCCGTCATCGCCATTACCGATGCCGGCAAGGATTTTCCCGACGACCTCGCCGACGAGGTCATTCACCTCCCCGAAACCCACGAGGTCAATCACGCCGCCCTCGTCTCGATTCCCATGCAGTTACTTTCTTACTACATTTCCGTGGAGCGAGGATGTGATGTCGACAAGCCGCGCAATCTCGCCAAAAGCGTCACCGTCGAATAGGCGAACCCTTCCGGTCCATGGAAATCCTCCCCACCCGCGCCGAATTCCGAAAGCTCGCCGGCGAAGGCAACCTCGTTCCCGTCTACACCGACCTGATGGCGGATTTCGAGACGCCCGTTTCCGTCTACGCCAAGCTGAAAGCCGCGGGCGAGCCGGCCTTTCTCCTCGAATCGATCGAGGGCGGGGCGCATCTCAACCGCTACTCCTTCATCGGATTCCAGCCCCGCAAGACGATGGAGCTGCACCTCGGCGGAGACGCCATCATCCGCGAACGCGGAGGCGAGGAGGTCCGTTTTCCCTGTCCGGCGGACCCACTGAGCGTTCTTGAGGAAGAAATGTCCCGGTATCATCCGGTCCGGCTTTCCGGCATGCCACGCTTCATGGGCGGAGCCGTCGGGTACCTCGCTTACGAATACATTCACGCCGTCGAGCCGACCGTCCCGATGGCCGAACGCGATGTCCTGAAAATGCCGGTGGCCCACTTTCTCATCACCGACAAGCTCGTCATTTTCGACCGCGCCCGACAGACCATCCGTCTGCTTGTCAATGCCCACATTCCGGAGGCCGGCGGCATCGACAAAGCCTACGACCGCGCCTCTGCCGACCTCGCCCATCTTGCCGAATCCCTACGCCGCGGACGCTCCATTCCCACTATACCGGTGCCTGCTGCGGGAGACGGGGTGGATGTGCCGGAAGGCAACTTCACCCGGCCGCAGTTCGAGACCATGGTCGAAGACTGCAAGGAGTATATCCGCGCCGGCGATGTCATCCAGGTCGTCGGCAGCCAACGCTTCGAACGGTCCTTTACGCGCCCGCCGTTGGACTTGTACCGCATCCTCCGCACGGTCAACCCCTCCCCTTACATGGTCCTGTTCGACGCCGGACCTTACGCCCTCGTCGGGGCCTCCCCGGAAGTCCACGTGCGCCTGACCGATGGCCTCGCAGAGGTTCGTCCGATCGCCGGAACCCGCCCCCGCGGTGCCACCCCAGACGGGGATCAGGCCTACGAGAAAGACCTCCTCGCCGACGAAAAGGAACGGGCTGAGCACCTCATGCTCGTTGACCTTGCCCGCAACGACTTAGGCCGCGTCTGTCAGTATGGCAGCGTCAAGGTTCCCGAGTACATGGTCGTCGAGCGCTACTCCCACGTCATGCACATCGTCTCGCAGGTGGAAGGGCGTATCGACGCAAACCGCAATGCTTACGATCTCATGCGCGCCACCTTTCCAGCCGGCACCGTCAGCGGGGCGCCGAAAATCCGCGCCATGCAGATCATTGCCGAGCAGGAACGCGAACAGCGGGGCCCCTACGCCGGGGCCGTCTGCTACTTTTCCTACGACGGTAACCTCGATTCCTGCATTGCCATCCGTACGGCCCTGCTCCGCGACAAGCGTATCCATGTTCAGAGCGGGGCCGGTCTCGTCGCGGATTCCTCTCCCTCCGCCGAGTATGAGGAAACCATCAACAAGGCCACCGGCATGCTCAAGGCCATCAAAATGTCCGAGGACGGGCTGGTCTGACTCGTCGGACTGGTCTGACCCGTCGGACTACGCCACCCGCTCCACAACGAGGTCGGGAGTGTTCGGCCGCTTGGGCGCAAGGCGATAGGCGGACTTCAGGTATTCGAGGGCGCCTTCGAGTTTGGCTTCGTCGTTGTAGTGAATCATCATAAGGGGCTCGCCCTGTTTGACCTGGGTGCCGACTTTTTTGATTTCGGAAACCCCGACCGCCGGATCGAGCTTCTTGGATTTGCCACTACCGGCGGCCAGCAGCTGAACTCCGCGGGCGATCATACCGGCATTGATGGTGTGGACGTAGCCTCGTTTCGGTGCCGGTAATTTGCGCACGTGCTTGGCTTCGGGGAATTTTTCCGGATTGTCGATGCAGCTCGTACGCCCGCCTTGCGTGCTGATCATCTCCCTGAATTTCTCAAAGGCGGTTCCTTCCTTGAGAGCACGCTGGACCGTCTGTTTCGCGGAAAGCGTGGAACCGGCGACGCCGGCGAGGCGGACAATTTCCATGCCGAGTTTGAGAACCAACTCCTGGAGATCCTCGGGGCCTTCCCCTTTCAACAACTGGATCGCTTCCTTGACCTCGAGACCGGTCCCGACCGTGTCCCCGAGCGGTTGGTTCATATCGGTGACGAGGGCCACGCAGCGCCGCTTCATGGAGCGGCCAACGCGCGTAATGGAACGGGCGAGCTGGCGGGCTTGCTCGACATCCTTGATAAAGCTGCCGTTCCCCCATTTCACGTCCATAACAAGGCCTTCCGCGCCCTGGGCCAGCTTGCGACTGAGCACGGAAGCGGTGATCAGGGGAAGGCTGGGAATGGTCGCCGTCTGCTGGCGCATCCGGTAAATCACCTCGTCAACCGGGGCGATGTCGGGCGATTGCGCCGCAATCGCGCATCCGATGGAGGTCAGTTGATCGACAAATTTATCCAGTTCCAGTTTCGCGTTGAAACCGGGAATTGCGCTCAGTTTGTCGAGGTTGCTGATGACGAAATCCTCGTCGACCCCGTTCATGGTCGGCATGACCACGCCGCAAGCAGCCGCCAGCGGTACCAGCACAAGGGAGGTCTTGTCGCCGACGCCACCGGTGGAATACTTGTCAATTTTCGGCTTCGTGATGCGCGAGAGGTCGACGACTTCGCCGGAAAGCATCATTTCCTCGCTAAGGGTTGCCGTTTCCTGTGCGCTCATCCCCTGGAAATAAATGACACTGCAGAGCGCCGCCAGCTGATGGGAAGGCATCTCCTTGTCGATGATGGAGTCCACGACATACCGGATTTCATCCTGCGTGAATTCCGCCCCGTCCCGCTTCTTCTCGATAAGGTAGGTGAATGACGGCTTGACGAACTTTCGTGGCGATACGATTTTCTTTCTCATTCCGATAATAGGCTGTTACTCATGCTTTTGTAAGCACATAAACCGCTACGTAATAGTTCATTAGCCTTTCATTTGTCGAGGTTTTTTTACAGCTTCCTCGGTGTAGCTTCATGAAAATTGTCCGTACCCACGACGCCAGTGGCCGCATCGTCCACCTTGCGGAAGAATCGCCGGAAGAGGGAATTCTACTCGAAGGCGACGGCAGCGGTGGCTTTCGCCGGGGACGGCGGCGTCTTCCTATCCCCTATCGACTCGCTCCCATTGTCCCTTCCGTCATCATCGGGATCGCCCAAAATTATCGTGCCCACGCCCTCGAGATGAAAGGGGAACTTCCGGAGCGCCCGGTCTTTTTTCTAAAAATGCCCCACAGCCTGCAGGATCCGGAAGCGCCGATCCGGCTGCCCCGAGCGCTCCGGAGCGACAAGGTCGATTTCGAAGCGGAGCTGGCCGTAGTTATCGGGCGCGATTGCCGGAATATCGCTCCAAAGGATGCGAAGCGATTTATCCTTGGTTACTGCGCCGCCAACGATGTCAGCGCGAGGGACTGGCAGAAGGAATGGGGCGGAGGCCAGTTTTGTCGTGGCAAGGGCTTTGACACTTTCTGTCCGCTGGGGCCCCGGCTCCTGACCCCCGATGAACTGCCCGGCGCGCATGACCTCCGCATCCGCGGATGGCTTAACGGGGAGTTGATGCAGGACGGCCGCACCTCCGACCTTGTCTTTCCCGTGCCCGAACTCATCGCCTTCCTCAGCGGCAGCACCACCCTTCCGGCCGGAACGGTCATCCTGACCGGAACTCCGTCCGGCGTCGGCACGGCCCGACAACCGCCCCGCTACCTGCAACCGGACGATGTTTTCGAAGTCGAGATCGAGGGCATCGGACGTCTGCGCAATCCCATCCAGTGCGAAGAATCATGCTGAATCGCAAGGTTTTGCGCTTGGCAACAGGTCGAGCCCTTGTAGGATTTGGCCAACTCCGATTTCCGCAAAAATTTTCATGAAAGTCTACTCTCCCGAACACATCCGGAACTTCGCCGTAGTGGGCCATCAAGCCTCCGGCAAAACGATGCTAACCGAGGCCCTGCTGCGTTGTGCCGGTGTCACCAAGCGCATGGGCTCCGTCGAAGCGGGCTCCACCGTCTCCGATTATCATGCCAGCGAGAAGGAGCGGCAGATTTCCGTGCATGCCTCCCTCCTGCATGCGGAATGGATGGATCGAAAATTCAACGTTATCGACACCCCCGGCTACCTTGATTTTATCAGCGAAGGTCTGGGCGCGCTCCGCGTCGGTGATTTTGCCCTCGTCGTCATCAACGCCAGTAACGGGGCCGAACTCGGCACCGACCAGGTCTGGGAATACGCCGAAAGTTACAGCATCCCGAAGATGATCGTCGTCAATGGCTGCGACCGGGAAAACGTCGATTTCGACTCCCTACTCGAAGATCTCCGCGGCCACTTCGGGAACAAGGTGTTTCCCATGACGCTGCCCATCAACGCAGGTCCCGGCTTCAGCAAAGTGCTGGACGTCATGCGCTCCGAGGAAATCGACTACAAGACGGACGGTTCCGGAGAGTACTCGGAAAAGCCCGCCGAAGGGCCGTTGCTGGAACGGGTGGAAGAACTCCACCGCGAACTCATCGAATTCGTTGCAGAGGCGGACGACTCCCTCCTCGAAACGTTTTTCGATCAGGGCAGTCTCAGCGAGGAACAGCTCCGCGACGGCGTCCATGCCGCCATGCAGGCGGAATCCTTCATTCCCGTATTTGTCACCTCCTCGACGACGAACGTGGGCGTCGCCCGCCTCATGGACTTCATCGCCAAGTACGGCAGCAGCCCCGTCGACCGCAAAACGGTGCCCGCGCTTGACGAAACCGGCGGAGCGACGGAGATCTCCCTGCAGGACAAGGATCCGGCCTGCTACATTTTCAAGACGATCAGCGAGCCCCATGTGGGAGAGCTTTCCTTCTGCCGGTTGTACTCCGGAAAAATCCAGCCCGGGATGGAATTGTACAACACCGACAAGGGCTGCCCGGAAAAAATCGGCCAGGTTTACGCCCTGCAGGGCCACGAGCGGGAATCGCTTGAAGCCCTCGGCCCCGGCGATATCGGCGTCATGGTGAAGCTCCGCGACACCCACACCGGCAACACCCTATGCTCTCCACAGCGCAAGGTGAAACTGCCTGCCGTCGAGTACCCGAAACCGAACATTCACGGGGCCCTCGAAGTCGAGGCCAAGGGAGATGAGGACAAGCTCGCCGAGGGCCTTGCCACTTTGCACGAAGAGGATCCCACCTTTCTCTACGTCAATAACCAGGAAACCGCCGAACTCGTGCTTTCCGGCCAGGGCGAGCTGCACCTTGAGGTCATCAAGGGGCGGCTCAAGCGCCGCTTCGGCGTTGAAATCACCCTGCGCGAGCCCAAGATTCCTTTTCGTGAAACCATCCGCAAGAAGGCGGAGGGCAAGTACCGCCACAAAAAGCAAACGGGCGGCGCGGGCCAGTTCGCCGAGGTCTGGATGCGCATTGAGCCGCTCCCGCGGGATTCCGGCGTCAATTTCACCCAGTCCCTCGTCGGCCAGAATGTCGACCGCGTCTTTGTTCCTTCCGTCGAAAAGGGCGTCAACAGCGCCTGCACCGAAGGCATCCTCGCCGGTTGCCACGTCACCGATGTTAAGATCGATTTCTACGACGGCAAGATGCACCCCGTCGACTCCAAGGACATCGCCTTCCAGATTGCCGGCAAGGAAGCTTTCCAGAGCGCTTTTATGGAAGCCTCTCCCTGCCTGCTTGAGCCCATCATGTCGATCCAGGTGAAAATTCCGGAAGATTTCATGGGCGATGTCATGGGCGACATTTCCAGCCGGCGCGGCCGGATCCAGGGCATGGATGCTGAGGGCAAGTTCCAGGTCATCAACGCCCATGCTCCCGCCATGGAACTTTACCGCTACAGCACGACCCTGCGCTCCATTACCGGAGGACGCGGCTTTCATACGGAGACCTTCTCCCACTACGAGGAAATGCCGAGGGAGCTGGAGGAGAAAGTCATCGAGCGGCTGAAAACCAAGGATAAGGGCTGAGGGGTTCCGGTTTCTGTTCCACAACGGGGCTTACCATTTCTTTTGTAGGGCCGGGGCTTGTCCCCCTGCCCGCGATGCCTCGGCGGCGACAGGGGCCCGCGCGCAAGGCGCAGCCCTACAGATGACCACGGTTCCTCGGCGGCGAC
>CAYFRH010000032.1:3320-4678 GCA_964345345.1 uncultured Puniceicoccaceae bacterium | reverse complement strand
GGGGCCCGCGCGCAAGGCGCAGCCCTACAGATGACCACGGTTCCTCGGCGGCGACGGGGCCCGCGCGCACGGCGCGGCCCTACAGCCGCTAAGTTTGCAACCCTCCCCCATTCCAATTTCCTCGCGGGATTGCGAGTTCCGTAAGCCAAGGCTACTTTTGTAAATCAATGATCCCCTCCCCTCTCGATACCGACCTCTACAAGCTGACGATGCAGCAGGCGGTGCGGCGGCTTCATCCTAACTTGCCAGTCCGTTATGCTTTTATCGAGCGTTCCCGGCAGACGGTCTTTTCCGACCGCGCCGTCCACCGCATGCGCGAAGAGATCGAGCGGATGCGCAACCTTGCTCTTGGATCAGAAGAACGGGAATGGCTCGCCGGTACCGGTTGGTTTGCCGAAGACTACCTCGATTGGCTTTCGGCGTACCGTTTTGATCCGGAGGAAGTCGCGGTGAAGAAGGACGGCGACGGCCTCTCCCTCTCCATCGAGGGACCATGGGAACGAACGATTCTCTGGGAGGTTCCGTTGCTCGCGATTGTTTCCGGATGTCACTTCGAGGAAGTGGACGCCGGCGAAGCGCCCGATCCGGAGGAGTACCGCGCTCGTTCCCGGGAGAAGGGAAAAGCGCTCGTCGAGGCCGGTTGCCACTACGCGGACTTCGGCACGCGCCGCCGGCGGTCGCTCGCCATCCAGGAGGCAGCCCTGCGGGGATTGATCGAGGCCAACGACGAAAAGGCGCCGGGCGCTCTCACCGGCACCAGCAATTTGTACTTTGCGCGCAACTACAATCTGCGGCCCGTCGGGACGATCGCGCACGAGTGGATCATGGGTATCGCCGCCCTCCATGGATATGACGGGGCAAACCGACGAGCCCTCGCGGACTGGCTGGAGGTGTATTCACCCGATCAGTGTATTGGTCTTACCGATACGTACACCGTGAACCTTTTTCTCCGCGAATTCGGCCGCGACCTCGCCGAAAAGATCGGCGGGATTCGCCAGGACAGCGGCGATCCCTTCCGGTTCGTCGACCGTTGCGCCGCCCACTATCGCGCCCTCGGACTCGATCCGCGCGAAAAGCGGTTCGTTTTCAGCGACGGTTTGGATCCGGAAAAATCCGCCGCCATCCAGCATTATGCTAAGGATCACTGTCAGCCGGTCTTCGGCATCGGCACCCATTTCACCAATGATGTCCCCGATAGCCCCGCTCCCGATATCGTCATCAAGATGGTGGAGTGCAACGGGAAGCCGGTCGTGAAAACCGGCGATGATCCCGCCAAAGCCACCGGCGACGAATCCGAACTGGCAAAAGTGCGACAATTGATCGGGCACGACGAAGTTAGCCAGTAACCGAAGTCGCCA
>CAYFRH010000032.1:0-3220 GCA_964345345.1 uncultured Puniceicoccaceae bacterium | reverse complement strand
AAAAGTGCGACAATTGATCGGGCACGACGAAGTTAGCCAGTAACCGAAGTCGCCAGGATTTGGGTAGCTCCCCCCAACGGGAGTCGGCCTGGAGACCGACTCTACGAAGAAGCCGAACTCGTAATCTGTTCCTCCGGGACGGCGGGACAATGGCGGAAGCCCGTGTTTACGGCCACAACTTCGCGTGTCGGATCATCCGCAGGCATAAGCGCGCAGGGTCTCGAGCGGGATGACCTCGAGGGTGGCCTCATGGGTGGCGGCGAGTACCACCGGCGGGGCGGCGTGGGCTTCATGGGCCTCGAGCCAGCGGCCGGCGCAGAGGCACCAGCGGTCGCCGGGCTTGAGACCGGGAAATCCCCACTGCGGATGCGGCGTCATAAGGTCGTTGCCGCGGCTTGCACTGAAACGGAGAAAGTCCTCCGTAACCTCGGCACAGACGGTGTGGGTGCCGACATCCTCCGGACCGGTCTGGCAGTAGCCCGTCCGGAAAAACCCCGTCATGGGATCTCCACTACACTGTTGCAACTCCGTCCCCAACACATTCTTTTCCATAGAACAAGGCGAACCCCGCTGCCGCCCGGTGTCAAATCCCCCGTTGACAGAGAAGAGGGGGCGGCGGAGCTTTCCGTCCATGACCTTGCTGGCATGGATCGGAGGCATCTGGATGAGCTTGCTCTACAGCGCCTGCGTCCCGCCGGCCTCCATGCACGTTATCCGGACAACGGTGGCAAGGGGAAACGGGCAAGCTCTCCTTTCCGCCCTCGGGATGACGGCGGGGCAACTGCCGCATGCCGCGCTGGCAGCCGTTCTTGCCTTTTCCTTTCCAGATCTGAGCCGGCCGGCGGACCCAGCCCTGCGGCTCGTGGCAGCGGTCTTTCTGGCCTGGATGGCCTTGAAAACCCTGAAAGCGGCGCCGCTTCGGCAACTTGCCTTTCAGGACGGCTCCGGGGGCACAAGCGCATGGGCGGACAGTTTCCGCCGCAGCCTTTTCATGCCCCACCGCCTACCCCTCTGGATCTGCCTGTTGCTTTCGACAGGGGTCCACCTGCGCGGACCCGGCTTGGAGGCGGTACCGCCGTTTCTCGTCGGGGCGGTGGTTGGCCAACTCGGCTGGCACCTGCACTTCATCGTTGTGGCGGCGCTTTTCGGGGAGCGCGTTCCCGAACCGATTTCCCTGCGCTCGCTGAACAAACTCCGCTCGCTCGCGGGAATTGTCATCGGCGGGCTCGCGCTGCTGTTGCTGGCCCCGCTGCTCTTTCCTCCGGCTTGACTCCGTAGGCACCCCCGGCCTTCACTTCGGCATGCGCAAACTCGTCGCCCTGGACAGCGGAACCCTCGATTTACCGGACGAGGAATGGCGCCCCTTGCGGGAATACGGAGAACTTCTTCTGCACGACGCGACGCCTTCGGTTTCGGAGGTCATCCGCGAGCGCTGTGAAGGCGCAACGGTGGTTTTCACGAATAAGGTTCCCCTTGGGAGAAAGGTCCTCGATCAGCTGCCGGACCTGCGCCTGATCTGCGTTTTAGCGACCGGAACGAATAACATAGACCACGAAGCGGCGTCGGAAAACGGCATCGTTGTCCGCAATGTTCCCGGCTACAGCACGGCCTCGGTCGTCCAGCACACCCTCGCCCTCCTGCTCGAACTGACGAACCGGGTCGGCCACTATGCCGCCGAGGTGCGGAAAGGCGAATGGACCCGCAGCCGCCATTTCAGCTTTTGGGATCATGAAATCCCGGAGTTGGCGGGTCGCACCGCCGGCATTATCGGCTTCGGGGCGATCGGGCGCGGGGTCGGAGCGGTCCTGCATGGCCTCGGCATGCGGGTGATCGTACACACCCGGACTCCCCGGGACGCACCGAACTGGGACGGCTTCGCTTTTTGCAGCGACGAGGAGTTGTTCGCGCAAGCGGATGTGGTTTCCCTGCACTGCCCCTTGACCGAGAACAACAAAGGTTTTGTCAACGCGGGCTTGCTGTGCCGATGCCAGCCCCACTGCCTGCTCCTCAACACAGCGCGGGGGCCTCTTATCAACGAGGAGGATCTCCTCCATGCCCTGCACGAAGGATGGATTGGCGGCGCCGCCCTTGACGTCCTCGGCGAAGAGCCCATGCGGAAAGACCACCCCTTGCGCGAGGCAACCAATTGCCTCATCACCCCGCACTTGGCATGGGCCAGTACGGAGGCCCGCCGCCGTCTAATGGCCATTACCATCGAATCAGTCGAGGCCCATTTCCGCGAAAACCCATGACCCTGCTCGGTCTCGGCACACTGCTGTTGTTGCTCACTTCCGGTTGCGTCCCGGGTGAATTGCCGGACTTCTCCGGCCAAAGTTATCCCGAGCTTCAAGGAGTCGCCTTCCATCCACTCGATGCTTCAGGACTGCTTGAGCCCTCCGGCCTCGTTAAGGTGGACGGAGAATTGTACACCGTCGCCGACAAGGACAACGGACGCATTTTCCGGGTCGAATTCGGCGCGGAAGGGACGCGGCTCGTCCCCGCCATCACCTTCCGCCCTCCGAGCCGGGGCACCCTCGACTGGGAAGGCGTCACCGCCGACGCGGAGGGTACTTTCTACCTGATTTCGGAACGTCACGGCCGCCTTCTGCGCGTGACCCATGACGGCGAGGCAGGCTGGGCCAGCCCCGACCTGCGCCCGAAGGCCCGCAAGGAAGGCCTCTTTACCAAGCGCAACGCCGGCTTCGAGGGCGTGACCTGGCTCGGGCCGGGTCACTTTCTCGGCGCGGTCGAGCGCGAGCCCCGCGGCCTCGTGGAATGGCGCGAAGCGAGTGGAAAAACGGTCGTCATCCCCCATTCTATGAACCGGTCGCCGTTTCAGGATGCCCTGCCACTGCTGCGCATCCCCGATTTCTCCGCCCTTGCCAGCGACGGGGAGCGGACCTTCGCCATCTTCCGCAACGCCCATCTCCTTGTTCGTCTGGAGCGGACCGCCGATGGCGGCTGGACAGAAGCGGAGGCATGGAGCTTCCGCCACCTCGAAACGGATCCGCAATGGGCCTTCCAGTCCCAGACCTACGGCCAAGTGGAAGGGCTGGCCGTCGATGGCGATGAGGTCTGGCTCATCCTCGATAATAACCTCGGGACCCGCCAGGCCGATCCCACGGACCGGCGACCGCTCCTCATTCACGCCCGCATGCCGTAGGAAGATCGAGGGAGTACCCCGCCGTAGCATCGACCGGCTAGGTCGATGACGGCGCAT
>CAYFRH010000031.1:0-23572 GCA_964345345.1 uncultured Puniceicoccaceae bacterium | reverse complement strand
AGCCGAATTCGTGAAATTGTTCCAGAAGTCCGATGACTCCACCGAGGGGATTGCGCAAATCGTGAGCAACCAAACGCAGGATTTCGCTTTTGAGGCGATTCGCCTCGTCTAACCGGCCGGCCTCCTTCAGGATTTTCCCTTGATCCAGCAAAACCTCCGCGACCCAGTCCTCCTTTTCCTTTTCGCGCAGGCGGGCCACAATGGCGGCGAAGCTTGCAGCGCTTTCCTCGAAACGACATTTTTTGCGTCCAGCATGGCAAGGCCGGCTTTGGCCAGAATGCCTGTCTCCGGATTGTCGCTCTTCCGGCTAAGCTCAAGAAGCTCTGCAAAAGCGCCTGCCGCTTCCTCTGTCCGTTCGAGGTAGAAGAGAATGTTTGCGATGTTTGCTTTGGCGGTAAGTGAATTCCGGGAGGAGGATAGGGACTTGAGTTTGTTGCAAAAGCGGGTTCGGTGAAGTTGTGCGAAGGCTTTGGAATAAATACCGCTTCAGCTTTGTGCTGTTCATAACCGCCCAGCTTGCGGGTGGAACGACAGAGGCCACTTCCCACTTCCCTCTGTCGGAGATTGAGGCGGGGCAGCAAGGTGAGTGGCGCACCGTTGCGGAAGGGAATCAGCTGCGGACGTTCCGGCTGGAAATTATTGGAACGGTACCGAATTACCTCGGGCCGGACATGGATGCCATCCTGGCAAAGGCGCTTGACCCGGAGCACATCCGGAGTGGCCCCGTCGCCGGCATGAGCGGCAGTCCGGTCTACATTGATGGCCGGCTCGTTGGCGCTTACGCATTTGGCTACACTTGGCCGAAAGAACAGGCGATTATCGGGATCACGCCCATTGAGCATATGCTGGGGTTGCTGGAAGAAGAAGGTGGCCCGCAAGCAGGGCCCGCAGCGTCGGAGGAAGCCTCGCTGCGGCCTCTTCCGACGCCGTTACAGGCGGGCGGGTTCTCCTCGGCAACGCTTGACCTCTTCGAGGAGGAGTTTGCCCGTTTCGGCCTGCAGCCAATGGCCGGCGGAGGAGGAGGTTCTTCCGGCATGTCGATCCAGCCGGGTAAGCTTGAAGCCGGTTCCGCCATGGCGGCCATTCTCTTGCAGGGCGATTTCTCCATGGCGGCGACAGGGACGGTTACTCATCGCGAAAACGACCGCCTGATCGGGTTCGGCCACCCCTTTCTCCACTGGGGCAAAATGGAAGTGCCCTTTGGTGGGGCGGAGATTCTCACCATCATTCGTAATCTCCGCATTTCCTTCAAATTTTCGAATCCCGGGCAGCCGGTGGGAACGCTCTACGCGGACCGGACGACGGGAGTTGCGGGCCAGCTCGGGCCGGTTCCGCCAATGACCGCCATCTCCTTGAACCTGCGTCCGGAGGGTGCTCCTCCGCGCCAGTACGAAGCAGAGGCATTCCGGCATCCCCGCCTGAGCCCCTTGCTAACGGCGACGGTCATCGCGGAAGCCCTCGGGCAGGCACAGACAGCCGAGCGGGAGAACACTCTGCATCTCAAGGCAAAGGTCGAGGTGGAGGGACTTCCCCCACAAACGGTGGAAGCCGGTGCGGCAGGGTCAGGGGCGCACGGGAAGGTCGCGTTTTCGATGATGCGCCGGCTGGACGATATTCTCGATAATCCATGGGGAGAGCGGGCCCTCGAGCGCCTCGACCTCGAAGTGGTCACAAATCCCGGGAATCTGTTTGAGCGGATCGAGACCGTCCATCTCGATAAAGAGGTTTACCGACCCGGAGATACGGTAACTGCGAGCGTTCGGCTGCGGAACGAAGAAGGGGAAGCGGCCACTCAGCGCCTTTCTCTCGTCATTCCCGCGAATCTGCCTCCACAGACCGAGCTGCAACTGGTTGTGGCCGACGCGGAGGAGCGTAGCCGTTTAATGGCGACGGAAAGCCGCCCCGATCTGCCGGCTGCGGAACTGCTCGACCGCTGGGCCTCGGCCAAGGCTCCCAACGGATTCAGCCTTCTCCTTGTGCGCCGATCCGCAGACCTGCAATCGCGCGGACGGCCTTTGGCGGGCCTGCCGGCGTCCGTTGCGCGGCGGCTTCAACGGAGCGGCCTCGCCGAGGGTACGGACGGGCGCCGCGTCCTCGCGGAGGCGCGCTACGAAGGAACCTCTATGATCAAAGGCCATTGGAAACGGCCCCTTCCCCTTACTTTTCCATGAAAATAAAATTTTTTTCTCCTCCCTCCAGGTGGTATCCGACCGTCGTTCCATTGCTGGCGCTTGCCGCTGCTTCCCTTCAGGGCCAACAGACCCACATCCTCGGTGATTCCGGATACGACGACTTCGCCGCCGGGGAAAGGGAACGCCTGTCTCTTGGCGGACGCGGGAAGCTGGAAACCGCCCCTGGGATGGAAAAGCTGGCCGAATTGGATTCCGGTCCGCTCTGGGCAGCGGTCCCGGACGGGGAGGGTGGTCTTTGGCTGTCGGCCGGAGGTGAGGTTAGCCTGCTGCACATGAACGGCGAAGGCGACGTGGAGAAGGTCTTTACTTCCGGGGCGGTACTTGGCAGTGGACTCGCCGTCGATACGGAAGGCACGGTTTACCTTGGAACCTCTCCGGACGGGCGCGTGTACCGGTTGCGAAAAGGGGCGGCCAAACCGGAGGCGTTCGCGCGTTTGCCGGTCGACTACATCTGGGAGGTCGCATGGGCGGGTGGCAACCTCTGGGCGGCCACCGGCCTTCCCGCCCGCCTGTACCGGATCAATCCGGAAAGCGGTGAGGCGGAGGCGGTCTTCACGGCGCAGGAGGATCATCTGCAGACCTACCTCCACGCCGACGGAGCCCACTACCTCGGCGGTACCCCCAGTGGCAGCGTCTATCGTGTGGAGGCGGACGGTTCGGCGGAAAGCCTGCTCAGCCTTCCGGAGAACGAAGTGCGGGGACTTGCCATGAACGCCGAAGGAGCTTTGTGGATGCTGGGATACGAGGCCGAGGCGTCCCGCAGGCAAGCCGGTGATGAAAATCCGGAGGAAGCCTTTCAAAGGATGATGCGGGAAGCGCAGGGAAAGGAAACGGATAGCGGGCAGGGAAAAAAGGGCGCGTCTGTCCAGAGTCGCCTGTATCGACAAAACAAGGACGGTTTTGTCCTGCCGGTCTGGGGTGTTCCCGACGGCGGCGGGATGTCCCTCCATATTTTCGGCGAAGGCGTCAAACTGGTGGGGGCGGAATCGGAGGGTGCCCTCTATGCGGTGAGCGGGCGCGACCGCTGGAGCCGGGTTGTGGATCTTCCGGGAGGAGGCGAGGTCTCGCAGGTGATCGCCGATCCGGCGAGCGAAGGGACCGTCTTTCTGCTAACCTCGCAACCGGCGGTGGTTTACCGGCTTGGAGGACCCGCGAAGGATGAGGGCGTTTTTACTTCACGCATTCACGATGCGACCCAGCCGGTCCGCTGGGGAACGTTGGAACTGCTGGTGGAAGGGGCTCCCGGACTTGAGGTGGAAATTCGTTCCGGCAACAGTCCGCTTCCCGATGCGACATGGCGCGACTGGCACTCGTTGGATGGCGGCCTCGACGGCGGTTTTTTTCGCGCCGATATCGCCACCACCGCCACCCGTTACCTGCAGTACCGCCTCACCTTGACGGGGAACGGCCCCGAAGACGCCCTTCGCCGCAGCCGCCTCTTTGTTCAGCTTCCCAACGCGGTCCCGCTCGTCTCAAGGGTGCGAAGCCTGCCCTTTGCGGTCGAGGCCCGGCGATCACCTTCGAATGGGCGCGGTTTTTCCTATGAGGCCGTTTTTCGGAAACAGAAATCCGCTGATTTGTCCGGAAATGGGAAAGAGCGGATTCAGTTCCTGCGCCAGCCCGGTTCCGGAAACCGAAGCTTTTTCTGGCGGGCGCAGGATCCCAATGGGGACCCTCTGGTCTTCGACCTGTATTTGCACGACCGAAGGGAGGACCGGCGCTTGCTGCTGGAGCGCGACCTCGAGGATCCCTTCTGGAACCTGTCCACGGATGGATTCGAGGAAGGCGTCTATCAGCTTGAGGTGGTTGCCCGGGATCACTGGACGGAAAACGGATCCGCTTCGACCGGGAACGCTTTCAGCGAGACCTTTCTCATCGATCACTCCGCACCGGAAATTCAGGCGGTGAAGCAGGAGACAGGGGAGGATGACAGGCGCTACCTCCACTTTGCCGTTCGGGATAATTTCAGTGTGATCCAAGCGGTCGAGGTCGGATTCGCGGGAGGTCCTCTGCGGGCCGTTGTCCCCGTTGACGGGCTGTATGACCGCCGGGAGGAGAACTTCCGGGTGCTTCTCCCGGAGCGGCCGACCGAAGGTGATTTTGGGCTGCGCATCCGGGCCGTTGATGAAACCGGAAACGAAGCCTTGCGGGTTCCCTGAATAGAGCCGGTATAAATCCTTGCCCCGCAGGGCAATTCTTCCAAGGTCGGGCGTTCATCCTTTTGCGAGGACGGCTATGAAACGCACGCACACCTGTAATCAACTGGGAAAACCGGACGAAGGAAGCCATGTCACCCTGATGGGGTGGATCGATACGGTTCGCGACCACGGAGGCATTCAATTCGTGGATTTGCGCGACCGGGAAGGCATCACCCAGGTGGTGTTTGATCCGCAGCACACTGCCTTCCGGGAGGACCTCCACCATTTGCGTCCCGAGTCCGTCATCGAGATAGGCGGAACCGTTCGCTCCCGCGGTGAAAGCGAAGTGAATTCCCGCATGGCCACCGGGGAAATCGAGGTCGCGGCGGAGCGCCTGGTCATTCATAATATCGCCGAAACGCCCCCGTTTCCACTGGAGGACGAGCGCGCGGAAAAGGTAAACGAGGACCTGCGCCTGCAGTACCGCTACCTCGACCTGCGCCGGCCCGCGATGTATCGGAACCTCCGCATTCGGAACCGGGCTGCCAAAGCGACGCGGGATTACCTTGACGAGCAGGGATTTCTCGAAATCGAGACCCCCTATCTTTTCAAAAGTACGCCCGAAGGCGCGCGCGAATTCCTCGTTCCCAGCCGCCTGAATCCGGGAAAATTTTATGCCCTTGCGCAAAGCCCGCAGCAATACAAACAGATGCTCATGGTAGCCGGGGTGGAACGCTACTATTCACTCGCCCGCTGTTTCCGCGACGAGGACCTGCGCGCGGACCGCCAGCCCGAATTCACGCAGATCGACCTGGAGATGTCCTTCATCGATCGCGAGGACATGTACGCGATGATCGAGGGCATGCTGGCCCGAATCTGGAAGGAAACCCTCGAGGTCGACCTGCCCTTGCCCTTCCCGCGCCTTTCCTACCACGAAGCCATGAATCGCTACGGCGTCGACAAACCGGACACGCGCTTCGGCCTCGAATTGGAGGATTTTTCCGATCTCTTCAGCGGAAGCTCCTTCAAGGTCTTTGCTTCCACAGTAGCCTCGGCCGGAGTGGTCAAAGCCTTCAATGCCAAGGGTCTGGCCGATGCCACACAGGGCGAGATGCGCGACCTTGAGAACACTGCCAAAAGTCTTGGCGCGAAGGGGCTGGCTTTCATCCGCGTCAGCCCCGATGGCGAATGGAAATCTCCGATCCTCAAATTCTTCAGTGAGGAGGAAAAGGTGGAATTGCAGGCGCGCCTTGATATGGAACCCGGCGATCTCGTCTTTTTCGCGGCCAGCGAATGGGAACGCGCCTGCACCATTCTCGGTCGCATCCGGTTGGACTCCGCGCGCCTCCTGAAAGAACGCGGTCGGATCGAAATTCCCGCCGACCAATGGAATTTTCTTTGGGTGGTGGACTTTCCCCTCATGCTTTTTGATGAGGACGAAGGCCGTCACGTCGCCGCGCACCATCCTTTCACCGCTCCGGTTCCCGAAGATGCGGAACTGCTCGACAGCGATCCCAAAGCGGTGCGTGGGCAACACTACGACTGCGTTCTGAACGGCATGGAAATAGCCGGTGGGTCGATTCGTATCCACCAGCCGCAATTGCAGGAAAAAGTTTTCCGCGACATCCTTAAGATCCCCGCCGATCTCGTGGAGGAGCGCTTTGGTTATATGCTGAAAGCATTTCGGTACGGGGCTCCGCCGCATGGCGGGATCGCCCTCGGCTTTGATCGCCTTGCCGCCCTGCTTTCCGGACGGTCGCACATCCGCGACGTCATCGCGTTTCCCAAGACCCAGCGGGGTCAGGACCTGATGAATGAGACCCCCGGCCCGGTTACCGGCAAGCAGCTCCGTCCGCTCCATATCGAACAGGTGGAGCTGGAAGAGTAGGCGTTCATCGGTTTTCGTAGCTTTCCGGCGAGTAGCATCCCGCCGAGTAGCATCCCGCCGGTCGTAGCATCCCGCCGTAAGGCGGATGAACTTCAGATCATCATCCGCCTCACGGCGGGATGCTACGGGATGGGCCGCATTGAGTTCATCCGCCTCACGGCGGGATGCCACGGGACGCCGTGAGCTGTTTTATTTTGTGCAGGGAAAGGGAGGGGCGGTGCTTCTTATCCCCGGAATTGGGAAGAGTTACTCTTTGACTTCTTTTTGGCATGTCCCGTGCTTTGTTTTTCAGCCTTAATCATCATTCGACACCAATAATCAACATAGACGAACAACCATGATGAAAAAACTACTATTAACTCGTTGGGCACTTCCCATTTGTGCTCTTCTTATGATTTCCGCGTTCGCTTCCGTTCACGGTCAGGAGGCTGGCGCTGGGGCCGAGCTCGCGATCGACATGGCGGCCGGGCCGGAACCGGATGAAGCCTACGTCGACCTCGTAAATACGCACGGAGTTACCTTCGACTTCTTCACGGTCTCAAACCTGTGGACCCTGATTGCCGCCGGCCTCGTATTTTTGATGCACCTCGGCTTCGCCACGCTGGAGGCGGGCCTGACGCAGTCCAAGAACACGGTGAACATTCTTTTCAAGAATACCTTCATCATCAGCATGGGGATTCTCACCTATGCGGCCTACGGCTTCAACGCGATGTATCCGGGAGACTTCAACAATTTCTTCGCCTTCGGAAGCCCCTTGCTGTCGGCGGATTACGGGGGAACCACTTTTGCCTACGGGGGCACGGGCCTCGCGATGACGGGATGGGCTGATTTCATCTTCCAGGCCATGTTCGCGGCGACCGCGGCCACCATCATATCCGGTGCGGTCGCGGAGCGCATCAAATTGCTCAGCTTCATCGTCGTCGGAACGATCGTGGTGGGCTTCCTCTATCCGATCTCCGGTTCATGGAAATGGGGCGGTGGCTGGCTCGACGCCAACGGCTTCTATGACTTCGCGGGATCTTCGCTCGTGCACGGTTTCGGCGGTTTTGCCGCCTTGGCCGCGGTGATGGTCCTCGGACCACGCTACGGGAAGTATCTCTCCGGCGGTAAGATTCGGCCGATTCTCGGTCACAGCATGCCGTTGGCCGCGATCGGGGTCTTCCTGCTTTTCCTCGGCTGGTTCGGCTTCAATGGCGGATCCGTTCTCAGTGCCGATCCGGAACTGGTCTCTCTCGTTTTTGTGACGACCGCTCTTGCAGCCTCGGCCGGCGCTCTTGCCTCCATTGTTGTTTCCTGGACCGTTATCAAGAAGCCGGATCTTTCCATGGCCCTGAACGGTATTCTCGCCGGACTCGTTGGGATCACGGCCGGTGCCGACTCAATGGGCCCGTGGGCGGCCGTTCTCGTCGGTGCCATCGCCGGGGTGATCGTGGTTTTCTCCATCCTCATGTTCGACAAGATCAAAATCGACGACCCCGTCGGAGCGATCTCCGTTCATGGCGTTTGCGGCATTTGGGGAACTCTCGCTGTAGGCATTTTCGGGGGTGCGAACCTGCTGTGGCAGCTCATCGGCACCCTTTCCGTCTGCGCCTTTGCTTTTGCCACGACCTTCATTGTCTGCCTTATCGTCAAGGCCATCATGGGTCTGCGCGTGAGCCAGGAAGAAGAGATCGAAGGCCTCGATATTGGCGAACATGGCCAGGAAGCCTACCCGGACTTCCAAGGTGCCAGCCAAAGCTGATGCAAGTTTAGCTTGAGAACAAATGGCCCGATCAATAAAGAAACAACGAAACAGCCAAAGATATGAAATTCGTAAAAGCTATTATTAAGCCTTTCAAACTTGAAGAAGTGAAGGAAGCCCTCGCCGAAATCGGTGTGGAAGGAATGACCGTGACGGAAGTCAAAGGTTTTGGTCGCCAGAAAGGCCACACGGAGATTTATCGTGGAAGTGAATACACGGTCGATTTCCTGCCCAAGGTCATGGTGGATGTGGCCGTTTCCGAGGACCTTGTCGGCAAGACCCTCGAAGCGATCAAGACGGCCGCCAAGACAGGCAAAATCGGCGATGGCAAGATCTTCGTCCTTCCGGTCGAGGAAGCGGTGCGCATCCGGACCGATGAAAGCGGCGAAGGGGCAATCTAGCCTCGGCGATTCCTGATCCGTTCTTTTCTCAACAGCCCTTCCGGTACCAGCCGGAAGGGCTTTTCTTTTTGACTCCCGGAAGCGCGGGCGCTGCTAATGACCGTTTTGCACAAGAACAATCGGGGTAGACAAAACTGGACCATGACGACGCTTGAAAAGGCTTATGACGCGAAGGCGGTGGAAGACCGGTGGTACGCCCGCTGGGAGGAAAACGGAGCCTTCCGGGGCGATGTCGATGAATCGACGGAGCCGTACTGCATTATGATTCCCCCGCCGAATGTGACGGGAATGCTGCACATGGGGCATATTCTCAACAACACCCTGCAGGACATTTTCATCCGTCGCGCCCGGCTGGAAGGGAAGGCCGCCCTGTGGTTTCCGGGAACCGACCATGCGGGCATCGCCACGCAGACCCGGGTGGAACGGAAACTAAGGGCGGAGGGGCGACATCGGCATGAGCTGGGGCGCGAGGCCTTTGTGAAGGAAGTGTGGAAGTGGCGCGAGGAACACGGGGGTATCATCCTCGGCCAATTGCGGAAACTGGGGGCCAGCTGCGACTGGAGCCGCACTAGTTTTACTCTTGATGAGCATTATTCGCGGGCCGTCCTGACGGCCTTTGTGGAATTGCACAAGCGCGGCTACATTTACCGGGGCTTGCGCATGTGTAACTGGTGCCCCGTCAGCCAGACCGCTCTCAGCAACGAGGAGGTGGTCATGAAACCGCAAAAAGGACACCTCTATAAAATGCGGTATGAATTGGTGGAGGAGCCCGGGCGCTATCTTGAAATCTCCACGACGAGGCCCGAGACGATCATGGGTGACGTGGCCGTGGCGGTTCATCCGGAGGACGAACGCTATCGCGGTCTGGTCGGCCGTCATGTCTGGCGGCCTTTCCCGCGGAAGGAAATTCCGATCATTGCCGATGAAGCGGTGGACCGCGAATTCGGCACGGGTTGCCTCAAAGTCACGCCGGCTCACGACGAAACGGACTTCGCGATCGGCCAGCGACACCAACTGCCCATCATTGATGTTTTTAACGCGGACGGGACCTTGAACGAGCATGCCGGGGAACCTTTTGTCGGTATGGACCGCGAGGAGGCGCGCAAAATTGCCGCGGACAAGCTGGAGAAGCAGGGCAATCTTCTCGATACCGAGGACTATGAAAACACGGTCGGGTTTTCGGAGCGGGCCGACGTCCCCATCGAGCCTCGCCTGACCATGCAGTGGTGGTTGCAGTACCCGAAGGTGGAGGAAGCCGTGCGCGCGGTCGAGGAGGGGCACCTGCGCTTTCATCCGAAGCGATGGCAAAAGACCTACGAGCACTGGCTGGAAACCATGCGCCGCGACAATATCGACTGGTGCATCAGTCGTCAGCTCTGGTGGGGCCATCGGATCCCGGTCTGGTACAAGCGCGGGATTGCCGAGGAAGAGCTCGATTTCGAGGATCCCGACCATGTCCACGTTTCGGTTGACGGTCCGCCGGATCCCGAAAACTGGCGGCAGGACGAGGATGTCCTCGATACTTGGGCCTCGAGCTGGCTTTGGCCCTTCGCGAATTTCGGATGGCCGGATGCCCAGGGCAAGGCCGCAAAGGAACTGCAGTACTTTTACCCGACGCAGACCCTTGTTACCGGCTTTGATATCATATTTCTCTGGGTCGCACGTATGATTATGGCGGGTCTGGAGTTCATGGGCGACACGAAAGAGCGCTTAACGTCCGGTGAAATTGCGCAGCGGATTCCCTTCCGCGACGTTTATATCACCGGGCTGATCCGCGATGCCAAGGGGCGAAAAATGTCCAAGAGCCTTGGCAATTCCCCGGATCCGCTCGACCTGATCGACCGTTTTGGCGCCGACGGACTCCGGTTCGGTATCGTCAACATCGCCCCCAGCGGGCAGGATATCCTGTTCAGCGAGGATCGCATCGAACTGGGAAGAAACTTCTGCAACAAGCTCTGGAATGCGGCCCGTTTCCGGCAGATGGCCGGGCAGGAAGAGGTGGAAGGAAGTCTTGAAGCCATCCTTGCCCGCGTTGATCCCGACCGGCTGACGACCTACGACCAGTGGATTCTTGGCCGGCTCGTGGAAGCAACGGAGGAGGTGGAACGCCGCTTTGCGCGGTTTGAAATGCACGGGTTCCCCCATGTTCTCTACGAGTTTTTCTGGAGCGATTACTGCGACTGGTACCTGGAAGCTTCCAAAGAGCGGCTCCGGGTCGCCGGGGAGAGCGCAACCGTCAAAGCAGTCCAGGATCTGGTTCTTCGCCAGGTTCTGCTTCTGTTACACCCTCTTGTTCCGTTTATTACTGAGGAACTCTGGCAAAATCTCGGCTTTGCTCCCGGAGACACGCAATTCCTTCAGGACACACGCATTCCGACTGCAAAGGAGCTGCGGGAGCTTCTCCAGCAACGCCTCGGGGAGTTGCAACCGGAGGCTTCCGCGGAAATCGAGGCTGTCAAGGAACTGATCACGCGGGCGCGCGCCCTCAAAGCGGAATACAATGTGGCAAACCGTCGCGATGTCCGCCTTCTCATCCTGCCGGAAAAGAAGGCGGCTCCTGTCCTCGAACGGCACCGGGAAACGATCCTCTCCCTCGCCCAGCTCGAAGCGATGGGTTCCGTAGACGAGCGGCCCGATGGCATGCCCGCCGGCGTCATTTCGCTCGGAACCCTCTTCCTCGACCTCGCGCATTCTCTCGACGTAGGGGCCGAAAAAGCTCGTCTGGAAAAGGAACTCGCTAAGCTGGAAAAAGGGATTCGTGCCGGTGAAGCCAAGCTCCGGAACGAAAAGTTCCTCGCCAACGCTCCTGAAGAGGTTGTCGACGGGGCGAGGCGGCAGCTCGAACAGACCCGTGCCCGCGAGGAAGAATTGCGACAACTCCTGCGCGCGCTCAGAAAACAGGAAACCTGACTTTGGGCCTATTTGTCCATTTCTCCAAAAAATTATCGGGTTTGGAATAAATCACCCTTTACGGCGTCATAAGATAGAGTACTATTGAGCAGGAATAATCATCAAAACGAATCTTAATCCACCTTCATTATGACAAAAAGCCTCCTCTCCGTTCTCACGATTTTTGCGATCTCCACCACTGCCGCATGGGCCGGACCGGGCTGCTGCGGTTCCAGCGCCGGCAAAGCGGAAGTCCAACAAGCCAAGGCCGAAGTTCAGCAGGCCAAGGCCGAAGTTCAGCAAGCCGAGGCCCAGACCCGGACGATGAAAGCTGGAAAAGCAATCGCTAAAGGCAGTGCCTGTTCCGCCACCAAGGTCAAGATGGCCAAGGCAGAGAAGCAGCAAGGTGCAAGCGCTTGTTCCGCAGGCCACGCCAAAATGGCGAAGGCGGAGAAAAAGATGAAAGCTGACGGGCAAGGGTGCTCGAAAAAAGATTGTGCGACGAAAGTTGCTCAAACTGACGAGGAAAAAGACGAGCAGGCTGCTGGC
The DNA here is from genome assembly GCA_964345345.1 of uncultured Puniceicoccaceae bacterium. GTDB lineage: Bacteria > Verrucomicrobiota > Verrucomicrobiia > Opitutales > Oceanipulchritudinaceae > Oceanipulchritudo. The sequence continues at coordinate 11,774 of CAYFRH010000031.1, read as the reverse complement.
TGATCTCGCTTCTTCTTTTTTTTTTCAAAACTTTTTCCAAAGGCCTCCGGACGTCGTTCCGGAGGTTTTTTTATTGCGAGGGGGCCCATTTGGGAATGGAGGTGAACCGGTGGAAACGGGCGAAAAATTGGACGCACATGTTCACGGGTATCCGAAGGAGGTTTCTGTCGATTCGGCAGCTTGGGCTCGGCGGCATGGGGAACGGCACTGGGGGCGGCTGGTTTCGGAAGGGCCGCAGGGCTGGGCGGATGCGGAAGCCATGATTGCGGCCATGGACGACCTCGGTATCAGTAAAGTCTGGTTGCAGGGATGGTATTGGGAAACGGCGGAGGCCGCACGCCGACAGAACGAATGGCATGCTGAATGGCTCGACCGTTATCCGGACCGCTTCCTTGCCAGTTGTGCTTTACATCCCGGAATGGGCGATCCCGTCGCCGCTCTGGAAGATGCGCGGGCATGGGGAGCGTGCGGGGTAGGCGAATTACTCCCGCAAGTGCAAAGCCGGCATGGTTGGGAAGACCCTTTCTGGCACGAGATGCTGACATGGACGCAAGGGCAGGGTTGGCCGGTTTTGCTGCATGTGACTGAAGAAGCCGGACATGTCTATCCAGGCAGGGTGGAAACGCCGCTAATGGACCTCGTCGAGCTTTTCGAAACCTACGCCGAACAACGCTGGATTTGTGCGCACTGGGGAGGAGGACTTCCGTTTTATTCGCTGAACTGGCGGGTTCACAATGCCCTCCGTAATGTCTGGGTTGATACAGCGGCCGGTCCCTTGCTCTATAACTCCACCATCTGGCCGACTGTGCGCGATCTTCTCGGTGCCGGGAAAATTCTTGCGGGCTCGGATTTTCCTCTGCGCCTGCGGCCTTCAAGACCGGCTGAGGAAGGCTGGCGCAGCCTCTGGCGGCAGCTTGAGAAAGCGCCGTTTTCCCGGACCGAAAAGACGGCGGTGGCGGGAGGGAATCTTCGTGATTTGCTTGGCCTCCGCGAGGGGCCGGCATTGAAAAAAAAGAGATGAATGATCCTGCCGTCATTGTTCCGGCGCGGCTGGGCTCGCAGCGGTTCCCTCGCAAGCTGCTTCACTTGGTCAATGGACGACCCCTCATTCTCTGGACGGCGCAAAACCTTGCCCGCGCGGTCCCTGACTGGCCGATTTTTTTCGCGGTCGCGGAAGAGGAATTGGCGGTTGTTTTGCGGGCGGAGGGCTATGAGGTCCTGCTCACCGATCCGGAACTGCCTAGCGGGACTGATCGGCTGGCCGCCGCCAACGAAAAAATCGGCGCGGAGTGGATTCTTAATGCGCAGGCTGATGAACCGCTGTTGCAGGCCCTTCATCTTCGCCAGTTGTGGAACCTTCTCCGGCGGGGAACGGAGATGGCAACATTGGCCACCCCTTTCCGATCTGTGGAGGAGTTTCAGGATCCCAATAAGGTCAAGGTCGTCCTCGCTTGTGGCGAGGCGGGGCCGGATGAGGTGAAAGATTGTTCATCCGGCAAAGCCCTGTACTTTTCCAGGGCGGCCGTGCCTTTCCCCCGCGACGAACCGACGTCTCTCCCTGCGCATGCCCTCTGGCACCTCGGCCTATACGGATATTCCGCCAACCTTTTAGCAGCCTTTACGCGTTGGCCAATGGGTCCGTTGGAGAAAGTGGAAAAACTGGAACAGTTGCGGGTACTTGAGCATGGATACGAGATTGCCGTCGGGATCACCGGGACCCGCACAATCGGAGTGGACGTGCCGGCGGATGTGGTTCACCTCGAAGCTGCCCTCTCCGAGGCTTGAAAATGCTTCCCGCCGGTTCGCCCCCTGGACTTTTCTAGTTCCCGCTTTGGGACATTTGATCGAGATGGGCGACCGACATAACGAGAAGGTCGCCAACGACGCACTTGGATTCGATCGGATTGGGAAGAGGACGGTCGTAGTGGATGCGGTAGTGGTTCCGCCGACCTTCCCGGACACGGGAAAGGGCGTTTACCTCTTCAAGGTCGGAAACAATAGTCTGCACAGCTCGTTCCGTAATCCCGATATGGACGGCACACTCGCGCAGTCGCATGTCCGGGTTTTCATGAAGAAGCATCAGCACATGCGTGTGATGGGTAAGAAAGGTCCATGTCGGAGGATGGCGTACGGCCGGTTTTTCCGCTTCCATAAAAAAAATTAAATTCCCCCCGACAACGGAGGTCAACCGGAACCACGAATTGGGTTTCGTAAATTAAACATCCCCTTTATCTTTCAGGAAGCGGTGAAGCGCTTGCCACTGGGAAAAAGAAAGAAGGCCGGCGCGGTAGGCGCGGACGCATTCGCCGGAGAGGAGGACGGGAATGGAGGTAAGCTGGAGCCGAGCGGCGATGAGCAGAGTGAGGGCATTTTCCTCAATGGGAAAATCGGGTTCCTCGATCCCCTCGATGCCAAGATTGAGGTGCAGCGGAGGGAGGTCGGACGGGGCAGACAAGTCGGACGGGTCGGACGGGTCGGACGGGTCGGACCAATCGGACCAATCGGACCACGGTCCGAGAAAGCGGAAGACGCGATCGACGGGAAGGAGAAGAATTCCTTGGCAATCGGGAAGCGATTCGGTCGGCGCGGCGAAATTTGGCAGGGACGGTTTTGGCATCTTACGGAAAAGAACGAATGTAATCAGGAAATGCCATGGTGGCAGACCTCAGCGGGAAGACAAAAGAAGAAGCCGCTAAATTTTTGTGGAATGAAGCGATTGACAGGGAAACGGCAGACCTCCTCGCTGTGCGGAATTCCCACGGTCGAGACTGCGCGCTAAAGACGCTTGACAGGGGGAAAGCAGGGCTTCTTGGTTTTTGGTTTCCTTTAATTAAAAGCAGAACAGAATGGCAGTTAAAATCAGATTGCAGCGGGGCGGGGCAAAACAGTCTCCTCATTACCGGGTTGTTGTGGCCGATGAGCGTTCGCGTCGCGACGGTCGTTGTGTTGAACGCATCGGAACGTATGATCCATGCAACAAGATCGAGGAGAATCAGGTAAAACTGCAGATGGACCGCGTTGATTATTGGCTCGGGGTAGGCGCTCAGCCGTCTGATACGGTGCGCGCTTTGATCAAGCGGGAGCGCCGCAGGCAGCCGGTTGAAGCAGCTGAGGAGGCCCCCGTGCCCGAGCCTGTTGCCGAATCCTGAGGCCTTACTAAATTTTATAGAAAACCCGTCCGGCCGGCCGGGAACACCGGAGACGGGTTTTTCAGTTCAGGGAGACTCCCGAATGCGTATCGACATCATTACCTTGTTTCCGCGCATGCTGGAGGGGTTTCTCGAGGAGAGCATGCTGGGCCGGGCGGTGGAGCGGGGATTTGTCGATATCCGATTGATCGATTTGCGGGAGTTTGGGGTCGGGAAGTGGCGCATCACCGACGATCGTCCTTTTGGCGGGGGAGCGGGCATGCTTCTTAAGCCCGAACCGCTCGCGGCGGCGATCGATTCGGTCAAATCGGAGGGCAGCCGTTGCCTCTACCTGACACCGGATGGAGAGACCTTTAAGCAGGCGCGAGCGGTGGCTTTGTCGCGGGAATCTCATCTCATTATGGTCAGTGGCCACTATGAAGGAATTGACCAACGCATTCGGGATTGCCGCATCGACTTTGAACTTAGCATTGGGGACTATGTTTTGACCAATGGCAGTCTTCCTGCGGCGGTGGTTACCGACGCGGTTGTACGGCTAATTCCGGGCGTCCTCGGGGAGGAAAAGTCCTTGACGCAGGATAGTTTCCACAACAGCTTCCTTGGCTTTCCTCAGTACACACGTCCCGAAGAATTTGAAGGGATGCGGGTACCCGAGGTTTTACTATCCGGCCACCATGGGCAGATCGAGCGTTGGCGAAAAGAGCAGGCGCTGGAAAAGACAAGGACGCGACGACCAGATTTACTTTAGAACAGGAGACGGAAAATGAACGCGGTAATTAACGAAATCACGCAGGAGCAAATCAAGCCTGACCGGTCGGCTTTCAAAGTCGGTGACGGGGTCAAGGTTCACACTCGCGTCCGCGAGGGAAACAAGGAACGCATTCAGATCTTCTCGGGCATCGTTATTGCCCGGAAAGGGAGCGGAATTCACGAGACATTCACGGTTCGCCGGATCAGTTTCGGAGAAGGTGTGGAAAGGATCTTTCCCGTCCACAGTCCCGGAATCGAGAAAATCGAAGTGGATCGGGAATCTGTCACGATGCGGGCGCGCATGTATTACCTTCGGGACCGCATTGGAAAGGCTGCCAATAAAGTGAAGGAAAAGCGGGTCTTTGAATCAAAGAAAAGCTAAGGCCCTTTCCCAGAGCTCTTACCTGACTCCTTTACCCGGCAAGGGCCTCTGGCTACTGCCGGCTTTTTATTGCTGAATCGCGAAGGAAGGGTTTACTTCTACCGATGCCGCGAATCCTCAAATTCTTTTTTAACGTGATCCTGGCCCTGTTGGCCGTCGGAATCACCTTCCTTGTCATTTTTTTTCTTCGTCCCGGCTGGCAGCAGGCGGCCTTGGAGCGGTTAATGGAGGCCGATCCGCAGCGCCAGTGGCAGGTTGAATCGGTGGATCTTTCTCCCGGGCAGGTTCTTCTTGAGGGATTGTTTGTCCTTGATGGACCGGTCGGTCTGGAAGTGGAGAAGTTGCAACTGGAAGGTCCCTTCTGGAGCATTCCACTGCGGCGACAACTGAGCGTGAAGACGGGCGATCTTACCGGGATTTTCCTCGATTTAAGCGAGGTCAAGGTGGGGGACCTGACTTCCCGCGACTGGCAGGAATTCGTGCAACGGGTGGCGGAGGATGAGGATTTCTGGGAAGAACGGGTGGATCTGGTTCTCAGCAAAGCTTCGGCTGTCGGCTTGGATATCCGCCTTGAAAATGTTGAGGTCAGCGGCGAGGCGCTACTCCCCGGCGGCCTCATGGTTCCCGTTCGTTGGCGGATTGTGGAAGCCGACAGTGGGGAAAATGGGGTTACGAAGCTGGAGCCATTGGGACCTGCCGAGACGGTCGAGAGTCAGCTTTTGTAAAGGGGTTCCGGTATGTCACAGGCGGAGTCCATGTACAACGAGATCCTTTTGCGGCATCACCGCAACCCCTGCGGGTATGGATTGCCGGATAATCCGACGCAGGTTGCAGAGGGAACCAATGCCCGTTGCGGGGATGAAGTGGTTGTGGGAATCCGGCTGGAGGAGGGACGGATTGCGCAAGCAGGATTTGAAGCGCAGGCCTGTGCGGTAACCCGCTCCTCTGCTTCTCTGATGATTCAAGGGATCCTCGGATTGAGCTCGAGCGAGGCTGAAAGAGTAACCGCGGAATTGCACGAGAGTTTGCATTCTTCCGCATCGGAAGATCCCGACGGAATTTCAGGGGAAGCGAGGGTTTTGACGCAATTCCGCCACTACCCCGATCGGAAAGATTGCGTATTGTTACCTTGGCGGGCGTTGACGCAGGCGCTGAAGAAAGGCAGATCGTAGGCAACTAAGTGATCTTTACTGTTTCTTCTTTTCCTGCCGGTGAGCCTGGATGTTGAGCTCGATATCCACAGTCTTACCCACGACGGGTGTCCCGTACCCCATGCCCCAATCGGAACGATCAAGGGAGCCCTTGGCCTCCCATCCGGATCGCAACTGGCCACGGCCTTCCACTTCCCCAAGATAAGTGACATCAAGGACGACGGGATTCGTTCTGCCAAGAATCTGCAGGTCGCCTGACACTTGAAACGTATCTTCTCCCGTCTTCTCCCATTTCGTACTCGTAAATTTGATGGTGGGAAAGCGATTGGATTCGAAAAAGTCTTCGTTCTGGAGGTGTGCGTCCCGGTCATTGTTGCGTGTATCTACGCTGCCCACTTGGATTGTGGCGGTGGCCTTGCTGTTGGCGGGGTTGGTTTTGTCGAAATGAATTTCCCCGGAGAAATCGTTGAAAACTCCGGGAACCTTATTGATGAAATGCCGGATTTTGAAGGAGATTCCCGAGTGAACGGGATCTACTTTGTAAACGGCCACCTCACTGGAAACGGTGGTTGTGGCGAGGAGCAGAGGCAGGAGAAGGGAAGAAAGAAAACGAGAATGCATAGAAGCTATCGTAACCCGGCCTTTCTAAATATCCAGGGCGGAACGAAGGTTTTCCGGACTCCCATCGGAAAGGAGAACATGGTAATTCTTCCCTGAAGACCAGCTTGCCCAGCTCCGGGATGCCTCATCCCCACCAAGGACGGGTTCCCGCGGGACTTTCGTATTTGGAAAGGCCGCTTTCTCGAAAGTATACAGGTGCATTTTTCCGTGCTTTTCAGTGTCGAAACAAACGACGGAAACAGAACTTCCTTCGACGGCAAAAACCTGGCAGCCGAAGGACTGCTTCCACGAGAAGCGCGCAGGAAGCTCTTGCGGAGCCTGGGCTCCCCGCTCCCGGATGTATTTTACAAGCGCGGTCTCATTGTTACTACGAAAAGTGGGGTCTACGGACTCCTGTAGTTTGCGGGCGGCGCCGACAAGGCTTGCGTAACCTTCCACCCCCGGCTGCTGAGGCGGATTCCAGAAGGTGAAGGACAGCGCTAGAAAGAGAACAATGGCGGCGGCGGCGGCAAAAATGGCCGGATGCAGCCACCGGGTTATCTTTGACGATTCCAGTTGCGGGGAACTTGCCGTTCTCACTGGTTCAGGACGGTTTGCAGCCGCTTCAAGAATCTGGTCGGCAAGGTTTTCCGGGACCGGAATCTCGTCCAGCTTCTCGGCAAAGGCCTTATCGAAGGCGCGCTCGACTCCCCGCCAATTCTGAAGATCGGGGTCGGCAAGGGACTTTTCAAGAGCGGCGCGGACTTCGGGATCTTCTTCAAGACCTTCTCCGGGCCGGAAGGCGAGTAGGATTTCCTTGATGCGGGATTTATTCATCGGACGGCAGATAAGAGTCGCTATCGCGTGTTTTATTTCCGGATTGTCGCCGAGAGACGGGATTTCAATTGTTCTTTGCCCCGGGAGAGGCGCGACATGACGGTGCCCATGGGAATCTCGAGCACCTCAGCGATTTCCTTGTAAGCGAGGTCTTCCATATAAAAGAGAATCAACGGATCCCGGTATTGCGGTTCGAGGGTGTGCAGCGCTTCCACGGCCTCCTGTGCCTCCAGTTGACGGACGGAATCGACCGGGGCAGGGTCCTCGTTGCTTTCAAGGATTTCCTGGTCGACGGCGGTGGTGACTTTACCGCGTCGGTTCTTTCGGAGGAACTCCCGGTACAGGGTTGTGAAAAGCCAGGATTTGATTTTGGCGGTATCTCGTACCGAGTCCCCTTTTTCCGCATAGATCAGGAAGGTCTGCTGGGTCAAATCAGCGGCGTCCTCCGCGTTTTTGCTCAGGGAATACCCGAACTTGTACAGGGCGGAATAGTAAGTGGCGACCAGAGATTCAAAAGAAGATGAAGCAGCTTCAAGCATGGTGGAACCTACAAAATAAGCATGGCATCCCCATAGCTGTAAAACCGATAATTTTTCTTCAAGGCTGCTCGGTAAATTTGGCGCAGCCATGCGATGCCGTCGGTGGAGCCCGGGGAAAGAAAAGCGCTGACAAGGCAAAGCAGGGAAGAACGAGGGAGGTGGAAATTCGTCAGGAGGGCATCCGTGCGGAAGAATTCGGGTGGATAAATGAAGATTTCCGCGTATTTGCGAAAGGCTTCACCAGAGGCGGCGGGATCCTTGCGGGTGGCGAGGTAGTAATCCTCCACGGCGCGAAGGGAAGTGGTGCCGATGGCCAGCTTCGGGCTCTCCCCTTTTCCATCGAGAACCTCCCTCGTGGGAGCGGGAATCTCATAAAACTCCTCATGCAGCTGATGATCCTCGATCTTTTCCGTTTGAATGGGCTGGAAGGTGCCCAATCCGACGTGAAGGCTGAGGTCGAAAAAGCGGTGGCCCCGCTCGACAAGGCGGTCGATGACGGGTTCGGTAAAATGCAGGCCGGCGGTAGGGGCGGCCGCCGCGTACGGCTGGGAAGAGTCCGCATAGATGGTCTGGTAGCGTTCCTCGTCCAGTTTCCGGCGGGGATCCCCGGGACTCCGCTCGATGTAAGGCGGCAGGGGCATTTCCCCTTTCCGGGCCGCCATGGCTGGAACGGTCGCATCGTCGTGAAGCTGAAAACGGATGAGGGCGGTTCCGTCATCCTTTTTCCGGAGGACCCGCGCGGAAAAGGAATCGTTGTTACGGAATTCGGCACCCACCGGGAGGCGTTTGCCGGGTCGCAGGAGGCACCACCATTGAATTTCCGGTTCGCTCTCGCAAGGACGGAGAAGGAGGCATTCGACTTGGCCGCCGCCTGCGCGCCGGGCGCGCAGGCGAGCTTTCAATACCATAACGGTGTTGCGGAAAAAGCGGGTTTTCCGGGGCAACAAATCCGGCAATTCGCGGAAAAGGTGATCGGCGACCTGTCCGGTTCCCCGGTCCACCAGCAGCAGCCTGGATTCATCTCGCTTATCCGCGGGCATTTGGGCAATCGCGGAGGAGGGCAGCTCATAATCGAAATTGGCCGTATCCACATCGACGAAGCTGGGCAAGGCGGCAGCGCCTTGCAAGTTTTCCGCGTGTAAACCAAGCTCGGGCGCGGTGCGCGCCTAGAAAAGATTTGACCCGCGGAAGCGACCGGGGACATTCCTATCGTGCCTTCGCCGCTTTGTACGGAGGTATTTCAACTCAACTCCAATCCCCATTTTCGGACTATGAGCGACGACCGTATGGAATCCGTCCTGAAAGAAGAACGCGTCTTTCCCCCGCCTTCCTCCTTCGCGAAAAGCGCCCTCATCGGCGACATCGAAAGCTACCGCCGTGATTACCGGCGTAGCCTTGAAGACCCGGAAGGTTTCTGGGCCGAAGCCGCCGGGAATCTTGATTGGTTCCGTACATGGGACCGCGTTCTCGACGAATCCGAGGCCCCGTTTTTCCAGTGGTTCGTCGGCGGAAAACTCAATATCTGTCACAATGCCATAGATCGATGGGCGGATGGCGAATACCGGGACAAGCCGGCCATTCTGTGGGAAGGGGAGCCGGGCGACCAACGACGGCTCACTTACGGGGAACTGAAGGACGAAGTTAGCCGGTTTGCCAATGTCCTCAAAAAGTTGGGCATCGGGAAGGGCGACACCATTGCCATCTATCTGCCCATGACGCCGGAGCTGGCCATCGCCGTTCTCGCATGTGCGCGAATTGGGGCGATCCACTCCGTCATTTTCGCCGGCTTCAGTGCCGATTCCATCAAGGACCGCGTGCTGGACGCCGAGTCGAAGATGGTGATCACCGGGGACGGAGGCTGGCGCCGCGGCTCGGTTCTTCCCCTGAAAAGCGTCGTGGACGAAGGGGTGGTGGATTGTCCGTGCGTGGAAAAAGTTCTGGTCGTCCCGCGCAATTCCGGTACCGGGCGCATGGCCTGCGAGATGCAACCGGGACGGGACTTCTGGTACGACGAGATCGCCGTCGGCACCTCGGTCGAGTGTCCCTGCGAGGAGATGGATGCCGAGGACATGCTCTTTCTTCTCTACACGAGTGGTTCCACCGGCAAGCCCAAGGGCATCATGCACACCGTCGGTGGCTACAGCGTTTATACCCACCTGACCACGAAATACGTCTTTGATCTCAAACAGGAGGACGTTTACTGGTGTTCCGCCGATGTCGGCTGGATCACGGGACATTCCTACATCGTGTACGGGCCACTACAGAACGGGGCTACCATCCTTATGTACGAAGGAGCGCCAAACCATCCCGAACCCGACCGCTTCTGGGATATTGTCGATCGCTACAAGGTATCCATTTTCTACACTGCTCCCACGGCGATTCGCGCCTTCATGAAGTGGGGCGACGAATGGGTCGACAAACATGACTTAAGCAGCCTCCGCCTTTTGGGAACGGTTGGGGAGCCCATTAATCCGGAGGCTTGGATGTGGTACCACCGCAAAATCGGCCGCGAACGTTGTCCCATCGTCGATACATGGTGGCAGACCGAGACGGGCGGGATTCTCCTTTCCCCGCTCCCCGGGGTGACGCCGACGAAGCCGGGCTCGGCAACCCTCCCGTTTTTCGGGGTTGATGCCGCTGTTCTTGATCCCGAGGGGAACGAGGTCGACGCCGGCCTGCTCGCCATCCGGCGGCCCTGGCCGGGCATCCTGCGTGGCATCTGGGGCGATCCGGAACGGTTTAAAAAAACGTACTGGGGCAACTGGGACGGCAAATATTATTTTCCCGGAGATGGGGCGCGTCGCGACAAGGACGGCTACTTCTGGGTCACCGGGCGTGTCGATGACGTGGTGAATGTCTCCGGTCACCGCATCGGTACGGCGGAACTGGAAAGCGTCTTTGTCGCACATCCCAATGTCGCCGAAAGCGCGGTCATTGGCGTTCCGCATGAAGTCAAGGGACAGGGGCTGGTTGCCTTTGTTCTGCTTCGCGGCACCGATGCCGAAGGGAGTGAGGACCTGCGGGAGTCTTTAAACCAACTTGTCGCCAAGAAAATCGGCAAGTTCGCCCGCCCGGAAAAGATCATTTTCTCCGCTGATCTTCCCAAGACGCGCTCCGGCAAGATCATGCGCCGTCTCCTCCGCGACATTGCCACCGGCCAGGCTCTCGGGAACGTTACCACGCTCGCCGATCCCAGCGTCGTGGACAGTCTCAAGGAAAAGTACCGCGCCTAATCCACCTTCGGGTAGTGGTTTTCTGGGACCGGCAGGTGAAAATCGGCGATGCCGGACACAGCGGCGTTGGCGGTCGCACAGGCAGAAGCAAAGCTGAGGGCCGTCTCTGAAGGGCTGTTTTCCTCTCCTTTCCACCTTGCAAGAAGGGCGGCCAGAAAGGTGTCTCCACTTCCCGTCGCGGAAATTTGCCGAATGGGGGCGGGGGTCAGGATCACATTCCGGTCGTCCTCGAGAAGGGCAGTGATGGGAGCCGCTCCATCCGTTAAAATCCAGTTGCGCACGGGAAATTCGCCGAAGCGGGCCCGGAGGTTTTCTACCGCGGAGGTCCTGGGCGTGCCTTCCGAAAAGAGCCGTTTTCCCTCCTTGGCATTGATTTTCACGACCGCGGCCGGGAAATGGACGAGATCGTCAAGCGGCGGGCCGTAAGTATCAAGAGCAAGGCGGGTTTGCGGGCTTTGCTTGAGTAGCGCCCGCAGCGGTTCGGTCCATTCCGGTTGCCAACCAGGAATGCTGCCGCAGATGGCAAGCCAGCGAGGGTGTTGCGCGGCAATGGATGCGCAGGCGGCCGCCCACGCATCTCCGCAGACAGGCAGGTCTTGTCCAAGAAAGGTTGTCTCGGGAGCGTCCGTCTCCGTTGCGCGGACGACGAGTCCCGGGCGCAGGCCACCGGCAAGGGCAAAGAAGCGGTGGGCAAGATCGCGGTCCCGCAGCCAGGCGGAGGCGAGTTCTCGCAGGGGACCGGAGGCGAAGCCCACCGCGAAGGATTCTTCGCCAAGGTGGGAAAGAACCCGACTGACATTGATTCCTTTCCCGCCCAGTTGAAAGGACATCTCCCGTGCGCGCTGAGTGGCACCGGAACGCCATTCCGGCATGGTAAAGGTCCACTCGGCGAGCAGGTTGCCGGTCAGGGTACAAATATTCATTTTAATAGGGTAACATGCAGTGAAAGCCTGCACCGGGAAATTTACGAACGCCAGCGTCGGCTTGCCTGGTCCACCACCGAAGCCCGCACTACCGTTCATTTGATGCCGGGGCCCTCGCGCAAGGCGAGGCCCTACAGATGACCACGTTGCCCCAGAGGCGACGGAATCCTTTTGTAGGGCCGGGGCTTGTCCCCGCGCCCACCGTGCCCC
>CAYFRH010000030.1:12562-24127 GCA_964345345.1 uncultured Puniceicoccaceae bacterium | reverse complement strand
CCGAGGAAGACGCCACCGCCGCCGTCAAACAACTCCAGAAGGACAAGCGCTACCAACGGGACGTTTACTAATACCAGATCCCATTAAATTTCCGTATATATCCTCTTTTGTTCTCACACGGAGCCACGGGCCCTACTGAGCATAGATACATTAATCTCCCCGAGAGCTCCGGGGCTCCGTGTAAGAAAACCTCACTTATACAATCCATATTGAAGGAGTAATAATTTTCTGCCGCCAACGGCTGACGACTTCGACTCCAAGTCCGGGAAACCGGGTACTTACACCGACCAACTCTGCAGAATTTTGAGGTAATTCGCGCGCTCGATGGCTTCCGGATGCGGGGCGTTAAGGTAGCTCATGGACCCCAGCATCTGGCGCAGGCTGTCATATTCCTTTTCCTCCATCCAAGCTTCGAGATGTTCGCGCAGAGCCGCGATCCGGGCCGGTCCGTTGCGTAGCAGCGTCGAAACGAGCTGGATTGCGCAGGCACCGCTCATGAGAGCTTTCGCGGCATCCTGGGAAGTGTGAACCCCGCCGGTGATGGCCAGTTCGAGATCGCTGCGTCCATACAACATGGCAAGCCAACGCAGGCGCATAAGCAGTTCGGAGGAGTTAGAAAGTTCGAGGTGGGGCACGATCTCCAGCTCCTCGGTATCAATGTCCGGCTGGTAGAATCGGTTGAAGAGGACGAGGGCGTCGGCTCCCGCCGAACGGGCCTCCTTCGCGAAATGGGGCAGGGAGGTGAAAAACGGGGACAGTTTCACAGCGAGAGGGATTTTCAGGTCCTTCCGTACCGACCGGATAATTTCCAGCAGGCGGTTTTCCACTTCCGTGGCGGATTCCTCTGCGGCGTTTGGCTGATAATAGAGATTCAATTCAAGCGCGTCCGCTCCGGACTGCTCGATGTTGCGCGCGTAGTCCACCCAAGTCCCGAGGTGCGTTCCGTTAAGCGAACCGATGACCGGAATGCCGAGGCTTTCCTTGATCCGGCGGATGTGCTCAAGGTACTGGTCCGGCTGGTAGTGGTGTTCCACCGAAGAGGAAAAGTAGCTCGTGGCTTCCGCAAAGGTCTCTTCGTATTGATGGACGTGCGCTTCCTGGCCTTCGTGGTAGCGGGTGAACTGCTCCTCAAAGAGAGAGTAGACGACGAGCGCGGCGGCACCGCCATCCTCGGCTTGTTTGGCCGAGTCTACGGTCTTTGATAAGGGCGACGCGCCCGCGATGAAGGGGTGGGGAAGATCAAGTCCGAGATAGGTCGTATTCAGGTCCATGAGGGAATTTTTTATTGCTGGTTGGGTTGGGCGAGGGATTCGTACCGGGCGCGCCGTTCGGCGATGTTCTTATCCACTTGTTTGAGGAGTACATCCGCGCGTTCCGGATTGGAGGTCATGAGCATTCGGTAGCGGACTTCCCCTTCGGCGTACTCGCGGAAGGATTTCTTCGGAGCGGGGCTGTCCAGCTGCAGAGCCGGTTGCCCCTGTTCCTCACGCCGCGGATCGAAGCGGTAGAGGGGCCAGTGCCCGCAATCGACAGCGGCCTTCTGCTGGGCGGGTCCGTAATTCATGTTGTACCCGTGGGCGATGCAATGAGAATAGGCAATGATCACGGACGGGCCCGGATAGCTTTCGGCCTCCGCGAAGGCTTTTACGGTCTGGCTGTCCCGCGCCCCGAAGGCGACCTGGGCGACGTACACGTGCCCGTAGCCCATGGCGATCATGCCGAGGTCTTTCTTGCCGGTGGCCTTTCCTCCGGACGCGAATTTCGCCACCGCGCCCATGGGAGTGGATTTGGAGGATTGGCCGCCCGTGTTCGAGTAGACCTCTGTGTCGAGAATGAGAAGGTTGATGTCGCGTCCGCTGGCGATGACATGGTCGAGTCCGCCAAAGCCGATATCGTAGGCCCAGCCGTCTCCGCCAAGGCACCAGACGGACTTTTTTACAAGGTAGTCGGCAAGGAGCGAAAGCGCATGCGCTTCCCGTCCGTCCATGCCCTGTAACTTCTTCTTCAGTTCTTCCACGCGGGAGCGCTGTTCGCTGACGCCGCTCTCTGTGGTCTGGTCCGCTTCGAGCAGGTCTCCGGAGAGGACGTCTCCAAGTTGCGGGGCAAGGCGCTGGACAAGGTTCTTTGCCATTTCCCGCTTTTTTTCCGTGGCAAGGAGCATACCAAACCCGAATTCGGCGTTGTCCTCGAAAAGACTGTTGTTCCATGCCGGCCCGCGCCCGCTCCGGTCCGTGCAGAACGGGGTGGTGGGCAGGTTGCCCCCGTAGATGGAGGAACAGCCCGTGGCGTTGGCAACCATCAGACGATCGCCGAAGAGCTGCGTCATCAGCTTCACGTAGGGCGTTTCCCCGCAGCCGGCGCAGGCACCGGAGTATTCGAAAAGGGGATCGCGCAACTGGCTTTCCTTCACCGTCAGGCCGAGGGATTCGCGGCTGAGGCCGGGCAGGTCGAGGAAGAAAGCGTAGTTTTCCTTTTCCTGCTCCACATGTTCGTCATTCGGCTCCATGTTGATGGCCTTGCGCTTGGGTTCCGCCTTGTTTTTGGCCGGGCAGACCGTCACGCAAACCCCGCAACCCGTGCAGTCCTCGGGCGCGACCTGGATCGTGTATTGATAATCCGCTACCTCTCGCGATTTAAATTTGACGCCCTGGAAGCCCTCGGGGGCGTTGCCATTGCAACTGTCGGCGGGATAGGCCTTGGCGCGGATGGCCGCGTGCGGACAGACAAAAGCGCACTTGCCGCACTGGATGCATACCTCCGGATCCCAGATGGGAATCTCATGGGCGATGTTGCGCTTTTCCCACATCGAGGTGCTGAGCGGCCATGTGCCGTCCACGGGAAAAGCGCTCACCGGGAGGTGGTCACCTTCCTGCTTGAGCATGACGGCGGTGACCTTCTTTACGAAATCGGGCGCCTCCGCAGCCACCGCCTTGCGCATGGCAATATCGCTGGAGGGAGCGGGGAGATCCTTCACCTCGTGCAGGTTGTCGAGGGCCGCGTCGACGGCGGCATAGTTCATTTCCACGATCTGGCGGCCCTTTTTGCCGTAGGTTTTCTCGATCGCGTTCTTGATCTTCGCGATGGCCTCGTCCTTGGGAAGGATACCGGAAATCGCGAAAAAGGCGGTCTGCATGATGGTATTGATGCGCCCGCGCATGCCGGCATCCTTCGAGACCTTGTAGGCGTCGATGACAAAGAGGCGCACTTCCTTTTCCTTGATCCCTTCCTGGACTTCACGGGGCAGCTGCTCCCACACGCGGTCCGGTCCGTACGGGCTGTTGACAAGGAGAATCGCGCCCGGCGCAGCGTACTTGAGAATATCGAATTGTTCGAGGTACTGCCACTGATGGCAGCCGACGAACTGGGCGTTCTGGATCAGGTACGGCGCCTTAACCGGGCGCGGTCCGAAGCGCAGGTGGGAAATGGTCATCCCGCCGGATTTTTTCGAGTCGTAGACGAAGTACGCTTGTGCGTAGTTGTCGGTCTCCTCGCCGATGATCTTAATGGAATTCTTGTTCGCACCGACCGTGCCGTCGGAGCCGAGGCCGATGAAAACGCCCCGAAAGCCTTCCTTATCATCCAGTTCGAAATCCTCTTCCACCTCGAGGCTCCGCCCGCTGACATCATCCTCAATCCCGATGGTGAAGTGCAGCTTCGGGCTATCCTTTTTCAGCTCGTCAAAGACCGCCTTGGCCATGGCCGGGTTGAATTCCTTCGATCCGAGGCCATAGATGCCGCCGATCACTTGCGGGATTTCCTCCAATAGCCCCCGGTCCTTTGCTTCCTGCAGGCCCGTGCGGATATCAAGGTACATTGGCTCGCCGAGGGCGCCCGGCTCCTTGGTCCGGTCAAGGACGGCGATCCGCTTGACGGTCGTGGGCAGTTGCGCAACGAGCGCGGTGAGGTCAAAGGGGCGGTACAAACGGACCTTCAGGACGCCTGTTTTTTCTCCCTCCGCATTGAGGTGTGCGGCCGTTTCCTCAAGAGTTTCCGTGGCGCTGCCCATGACGACGGCGACGCGTTCGGCGTCCTCCGCGCCGGTGTATTCAAAAATGCCATACTGGCGGCCCGTAAGCTTCGCAAAGCGGTCCATCACCTCCTGCACCACGGCCGGGCAGGCCGTGTAGAACGGATTCGCCGCCTCCCGTGCCTGGAAGAAGACGTCAGGATTTTGCGCTGTTCCCCGGATCACGGGAGCATCCGGAGTGAGGGCACGCTGCCGAAAGGCGTCGATAGCCTTCTCGTCGACGAGGGACCGCAGGGTTTCGTCCTCCAGCGGAGTGTAGGTGTTGATTTCATGGGAGGTGCGAAAACCGTCGAAGAAATGGAGGAAAGGAATCCGGCTCTCCAGGCTGGCCGCGTGCGCGATGGCGGCCATGTCGTGCGCCTCCTGGGCGTTGTTGGAGGAGAGCAGGGCGAAGCCCGTTTGCCGACAGGCCATCACGTCGGAATGATCGCCGAAAATGGAAAGCGCGTGGGTGGCGAGGGCGCGCGCCGAAACATGCATGGCAAACGGGGTCAGTTCTCCCGCGATCTTGTACATGTTGGGGATCATCAGAAGCAGGCCCTGCGAGGCGGTAAAGGTGCTGGTCAAGGTCCCGGCCTGCAGGAGTCCGTGGACCGTTCCAGCGGCCCCGGCTTCGCTCTGCATTTCGGTGACTTCCGGAACTGTGTCCCAAAGGTTGGAGTTCCCTCGCGAGGCCCATTCATCACAATGTTCCGCCATGCTGGAGGACGGGGTGATGGGGTAGATCGCGATAGTTTCGCTCAGGCGGTAGGCCGCCGAAGCGGCCGCTTCGTTGGCATCGGTGATGGCGCGTGGTTTCGGCATAATGAAATTGAATAGAGGGTTTAGTATTAGATTTGCTAAATGATTTTGCCGCCATGACAACAAAAACTTATATTGACGAAAAGAATTTTGTCCTCCAGCTGAGCAACAAAGGCATGAACGTAGATTTTCTTAAGGATAGACAAAAATGGAGACCCTAAACTGCCTCTTGAGCCATCGATCGATCCGCCGGTTCCGCGACCAGGCGATTCGGGAAGCGGTCCTGCAATCGGTCCTGCATGCCGCGGCGCGCAGTTCCACGACCGGCAACATGCAGGTTTACAGCATCATTCGGACGGAGGAACGGGAACGTCGCAAGGAACTGCAGTCCCTGCATTTCGGGCAGCGCATGGTTGGGGAGGCTCCGGTGATCCTGACCTTTCTGGCCGATTTCAACCGCTTCAACCAATGGTGTCGTTTGCGGCGGGCGGAGCCCTGTTATGACAATTTCATGTCGTTCCTGACGGCGGCCATGGACGCCCTTCTTGCCTCGCAGAATGCGGCCGTCGCGGCGGAGGACCAGGGCCTTGGCATTTGCTACGTGGGTACGACGCCGTACCAGGCGGACAAATTGATCGGTTTTTTTGGTCTACCGGCGGGGGTCGTACCGGTAACGGCCCTTGCCCTCGGCTATCCCGCGGAGAAGCCGCCGCTGACGGATCGTCTTCCCCTTGGGGCGGTGGTGCATGAGGAGCAGTACCAGGATTACGATGCCGCCCGCCTCGAGGACCTGTATGCGGAGAAGGAGTCACTCGCGGCGAACAAGGCCTTTGTCGAAGAAAACGGTCTCGAGAATCTCGCCCAGGTTTTCACGAAGGTCCGCTATCCACGCGAAATGAAAGTCGCTGCCTCACAGGCTTTCCTGGAAACCCTGCGCAAGCAGGGCTTCATGAACCAATAACTTTTCAGCAAATCCGTGGCAGCTGCTCCCCGCTGATCAGATCGAGGGGACGGCGGATGCCAAAGGCGTTCCGGAGGAACAGGCGTCCGGCCGAATCCTGTTCCGGAGCAACCTCGCCGATTCGGCAGGCTCTACCAAATCCCCGGGCGCGAAGAAGGTCCACTGCCTCCGCCACTCGCTCTTGCGCCAGGACGGCGACGAAACAACCCTCGTTGGCAACATAAAGCGGATCGATGCCCAAAAGTTCGCAGGCGGCGCGGACGGTCTCGCTAACGGGAATTTCCTCCTCCCATAGATTCAGGTTGCGCCCGCTCTGCCTGGCCAGCTCGACGGCCACGGTGGCGAGGCCGCCGCGGGTACAGTCGCGCAGGCAGCGAATGGGCAACCCGGCTTCGAGTAGGGCCCGGACGGGTTCATGGAGGGGCGCGCAGTCGGAAACAAGCGGGGCGTCAAAGGCAAGACCTTCTCGCTGCGCCATGATGGCCATGCCGTGGCGACCAAGATCCCCGCTGACGAGCAGGGCGTCGCCTGGCTTGATCGCGGTGGGGATCAGCTCCACTCCTTCGGGGACAGCTCCGACGCCGGCAGTGGTCAGGTAGAGCCCGTCGGCTTTGCCGCGTTCGACAACCTTGGTATCGCCCGCAACAATCCGGACACTGGCGGAGCGCGCGGTCGCGGCCATGGAATCGACGACCTTCTTTAGCGTTTCGAGGGGCAACCCCTCTTCCAGAATGAATCCGACGCTGAGCCAGAGAGGACGTGCCCCGCTCATGGCGAGGTCGTTAACGGTGCCGCAGACGGCGAGCTTTCCGATATCGCCACCTTTAAAAAAGAGCGGATGCACGACATGACTGTCAGTGGTGAAGGCCATGCGCCCGGCGGGAGGGCATGCGGTATAGGCATCAAGGGCATTCTCCGGTCCCATCGTGCCGAAGGCGGGAAGAAAGATCTCTTCCAGCAGCCGTTGGCTGAGGCGACCGCCGCCCCCGTGGGCAAGGGTGATGCAATCGGCAGGATCTTGCGGGAGGGGGCAGGAAAGGTCCATTCGCTTAAGGATGAATTGGCCCGGCGGGCTTTTCAAGCGTGCTGGCGGTACTTGTAGTACGCGGCGCAGGCCCCTTCCTCGGAAACCATGGTGGCCCCGAGGGGCGTTTCCGGGGTACAGCGTCTGCCAAAGGCGGGGCATTCGTGCGGTTTGCGCACGCCCTGCAGGATGAGCCCGCTGATGCATTCGCTTTCCGGTTCCCCGCTTTCCGTTTCGAGGGTAAAGCGCTTTTCGGCGTCGAGGTCCGCGTAGGGCGGAGCGAGCCCGTACCCGCTTTGCGGAATTTGGCCGATGCCGCGCCACTCGCGGTCGATGACGGTGAAAACCTCCGCCAGCATAGCACGCGCGGCTGGGTTGCCCTTTTCGGAAACGGCGCGGGCGTAGGCGTTTTCCACCCTTGCGGTACCGACTTCCAGTTGCCGTACACAAGTAAGCAGACCCTGGAGAATGTCCACCGGCTCGAAACCGGTGATAATCATAGGGCAGGCGTGCTTGCGAGCCAGCTCGTGGTACTCCTCGAAACCGGTGATCGTACAGACATGGCCGGCGGCGAGGAAGCCCTGCACGCGGTTGTCGGGCGCGGACAAGAGAGTGTCCATGGCGGGGGGAACGAGCACTTGCGAGACGAGGAGGGAGAAATTTTGAAGGCCTTGTTTTTTAGCCTGATAAGCGGCCATGGCATTGGCCGGGGCGGTGGTCTCGAATCCGATGGCAAAAAAGATCACTTCGCGGTCGGGATGCTTTTTCGCAAGGGCCACGGCGTCGAGTGGAGAGTAGACCATGCGCACATCGCCTCCCCGGGCCTTTGCCTGCAGAAGGTCGCCCCCGCTGCCGGGGACACGGAGCATGTCGCCGAAAGAGCAGAGAATGACCTCCGGGTGCTCCGCGAGAGCGATCGCCTTGTCGACTTTGTCGATGGGCGTCACGCAGACGGGACAACCCGGCCCGTGCACAAGGGTGATTTCCGGAGGCAGCAGCTGGTCGAGTCCGAAGCGCATGATGGCATGCGTCTGACCACCGCAAATTTCCATGATCGTCCACGGTTGCGCTGTGGCGTGGCGAATCGCTTCCGCCAGCTTGCGCACCAGTGGCGCTTCGCGGAATTCCTGCAGGTACTTCATGCTGACGGGCCGCCCAGCTCCTCCTCAAGCACTTCCTCCATCTCGCGGAGGTAGCCGAGGATCCGTTCCGCCTCCTCTTCATCGACGACCTGGATGGCGAAGCCGGTGTGCACAAGCACATAATCGTCCACCTTTGCCTCCGGAACAAAAGCGAGGCTCACGTCTTTACGGACATTGCCGAATTCGATGGTCCCACCGCGGTCGGGCCCTTCGGTCTTGTCGGCGGCAACTACTTTGGCGGGGATCGCTAAACACATATCAAATAGGAAGTTTCGGATGAAAGCCTGCCGCAATTGCCTGCCCAAGGGCAAGCCCTCCGTCGTTGCAGGGATAGCGCTGTGGCCAATGGACGGAAAAGCCCTCCTCGCAGAGGGCAGTTTCCGCTCCAGTAAGCAGCCGACGGTTCTGAAAACAACCGCCGCTGAGGCAGACGGCGGGAATATGCAATTCGCGGGCCAGCGTGGTAATGCCGTTGACGAGGGCGTCGTGGAAGCGGCCGCTCAGCGAGGCGCCGGGACTTCCGTCCCGCGATTCCTGAGCCAATTGAAGAAGCAACGGTTCCCAGTCCCATTCCCACAGGCCATTTTGCTGGCGTCGCAGAGGAAAGGGGAGCCCGTCCCCGCCGTCGGCGGGGCGGCCCGCTTCCTCGAAATGCATGGCCGCATCCCCTTCGTAGCGGTTTCGTAAGTACAGATTTGCCACCGCCGCGGCGGCGTCGAAAAGGCGTCCCATGCTGCTTGTAGGGACCACCTGGATGCGGCGTTCATACGCGCGGGCGAAGTTGGCGGCGGTTGACGCCGACAGCCCCCAGCGTTCGGGCCAACCCGAGGAGAGGAACGCCTCCGGGCCAAGGATTTCCAGCAGCAGCGCCATCGCCGGCCGCCATGGCTCGCGGGCGGCGGCATCCCCGCCAAGGAGGCTGAAGGGGCGCAGGCGCGCGCAGCGGGCAAGAGTGCCGTCTTTGTATTGAAAAGCCTCGCCACCCCAGATGCTACCGTCGCGACCGTACCCGGTCCCGTCCCAGATCAAACAGAGTGCTTCCCGGTCGAGCAGGTTGTGCTCGGCGAGACAGGCCCAGGCGTGCGCCTCGTGATGTTGAATGCCGAGAAGCGGCAGGCCGAATTCCGCCGCCGCTTGCGTCGAATGATAGCCAGGGTGCAAGTCATGGACGACGAGGCGTGCGGGCCCGCCGCCCGCAAACAGTTCCCGCAACAAGCGCAGAGTGTTCCGAAAAACCTCCTGGGCGGGTTCCGTCCCAAGATCCCCGATGTGTTGACTGAGCACGACTTCATGCTCCCGCGCGACGGCGACGGTGTTTTTCAAGTCCCCGCCCACACAGAGGCATGGCGGAACCGGACGGGGAAGGGGAAAAGGGACCGGCGCGAATCCTCGCGAGCGCCGCAGCAGTTGTCGCTTTTTGTTTACGATCCGCACAACGGAGTCATCCACCGGACGGGCGATGTCCCGATCGTGAAAAAGAAACGCGTCCGCGACCGCTCCCAGCCGCTGCTCTGCCTCCGTGTTGTCGATGCAGATCGGTTCGTCGGATAGATTGCCGCTGGTCGCGACGAGGGGATAAGGACAGGCTCCGAGCAACAACAGGTGCAGGGGCGTGTAGGGAAGGAGAACTCCGAGGGTGGAAAGCTCCGAGACGTCCGCCCAGAGGGAAGGATCGCGCTTGTGCAGCAGGACGATCGGCGCGGCCGGGCTTTGCAGTTCCGCAGCCTCCTCCTTCGACAACGTACACCAGCGGCGCACGGTGTTTTCGTCCGCCATTATGACGGCGAGCGGTTTCGCTTCCCGACCTTTACGGGTGCGAAGCCGACGGACCGTTTCCGGCAGATCGGCCCGGCAAAGCAGATGAAATCCACCCAGGCCCTTGAGGGCGACAATGCGCCCCCTGCGCAGGCTTGTGGCCGCCTCCTGCAGGGCCTCCTCATTCCGCTCGGAAACCGAGGTCCCCGCTTCTTTCCAGGTCAGCTTTGGGCCGGAGGCCTTGTCCGCGTTCGGTTCGGCATGAAAGCGGCGGTCCGCCGGATCGTGGTATTCACGCGCACAGTGCTCGCTGAGCGGAAAGACCCGCATGGTCGTGTTGGCGCGGTCGTAGGGCAGCTTTTCGACAATGGAAAACCGCGGTCCGCAGTTCGTACAATTGATAAAGGGATACCGGTGGCGCGGGTCTTCCGGATCGAACAACTCGCGCCGGCAATCCGCGCAAATGGCGAGGTCGGGAGGAAGAACTGCGGCCGCTGTCGGCGCAGCCGTGCTTTCAGCGATGTGGAAGCCGGTCTCCGGAAGTTCACGCGCCGCAATAAGCTCATGGTCGACCCGTTGAACGGCGGCCGCCGGCGGACCTTCCTTCCGGAGTCGGTCGCAAAAGGTTGCCAGACGGTCTTTTGTCGTCCCCGCCTCGACAAGGACCCCGTCTGCCGTATTCCGAACGCGCCCGCGCAAACCCAGCTCAGTTGCCAGCCGGTAGACGAAAGGACGAAATCCAACCCCTTGGGTGGTCCCGGAAATTCTGATCCGCCACGCCGTCTCAGTCGCCGGGGACATAGCTGCGGAGGGCCTCCATTCATTTGCCCCGGCCTTCGCCGTTACGCGGCCGCAATTTTCGCACATCGTCCGAACGATACGAAGATTTCCCCCGGAATGGCAAGCGCAGGCGCGTGCACTGACCATCCAGATGAGGTCTTTACACGCATCAACCCATCCGCATACGATGATATATTATGGAAAATACAATAGCGATGGAATTTGTCCCGCCAAACCGGGAAGACGGGCCGGAGAAGGCGGCCGAGGAAGCGGCGAAGGTCGTGGAATTGTCTCGAGAATGCGGGATGGGAGGAAGGATCAAGCACCTGATGATTCCCGGGATGATCGAAGAGGATCCGGACCGTCCGGTGGAAATGAAGCCCAAGATGGATCCTCTCGAAGTATGGAGGGCGGCACGCGGGCAAGTAGAGGATATGCAGGGGATCTGTACACAGGTCACCGCCTTCCTTGAGAAAGACGCCCTGACGCGCCGGTTCCAGGACCTCCGGCAGGCGGGGATGGAAGGCATCATCTTTGTCGGCGTCCCGCGCACGATGATGGACGGGGAGGGAAGCGGTATGGCTCCTACGGATGCCCTGGCTGAATTTCCGGAACTGGTTCCAAACCGTGGGGCGATCCTGATTCCGACGCGGGAGGGGGAACAGGGACGCTTCAACTTTAAATGCAATCAAGGGGCTACCTTCGCCCTGACACAGTTGCTTTATTCGGATGCGATCGTCGACTTTTTGAAAGAATTCGCGGCGACGACGGAGCACCGTCCAAACATTCTTCTGTCTTTTGGCTACGTTCCAAAGGCGGAACAGAAGGTGAACTTGATCGAGTGGCTCATTCAAGACCCGGGGAACGCAGCCGTGGAAGCGGAACAACAATTCGTGCGGCAGCTGGCAGGAATGGAGGCCCATGAAAAACGCGCGAAGCTGGTGGACCTTTACAAGCGGGTTATCGACGGTGTCGGTGAGCTTGGCTATCCTCTTAGCCTTCACTTCGAAGCACCCTATGGCTTTGTGAAGCCGGCCTTTAGGACTTTCGCGGCTATGCTGGACTACTGGGCTCCCGACCGTTGAAGGAGAGCACTGCGATGCGGGGCTACGGAAAGGGATATGTTCGGCGCACG
>CAYFRH010000030.1:4093-12462 GCA_964345345.1 uncultured Puniceicoccaceae bacterium | reverse complement strand
CTCCGCTTTTCCGAGCTTGCCTCACCCGATTCCAACGCCGGTACGCACATACTGCTGGAAAGTCTCTCCCCCCTGGCCGAAGGAAGTTCGGTCTATGCCAGTCCGTATTATGGACTCGAAGTTGCGAGCGGGGATATTCAGGACGAGGGCGTTGTTTACCTCGACATGCCCGTGAACGTTGAATTGCCGGAAGGTTCGGTTTCTTCCCCGATCGTCGGCATCGTCGAACGCTCCGGAGGTTGGGACAACTTCGCCCCGAATTCGCCTGCATCGAGTGTTGGCGGTGCCGAGGGGGAAGGCGATTACGAAAACAACTCCATCGTTCTCAGCCTCGTCCGTGACAGCGAAACTTTTTCCGGAGCGGTCAACTACACGGTCATCGATGAGGACACTCTCGAGCTGGATCCCTTCAGCCTGACCAAAGACGGCACGGAGACCATTGAGCTTTCCGGCGCCACGCTGATCCGGGACGGTAACATTTTCAGTGGTTCAGTGACGAACCTCGGCCCGGACGCCCTGTACGATTCCCTCCTTTTCACGATTCGTCTCGCGGACATACCGGACGTGGATAATGATGGTGTACCGGACATTAGTGACTCCGAAATTACGGATTCCGGCCTCGTTGTCGACGACTGGAACACGACCACTTTCGGATTTGTCTACGGCCTAACCTCCGACTGGGGCTGGTCCTTCGTATTCGGCTACGTTTACGTTCCCTTTGAACCGTTCCTTTTCCATCCGCATTTTGGTTGGATGGCGCAGGTGGAAGCCTTCGACAATACCGAGACGAGCGGATTCAACCGTTGGTTTGTCAGTCTTGAGGAATTCGGGTGGATGTTTGTCCAAGATAACAACGGCGGCTGGTTTCAGCGAAACGTGACGGGTTCCGATTTCGTTTGGGATAATTTCCATGAGCCCGAGGAATAATTCGGCCGCCCCTTTTGCGACCTGATTTTCGAAACGGCCGCGTGTTCCATCGGGAAGCGCGGCCGTTTTCTTTAGGCACCCGCGAAATTGAGCTTTACACCCGGTCTTGGCCTCGTTGGTTTCGTAGGTTTTCCCATGATCAAAACAAGGAAATCGATCGCCAAGAAGTTCAAAGTCACCGGCACGGGCAAAGTCCTCCGGCGAACAGCAGGCAAGCGGCATTTCCTGCGCAATAAGACGGTGAAGCAGAAGCGCCGGATGAGCCAGGACCGCAGCTGTTCGAAAGGAGTGACTCGGTTTGTCCGCATCGGTTGCCCGGACAAATTCTAACTACCGAGAACGCGAACCGGCCGGGTGAAAAGGCGACCCAGCGGTTCAATCTGATCTTAAGAAGGAGACAAACATGCCCAAAGCACAAAATCACGCAGCTTCCCGCAAGCGGCGGCAACGTACTCTTCGCAACGCGAAAGGTTATTTCGGCAATGCAAGTCGGCTTTATCGTTACGCCAAGCAGGCGACGGATCGGGCCGGACAGTTTGCCTACCGCGACCGCCGCAACCGTAAACGCGAATTCCGCCGACTTTGGATTGTCCGTATCAACGCGGCCTGCCGTCAAAACGGAATTGCTTACAGCCGGTTTATGGCCGGTTTGAAGCAAGCCGGCATCGAACTGGACCGCAAAGCGCTCTCCGAGTTGGCGATTCATGACGCGACGGCTTTCACCGCCCTTGCGGAGAAGGCCAAAGCAGCTCACGCTGGTTGAGGAACTGAACCGGTTTTCGGGGATTTTCAGGAGCTTTTCCAAATAAATCCGTCCCGGTACGCCGGGACGGATTTTTTTTATTCCTGGTTGCAAAGCCTTTGACCTGAAGCGCAGGCGGAGGCAAAAATGATCCCTTATGGAAGAGGATCTGAAACGCATTGTCGCCGAAGTGGAAAAGGAACTCGGTGCCATTCGCAGTCCCGCGGAATTCGAGCAGTTCAAGGCGCGGATCTCCGGGCCGAACGGAAGTTTTACGGCCCTGACAAAAAAGGTCGGAGACCTGCCCAAGGAAGAGCGACCGGCAGCCGGCAAGCTCATCAACGAATACAAGCAACTTCTGCAGGGACTTTATGACCAGGCCCTTGCCCGGATCGAGGAGGCGGAACTGACCCGGAAGATTGGCCCACCGCAGGATCCGACTCTTGAAAGCCCGGCTCTGCCGGTCGGGTCCCGTCATCTGCTCACGCAAGTGCGGGAAGAACTTTCGTCCATCCTGCGGAAAATCGGCTTCGTCGTTGCGGACGGGCCCGAGGTTGAAACCGAGTACTTTTGTTTTGATGCCCTCAACACTCCCCCTGAGCACCCTGCGCGCGATCTCCAGGACACGTATTACCTGAAGACCCAGAGTCGATTCGGCAATGTCTCCCGGAAAGACAAGGAGCGCTACATGTTGCGCACGCACACCTCCAGCGTGCAGATCCGGACGATGTTGCAGCAACCGCCCCCCGTGCGCATCATTTCACCGGGTCGGTGTTTTCGCCGCGATACCGCCGACGCCACTCATTCCGCCAATTTTCACCAGCTGGAAGCTTTGTATGTGGATCGCGGCGTGACCATCCGCGACCTGAAGGCGGACCTCGATTACCTCTTCCGGGCCCTCCTTGGACCGGAAGCGGAGACCCGCTTCCGGCCGCATTACTTCAGTTACACGGAACCGAGTTTCGAAGTTGACCTCCGGGCGCGTCACCTTGGAAAAGTCGGCTCCGAGTGGATGGAGATCATGGGCTGCGGCATGGTCGATCCGGCCGTATTCGCGGAAGTCGGCTATGATCCGGAGGAATGGAGCGGCTATGCCTTCGGCCTCGGTATTGAGCGTTTGGCGATGACCCTCTATGGCATCGATGACATCCGTTACCTCTATCAAAATGATCAGCGCCTGCTGGCTCAGTTCCGGTAGAGGGGTCCCCATTTTTGAAAAAGGAGAATTTGCATGAAAGTCAGTCTTGAATGGCTCAATGACTATGTTGATCTGAGCGAGCTCGATGCGGAGGCGATCAGTCACGCGCTCACCATGGCCGGATTTGAAGTGGAGGATGTCCTCTCCGCCGGCCTGCCCGAGTTGCCGAAAGTCGTCGTCGGCGAGGTAATTTCCTACGAACAACACCCGAATGCCGACCGCCTGCGTCTTTGCCAGGTGGAGGTCGGCGACGGCAAACCCCGGCCCATTGTCTGTGGAGCGAGTAATTTCCGTGAGGAGGACCGCGTCCTCGTGGCCTTGCCTGGTGCCGTCCTTCCGGGGGATTTCGCGATTAAAAAGGCCAAGCTGCGCGGCGTCGTTTCGGAAGGGATGATCTGTTCGGAGCGCGAACTTGGACTCGGGGAGGATCATGACGGTATCCTTGTTCTTGATAGCCGGCCCGAAGTGGGAACGCCGGCCAACAGGATTTTTCCCGCTTCGGATACCGTCTTTGACCTGGAGATTACGCCAAACCGGCCTGACGCCCTCAGCCATCTCGGCATTGCTCGGGAACTGGCGGCCTACCTGAAAAAGCCGCTCCGCTATCCCGACCTTGAATTGAATCTTTCCTCCGCCAAGCCCGGAAAACTGGTCGAGGAATTGGAGAGCACCGATCCCGATGCCTGTCCGCACTACCGCGGCTACAGCGTCCGCGGCGTCTACGTTGAGGCGAGTCCACAATGGTTGCAGCGCCGCCTGCGCGCGGTGGGGATGCGTCCCATCAACAATGTCGTGGACATCACCAATTACGTCCTCCTCGAAACCGGTCAGCCTCTCCATGCCTTCGACGTGAGCAAAATCCGGGGCGGGCTCATTCGCGTCCGGCCGGCCCGCGAAAAGGAAAAAATCATCACTCTCGACGAAAAGGAACGGGTCCTCGGGCCCGGCAATCTCGTTATCGCCGACGCCGAACGCGCGCTCGTCGTCGCGGGTGTCATGGGCTCGGTCGATGCGGAGGTGGACGAGGCAACAACCGACCTTTTTCTTGAAGCGGCCTATTTCGATCCCATCTCTGTCCGCCGGACCAGCCGCCGGCTTGGCCTGTCCACGGATAGTTCCTATCGTTTCGAGCGCGGAGTGGATCCGCGCGGAGCCGAATACGCGGCCCTGCGCTGTCTCGACCTGATTCTCCAGTTGGCCGGGGGCGAACTTCTCGGTCCGCCCTTGCTCGCCGGGGAACCCTCCATGGTTGAACAGGAAATCGAAGTCACCCCGGGTTGGGTTCGCGCCCGGCTCGGATATGACATTTCCGATGCTGATATGGAAGATGCCCTCCAACGCCTTGAACTGAAGGTCAAGCGCGATGAAAATGACGAAGGCGAAGTTCTTTTCCGGGTCGCCGTTCCCAGCTTTCGACAGGACCTATACCGCCCCATCGACCTTGTTGAGGAAATTGTGCGCATGCATGGTTCCGACCGTATCCCGGAGGCGGAGGTCAAGGCGACCGTGACCCTCGCGGAGGATGATCCCGTTGTCCGGTACCGGCGCAACGCGACCGGACAATTGATCGGGAAAGGATTTCAGGAAACGATTCACTACACCCTTCGCAGCGAACCCGAGCTGCGACTCTGGTACGGACATGCGCAGGCCGATTCCCTTGCCGTGGCCAATCCGCTCGCCAGCGATGCCTCCCACTTGCGCACCTCCGTCATTCCCGGACTGCTCGATTGCCTCCAACTCAACCATGCGCGCCATAACGAAGCGCGCCGGCTCTTTGAGATCGGACGGGTCTATCGGGAATACTGTGGCGCAATTTACGAAATGGTCTCAGTTGGTTTTGTCCTTTCCACTGAACCGCGCATGACCTGGCGCGAGGAAGCAGTGCCGGATTATTACACAACGGCCCGCATCATTACCGACCTGCTCTCCGCGGCCGGAATCGAGCTGGCACCAAATGCCATCATTCCCACCGAGGATGAAAGTGCCTGGCAGGAAGGACATGCCGCCCACGCAGGTTCCTTTGAGACCGGATACGAGGCCAAGTTCGGTATGCTCCATGTGGGTATGACCCGGCGATGGGACCTCGAGCATCCGGTCCTCGCCGGGGCGGTCTATTTCCTTCCTGAATTTCTGAAAAAGAGTCCCCCGCGGCGGCAATTCCAGCCTTTCAGTCATTATCCGCCGGCGATTCGCGACCTTGCCGTTATTGTCCCCGCCGGAGTTCCGGCCGGTGAAGTGCGGCAGACCCTTGTCACCCTTGCCAGGCAGCACCTGCACGAAGGAATGGAACTCGAATCCCTTCGCACCTTCGACGTCTATGAAGGCGAAGGCCTCGCCGATGGACATCGCTCCCTCGCTTTCAAGCTGGTTTTCCGCCATCCGTATCGAACATTGCGCGATAAAGAAGTGAACGCGGCTTTCCAGAAAATCCTCGAAGAACTTGATGCCCGAGATCACCTTGAAGTTCGTCGCTAAGCTTGTGCTATTGGCGACACTGGGTTCCTTTGCCGAAGGTGGCAATGGTGGCGAAGCGCTGGCCGAAGAAGGCAAGCCGGACAGGCCGGAGCCACCGGCCCTGAAGGCCGTTCCCGACGGGCCGAGAATCGAAGTCGAAGAGGCCAGTACCCGGGTCATGATCGCCAAAGTTCACCTGAATGTGGGTACGCTCCGCGCGGAAAAGGAGGCTCTCGTTGGCAACTACGCCCTCGACGTTCCGCTGATGCCCGGGAAAAGCGAGGGAGGAACCCTTCGCCTGCCTTTAAAAGCTTCCATTGAAGAACTTCTCACCAAAGGGGGAAAGTTGCGTGGGACCGGAACCAGTTTCAAGGAAGACAAGCCCATTCGGAAAATCATCGCCACGATTTATCCATCGAAAGAGGAGGGGCCAAAGGGAGAGCTGGATCTGGAGATCGATGTCGGCAACCGCGTGATCGAATTCGAGACCCGCTATCATGTCCGAGGTCTGAAGCCCTGAATTCGCTTGCCAGCGCCGCCAAGCCGCGAATTCACTTTTTGCCATGCAACTCAGCTTCAATGAGCGAACCGCACTTGTCACCGGCGCGGGCAGAGGCATCGGCAAAGCCGTTGCCGATGAACTGGCCCGGCAGGGTGTTAAAGTGATCTGCGTCAGCCGTAATCCGGATTCCTGCGGAGCCGCCGCCGAGGCCATCTGCTCAAATGGCGGGAAAGCCGTTGCCAAAGCCGTCGATGTCGCCGACGGGAAAATCGTTGCCGAGACGGCCGCCGCTCTCCTCAAGGAGCACCAGTCCATCGACATCCTCGTCAACAATGCCGGTATTACGCGCGATACGCTTTTGATGCGGATGAGTACCGAGGACTGGGAACAGGTTCTTCGGACCAACCTCGACAGCTGCTTTCACTGGTGCAAGGCCCTCTTGCCGGCAATGGCCCGAAAGCGCTGGGGCCGCGTCGTTAACGTCAGCTCCATTATCGGTCTGATGGGAAATGCCGGACAGGCCAATTATGCTGCCGCCAAAGCGGGCATGCTCGGCCTTACGCGCAGTCTGGCGCGGGAGTATGCAAAACGGTCGATTACCGTCAATGCGGTGGCCCCGGGCTTCATTCAAACCGATATGACCAGCGGCCTCGGAGAAGAGGCGACACAGGCCATTCTTCAACAAATTCCCCTGAAACGGCTGGGCGATCCCGCCGACATCGCCAATATCACCACCTTTCTCGCCTCTGAAGAGGCCTCCTATATTACCGGACAGACATTTACCGTTGACGGCGGAATGGTCATGTGAAGAGATCTTCTTCTTAACTTTTATCCCGATAAGACAATGGCAGACAAGAGCATCGAAGAACGTGTCAAGGACATCATCGTCAACCAGCTCAACGTAAACGAAGAGCAAGTGCAGCCGGAAGCTTCCTTCCTGGAGGATCTCGGCGCCGATTCCCTCGACACCGTCGAATTGATTATGGCATTTGAGGAGGAATTCTCGGACGAAATTGACGGTGAGATTCCCGAATCCGAAGCCGAAAAACTGCAGACGGTGGGTGCAGTGACTTCTTATATTAAGGAAAAAGCCGGCAGCTGACGACGTCTTCGGCAACGACACACATTTGAAGAGGCCTTCCGGGGCCTCTTTCTATATCTAACCACGGAAAAATGGAAAAGACGCGCATCGTTGTTACCGGGATGGGGGCAGTTACTCCTCTGGGAAATTCTGCCGCCTCCTTCTGGAAAGGCCTTTTAGCCGGAAAAAGCGGGATTGGCCCCGTTACTCATTTCGACGTAACGGAATCCCCATGCAAGGTGGGCGGAGAAGTGAAGGAGTTTCAGCCCGGCGACTGGATGGACCCGAAGGAAGCGAAGCGCAATGACCGCTACACCCAGTTCGCGGTCGCAGCATCCCGCATGGCCATGGAAGATGCCGGCCTTGAGAGTGGAATTCCCGGTGATGCGACGCGTTTTGGTTGTCTGATCGGCAGCGGGATCGGCGGTCTCGATACCATTGAGAAGCAGACCTTTCGGCTGTGGAGGTCCGGTCCACGCAAAGTTTCCCCCTTCATGATCCCGATGTTAATCAGCAATATGGCAAGCGGGGTAGTGGCGATTGAATTTGGGGCAAAGGGCCCGAATTACGGCATCGTAAGCGCCTGTGCCACCGCCGGTCACACCATCGGGGACTGCCTGCGGATTCTTCGAGCCGGCGAGGCGGATATCATGCTCGCGGGTGGCAGTGAGGCCAGCATTACCCAACTGGGCTACGCCGGTTTCTGCAACATGAAGGCCATGGGAACGAACTTCAACGAGGAACCCGAGCGGGCAAGTCGGCCCTTTGACGCCCGCCGCGACGGATTCATCATGGGCGAAGGAGCGGGCATTCTCGTTCTGGAAACCCGCGAGCATGCCGAGGCCCGCGGTGCCCGGATCCTTTGTGAAGTCGCCGGACATGCCGCCACCTGCGATGCCTATCACATCACTTCTCCCGATCCGAAAGGCATCGGCCTGCAGGCCTGCATGCGAAATGCCTTGCAGGATGCCGGTGTGAAAGCCGACGAGGTGGATTACCTCAATGCCCACGGCACTTCCACCCCCTACAACGACAAGACGGAATCGGCGGCCATCCGGGAGATCTTCGGCGGGCACGCCGAATGCTTAGCGATCAGTTCGACCAAGTCCATGACCGGCCATCTGCTGGGAGCCGCCGGAGGCGTGGAGGCCATTGCCTGCATTGAGGCAATCCGGCATGGGCAAATCCCGCCGACGATCAATTATGAGTTTCCCGATCCCGAGTGTAATCTCGAGTATGTTCCCAATATAGCGATTGAGCGCGAAGTGAAGGTGGCCCTCAGCAATAATCTTGGTTTCGGCGGCCACAATGCCGCGCTCGTCTTCCGGAAGTGGGGCTAATCGAGCGATGGGGAGCAAAATTTGCTTACGGAGTAAAACCTGAGTGCATGTTATCCTGGGGAATCTCCGCTTCGCGATGGTAGTCTGCAGACAACGGTACCTTCTGTAGGGCCGGGGCTTGTCCC
>CAYFRH010000030.1:0-3993 GCA_964345345.1 uncultured Puniceicoccaceae bacterium | reverse complement strand
CAATACAGGAAAGCCCTCCGGGAATGCCGTGACGGAAATTCATGCTCTTATCCTATCGTTTGGACAGGTGGGTGCTCCTGATCCCGCTTCTGTCTTCCGGTTGACGGCCTGACATCGACGAAATTCCGGAACTCCCTTGGATGAATTATCAGGGAAGAGCGCAGGTGAAAATCGTCCGCGCACCCCAGAGGGCTTGAGTAAAAAATTGCATGCGGTTTTTTGGCGGCGTCAAATCGAATCGGGAAAGGGGGTTTCTCAGATGGGGTCCGCAAACCCGACCAGCGTGATACCCGCCCTTTCCGCTTCGCGAAGTAGTTGTTCTTTGTGGATCATGACGACGCCATCGGCCTCGAGGACTGCGGTGGTGATGCCGGCGGCGCGCATGGAGGCGAGGGTGGTGTCACCGAAGACGGGCCAGTCAAAGTAGGGATTCTGGTCATGTTTAGCGCATTTTACGAAAACGAGGCCGTCCGTCTTGTACTTGTTGGCGCGGCGGAGCATGTCGTCGGTTCCCTCGAAGGCTTCGACGGCGAGGACGGTGCCTTTGCGCACGACGATGCCCTGTCCGATATCGAGGCGGGCAATTTCGCGCGCCCTGCGGATACCGAAGGCGATGGTTTCCTCTTTCACCTCTGGAAGCTTCCGGGTCATGACGCCCTCCGTGCTGAGGTGATCCTCCATGAAGGCACGGGCATCGAGCATCTCCACGCCGATGCCATTGATCTCTTTTACGAGGGCGCCGAAGATGGAATGGGCGTTGCGCTCCCTGAGCTTTCCAAGAAGGGTCAGGGCCTTGAGATCGGGAGCGAGGTCGCGAAACAGTTTGCCGGGGGACACCTGGCCGACAAAAATGGCGTAACGGGCTTTAAGTTTGTGCAGGGCCTTCAGCATGGCACCTACCTGGCCGACTTTGATGATCTCCCTCTCGGAGTGGGGGAAGGCGTCGATCAAGTCCTCGCGGGTCTCTCCGCGAAGGCCGATAAGGCGGATCGGGACCCCGGCTTTGCGCAGGCCCTCGACGGTGAGAACGGGATATTCCCGTTGCCCGGCAACGACGGCGACAGGAGCTCTCGGATCAAACCCGTCGGGGAGGAAACGCGATGGCCGGGAATCAGCCACGAACGACGACGTTGAGAATTTTGCCGGGCACGTGGATCACCTTGACGATGTCCTTTCCATGCAAATAGGGCCCGACCTTTTCGTGTTCACGGGCGATGGCGAGGACCTCCTCCTGTTCGGCTTCCGCCGGGACCATGGCTTCGCCCCGGGCCTTGCCGTTGACGAGAAGACCGATCTTGACGCTGTCGGATTGAAGCTGTTCCGGATCGTATTCCGGCCAGCCGGCGAAGACGACCGATCCCGATCCCCCAAGCCTCCGGTGTCCTTCCTCGGCGAGGTGCGGGGCCAGCGGCGCGAGCATTTTCATGAAGGCGAGAGCAGTTTCGGTACGGACGGCTTCCGCTTTGTTGAGGTGGTTCAGAAAAATCATCAATTGCGAGAGGACCGTGTTGAAGCGGATCGTATCATAGCTCTCCGTGACCTTTTTCACCGTCTCGTGGTAGAGCCGGACGGTTTCGGCGGATTCGCCGGCGTCGGGGCTTACCTTGGCGGGCGGGGTTTCCTTCGAGCCGACAAACTCGCGCCAGACCCGTTTCAGAAAGCGATGCACCCCCTCGATGCCCTGCGAATTCCACGGTTTCCTGTCTTCGAGGGGACCCATGAACATGAGGTAAGCGCGCAGGCTGTCGGCTCCGTGGGAAGCGATGTAATCATCGGGATTGACAACATTGCCGCGACTTTTGGACATCTTTTCCCCGTCCTCGCCAAGGATGATGCCCTGGTGAAAAAGCTTGCGGAACGGTTCCGGTTCGTGGACGACGCCGAGATCGTAGAGGAACCGGTGCCAGAAGCGCGCATAAAGGAGGTGGAGGACGGCGTGCTCGGCCCCGCCCATGTAGAAATCAGGGACGCCCCAGTAGTCGCGCTTTTCCGAAGCAAGCAGTTCATCGTGGTTCTGCGGATCGAGGTAGCGCAGGTAATACCAACAGCTGCCGGCCCATTGCGGCATGGTATTGGTCTCGCGCTGGGCGGATACCCATGTGTCGCCGTCCGGCCGTTCCCGCGAGCCGGGGCGGGTTTCCCCGGAGGCGAGGTCAAACCATACCTCGACCCAGTCGCGGTTGTTGGCGAGGGGACTTTCCCCGGTTCCCGCCGGCTCGTAACTTTGGGTTTCCGGCAACTCAAGCGGCAAAGCACTTTCCGGCAGCGCGACCGCGTATCGGCGCCGACCGTCGGTCTCTTCATAGGAAACCGGCTTCTCCGGAAGGCTTTCGCGAACCGGGCCCGGCGTCGCCTGCAGCTTTTCGTAATTCTCCTCCTCGAGCCAGAGGATGGGAAACGGTTCGCCCCAGTAACGCTGGCGGCTGAAGAGCCAGTCACGCAATTTGTAATTGGTGGCGGCCTTGCCTTTGCCGCTTTCCGTGAGCTCGGCGATAATCCGCCCCTTGCCGGTGGCATTGTCGAGGCCGTCGAAAGGGCCGCTGTTCATCATGCGGCCCTCGCCGCTGTAAGCGGTCGTGCTGAAGTCAATATCCGGGTCCGTGGGCTCGATGACCGGGATGATAGGCAGGTCGAAGGCCCGCGCAAATTCGTGGTCGCGCTCGTCATGTGCGGGCACGGCCATAATGGCACCGGTCCCGTAGCTGAGAAGGACGTAATCGGCGATCCAAATGGGAATTTCCTTCCCATTGACCGGGTTGATGGCGTAGCTGCCGGTGAATACGCCTGTTTTCTTTTTCGCAAGGTCCGTGCGGGCGAGGTCGCTCTTTTGCGCCGCTTCCTCGACATAGGCCTCCACTTCTTCGGCATGGTCATCGAGGGTCAGTTTTGCGACCAGCGGATGCTCCGGGGCAAGGACCATGTAGGTGGCTCCGAACAAGGTATCAGGCCGGGTGGTGTAAACAGTGATGGCGTCGCCGGTGGACGGCACGTCGAAGACAATCTCGGCGCCAGTGCTTCTTCCGATCCAGTTTCGCTGCATGCTCTTCGTCGATTCGGGCCAGTCGAGCCCGTCGAGCCCCTCGAGCAGTCGGTCGGCATAAGCGGTTATGCGCAGGACCCACTGGCGCAGGTTGCGCCGTTCGACGGGATGTCCGCCGACCTCGGATTTGCCCTCGACCACTTCCTCGTTGGCGAGGACCGTGCCAAGCGTCGGGCACCAGTTGACGGGCCGCTCATCGACATAGGCGAGATTGTGGCGGAACAACTGCCGGAAAATCCATTGTGTCCAGCGGAAGTAGCCGGGATCGGTCGTATTGATCTCCCGCGACCAGTCGATGGCGAGGCCGAGGGATTTGATCTGCCGGCGGAAGTTGTCGATGTTGGTGACGGTGGTCTCCCTTGGGTGCGTCCCGGTCTTGACCGCATACTGTTCGGCGGGCAGGCCGAAGGCGTCCCAGCCCATGGGATGAAGGACATTGTGCCCACGGGCGAGTTTGTAACGCCCGAGAACGTCGCTGCCGGCGAAATTTTCCACGTGACCGGCGTGGAGACCGGCGCCGCTCGGGTAGGGAAACATATCGAGAAGATAATACTTCGGTTTTTCCGATTGATCCGGGGCCTCAAAAGAGGCCTCCTCTTCCCAATACTTTTGCCAGCGCTTCTCGATTTCCGAGAAGGGATAGTCCTTTACCGATGATGCCATTGTTGCCCTCGTTTCTAATCTGTAAAAGCCGCGAATCTTGGCCGACGAAAACGCGCAGGTCAACGCCTCAGCCGGTACTCGCAGCCTTGCTGATTCTGAGTGGCCTGTTCACCGCCTGCCAGGGACCTCCCGGGAGTTCAGGGTCCGCGCGGACGACCGCGCATCCGGACCGCGAATTTCGGCAACTCCTTGACGCGGTTGTGCGCCTTGATGTGCGGGAGGCTACCTTTGAAAACGGGATGGAGCGAATGGTGCGCGGGGTTGGCAGCGGTGTGATTCTCGACGTCGAG
>CAYFRH010000029.1:22947-24248 GCA_964345345.1 uncultured Puniceicoccaceae bacterium | reverse complement strand
CAACCCGGGTTGGCCGTTCCGCTGATCGACCAATTGTAGGTGCGGGGCACATTGGCATTGTTGAATACGGTGTAGTTGAGAGTCGCGACGCCGGGGCCATCGCCCTCCCTTGGCTCACAAGCCACCCGCGTTTCCACCCGGCATTCATCGGGTTCGCCGGTTGCGGGGGGACACTCCGGCAGATCGATACAGAGGCGCAGCGAGCAACATTCCTCCAAAGCCTCGTCGTGCAGGCCAAGCTGAAAACAGAGCGTTCCCGGCGTTCCAAGGAAAGTGGCTTCGACCAGACCCGTCCCGCCCGGCGGGATCGGATTCGGCGAGGGTTGCGCGAAGGCCGGGGAAAACCCGTTTGGAGGCAGGAACGTTGCGTAGGCGAAACCGGTGGGATTCGCGCTCAGGTGCGTCAGGTTTCGCACTTCGAGAAATAAGGTGTACTGAATTGTCCCGTCGTCCAAAACTTCACACGCGACCTCGGAACCGAGAACTTCCGCGCATTCACAGGAGGGGATATCCACGCAGATCGTCTCCGTGCAGCACTCGTCACCTTCGCGGGTGAACAGGGTCACGCGGAAGCATACCGTACCGCCGGCCGTATCTGCGGGAAGCTCGATCGACAAGTTCGTACTGGCACCCGAAGGCAACGGGGCCGGAAGCGTGAGGATACCGGAGGGCTCGGGCTGGATGGCCGATCCTCCCAGCGGCGGTGACGGCGCCGGTGTCAGCCATGCGTACAGTGCTGTCTGGCCGCTGTTGTTGGTGATCTCCAGCTCGACCGTATACGGCTCGTCCGGAGCTTCAGGACAAGCGATTTCCCCCGCTTCAATTTCCATGCATTCCGGTCTTTCCCGAAGGATTTCGATATCGCCGCCGGAACCTTTCCGATCCTCCGCCGGTAAGTTCGCAAAGGCAGGATCATACGGGACTTTGAAAGAGGCCGGGGCCTGCCCGGAGGCCGGGAAATCCGCAAGGCGAATCCCGTAGAGCCCGTGTGGCCCGACACCCGAGGCCATATCGGCCGATGAAGTCCACGCGATTTGCTCCTGCAGGCCGTTCTCCTCTCCGAAAGCGACGCCGCCATAGGCCTCCCCGTTTTGATCATTGCATCCCGTCGAATCCGTTCCCGAAACCGTCCACACGCCCCCGCTGCGCTCCAGTAGGTGCGTCGAGCTGCGGTGGTTGTAGGCGGTGGTGTCGGTTTGCATTGTCCGCGTTCCAACCAGCATCTTGTTTCCATCGAGGCTGAAGCTTATGTCCGTTGCCGGTGTTCCCCCATTGTAAACCGCGTTTTGGCCGGGAACATT
>CAYFRH010000029.1:0-22847 GCA_964345345.1 uncultured Puniceicoccaceae bacterium | reverse complement strand
TTATGTCCGTTGCCGGTGTTCCCCCATTGTAAACCGCGTTTTGGCCGGGAACATTAATTACAAGGGCGTCCGAGGAGACATTGAAACCTCCGCTTCCATCCAGGTTCACGCGGCGGATCTCTCCGGGATTCAAAGTTGTTCCATCGTTGGTGATGGAATAATAAACCGCCCCTTCGGATACTTCCACTGCCCAGACCCGCTCATGGCGGGGAGGAAGACCCGGCGCCCCGCTGTCCGGAGCGAGGGGATCAAAGCTATCCACCACGGTTCCGGTCCCATCCACACGATATATTTTCCCATCCTCCAGACTGGAGACGAAAAACTGGTTGTGGACGCGGTCGTAGGCGATATTTCCCAATCCCGGCCCGGAACTGAAAGAACTGTTGATGGTCATGGTTTGCTGTCCCGGGATCACCGCGAAAACGCTTACCATCCCGGTCATGCCGTCGATCCGGTAGACCGTTCCCGCCGCTGCAAGATCGGTCGCTCCGCCGCCGATATCGCCGTAGCGATGGTGCAAAGGCTTATATGTCCCGTACAACCCGTGCGCCGCCGCGTACATATTGCCCTCGTCGTCAAGGGTGATGCCGAAAACGTTGCCGAGATCCTGTGCGTTCCACGAAGGATGATGGTACATGGGTGCGTTCCACAAAGGTACGCCCGTGCCGCAACCGGCATAATCGGACGCCACCGGGGTTCGGAGATCGACAAGGCCGAAAGTGTACATGTCCGAAGCGGGCAGGGTCGTTCCCGAAACGTCCACACTGGCAGCGCCGCAACTCACGGCGGCGATGCCCCGTTGCAGTAGCGGCCCGCCCCACGGAGCTTGGGCGAAACTTTCCAGAGGGAAAACCAGCGCGCCGATGGCGAGGACAACCTTTGGAAGACGGCGCACTGCACGGAGAAACGGTAGAAAATGAGCAGAAAGATAGAAGAGCATTGGGGTCTCATAAGCAGCAGTTATTGGCATTACAATATTTATTAAACCAGCAGGATACTTTACTGACGATTCGCATAAGAAGATTGAATCTGCCCGGCTTTCGGGGCTGTAGGTTAACGAAGCGTTTCAAGCCCCAAGCGGATGGCGGCGGAACGGTTTTCGAGGTGGAGTTTGCGATAGATGTTCTCGATGTGTTTATCGATGGTGCGGACAGCGGCCCCGAGAATGGTGGCGATTTCGGAATGGGTTTTTCCTTCAGTGATCCAGAAGAGGACCTCCGCTTCGCGGCTGGAGAGGCCCAGAGACACGAGGGCGGCCGGGCCTCTGGTTCCGGATTCCTCCAGATAAAGCAGGACGGTGGAGGCGGGAGGCCTGGAGGTGAAGAGGCGGATGGATATGTGACGCGCGAAAATGGACGGGTGATCGATTTGAAACGGCTCGGGAGTTGCCGCCGCAAGGACCTCCTTCATTCGGTGGAGTAGCGTTCCAGGAAGAACCCCGGGAGAATGATCTGCAAAGTAAACCTTGAGCAGGTGGTCGGCACGGCGGGTCGAGAAGAGAAGCTGGCCGTCGAGAGTAGTGGCGAGAATCCCTTGCTCGAGCGACTGGTGCAACTGGGTTTCCATATCCCGGCGCAGGGCAACCTCGGTTTCAAGGGCTTCGTTTTTGCCCTGCAGTTCGCGCTGGAGGGCGAGAATACGCAAATGGGTGCGCACGCGGGCGAAAACTTCAGGAATGTGAAGTGGTTTAGTAACATAATCGACTGCACCAAGATCAAGGGCGCGGGCCTTTTCGTCCGGCTCGTCGAGCGCGGTCATGAAAATGACGGGAATGGCGGCCAGCGAGGTGGAGGCCTTGAGCCGCCGGCAGAGGTCGAATCCGCTCATGCCGGGAAGGCGTACGTCCAGCAGGATCAAATCGGGCAGATCGTGGGGCAGTTGCTCGAGACAACTTTCGGCATCCTCTGCTACGAGGAGGCGGTATTCCCTGGAAAGGGAATCGAGGAGAATCCCGATGTTGCCGGGGACATCGTCGACCACGAGAATGCTGTATGGGAGCGGCATAAGAAAAAGAAGTAGAAGACGGAGGATCAAAGGGCGCGATTCAACCGGAAACCTCGGAATCGGCCGGAGAGATCCTGCGCAGAAGGCGACGGACTTCGCTCATCCGGTAGCTGCTGAGGGCGGGTTCAAGAAGGTTTCGGAGGCGGAAACCTTCCTCTTCCGTTTTGGCCAATGCATCGAGGTACTGGCGGAGAGCGATTACATCTCCGCTGCGGGCCATGGCAAGGAGGCACTCGAGATGTTCTCCGGAAATACGGGGTGGCGGCGCGTCCTCCGTAAGGACCGGAGACCAGGAGTGGTCCGTCGGCGACGGATCTTCGATCCACTGGAGTTTGAGAAGGTGACCGAGTCGTTGGAGAAGCTCGTCGGGATGAAAGGGCTTTCCGAGAAAGGCATTGCAGCCGGCCCGGAGAATATCCTCCGGAGAGAGGTCGAGTACACTTGCCGAGAGGGCGAGGATCGGCATTGAGGGGAACTCCCGCTTGATATCCGGCACGGCCTCGAGAGCGTTGCCGTCGGGAAGGCGAAGGTCGAGGAGAAGGGCATCGAACGCTTTGCATCGCAGGAAAGTCAGAGTCTCTTCGCGACTGACGGCCTCCGTGACACAAAACCCGATGGGTTCAAGCAAATCGCGGAGGAGGCGGCGGTTGAGGGCAAGATCATCCACGACAAGGAGATGACGATGCGGCCCTTCGTAGCCGGTGATTTCGGGCCGGTTGGTGGCGATACTATGCTCGAATTCCTTCATCTCGGATAGGGGCACACGAAGGGTGAAGGTGCTGCCTTTCCCCGGCAAGGAATCGAGGTGGAGGCTTCCTCCCAGAAGTTCGCTGTAGGCCTTGGCGAGGGGCAGACCGAGACCCGTGCCGCTCTCGCCGGCGCCGGGTTGGATCGCGGCGACTTGGCTGAAGGCCTCGAATAGGCCAGCCTGGTCTTTCTCGGGGATTCCCGGTCCGGTGTCCCGGACCCGGAGCGTTAATTCGCCTTCGTTCATCGTCGCGGAAAGGGAAATTTCCCCAACGGACGTGAATTTAAGAGCATTCCCGAGCAGGTTCTCGATGATCTGGCGCAACTTGCGGCCGTCGCCGAGGACATGGTCGGGAAGATCCGGGGCGAAGTTGCTGTGAAATGAAAGTCCTTTTGCGGAAGCCCGTACCTCAGTGGAGGCTGCCAACTGGTCGAGCAGGTGGCGCAGGGGAAAAGGGCCCTCCGAGCGCTCCATGCGCTGGGCCTCGATTTTG
Organism: uncultured Puniceicoccaceae bacterium; assembly: GCA_964345345.1. GTDB lineage: Bacteria > Verrucomicrobiota > Verrucomicrobiia > Opitutales > Oceanipulchritudinaceae > Oceanipulchritudo. The sequence continues at coordinate 19,602 of CAYFRH010000029.1, read as the reverse complement.
GAAAGATCGAGCACTTCATTGATCATGGCGAGAAGGTGGTTGCCGCTTCCCTCCACGATCTGCAGGCGCTCCCGGACCTTTTCGGGCAGCTCTTTCTCCCGGCGAAGGATGCGGGCGTAACCAAGGATTCCATTGAGGGGCGTTCGCAACTCGTGACTCATGTTGGCCAAAAAGCGGCTCTTGGCCGTGTTGGCGGCCTTGGCCTTTTCGGTGGCGGCCTGCAATTCACGGGTGCGTTCGCGGACCAGAGCCTCGAGGCGATATTGTTCGCGTCGCGAGGCTTGAAGACGCCAGCGAAGGAGGCCCCCTATGCAGCCGAGAAGAGTGATGCCGTAGAGGGTGTAAGCGGTGCCGCTCCGATGCCAGGGAGGACGGACCCGGAAGCGGAGGCGTACGGGCTCGCTGCGGGCCCCGGAAAGATCGACCGCGCGGGCCTCGAAACGGAAGGGTCCGCCTTCCAGATTGGTGAAGCGGACAAGCGGGCTTTCCGCGGCTTCCGACCAGCGCGGATTGAATCCGACCAGCCGGTGTTGAAAGCGGATGCTCGCTCCGCGGCTGAACTGCGGAGCGGCGAGTTCAAACCGGATGGGCTCACGGGAATATGGAAAGGTGAAGACCTCGTTGGTCCTCAGGGCGGGAAGCTGTCCGGCTCCCTCCAAACGATGAATACGTGCTTCCCAGGGAACCGAGGGAACCTTCGGTGCGGAAAGGTCGATACGGACCATATTGTGGTATCCCCGCCCCCACAGAATCTCCCGGTCCGGGCCTTCCTCAAGGTGCATTTCCGCCATTCCGGCAAAACCGATTTCTTCGAGAACGGCTGCGTCGGCAGGTTGCCACCGCAAGGTGTTCCCCCCGTCGGCGCGGTAGTTGCCCAGGGCGGTCTCGGCCTCGCGGACGGAATTTCCGTAGCGGCTGCCCCATATTCCGCCGTTTCGGGTCGGAACCAGCGGCTTCAGGGAAAGGGAAGCGCCGGTTTCGTCGGTGTAGCGACGATCAGGGACAAAACGTCGGGCTTCCCTATCCCAGCGCCGGCTTCCTTTATCGGTAAAAAAGTAGGGACCTTCCGCATCCGCGTAAATCTCCGTCCAGATCACTTCATCGGGAAGGCCGTGCCCGTTTTTGTAGACGGTGTACTCCGCTTTGCTCCAGTCGCCGGAGTCCGGTGGTGCGACGTGGACAAAGCCGAGGGTATAGCTGGACAGCCAGAGGTCTCCCTCGCGGGTTTCCACGAAGCTGCGGGTGTAGCCCAGAGCGGTATTGTTTTCGACGAGAACCCAGCGCCCGTTGCGTTTCTCGGCGACCGCGAAGCCCTGCAGAGTCGGAATGTAGAGCCGATTTGGGTACAGCCTGGAAAAACCGGCATGGAAAGGCAGTGCCCCTTGCAGGTCCAGAACGGGGATGGCGCGAGGCTTCTGTGATTTTCCCTTCGTGGCGTCGGCCTTTGCAAGCCGGTAAAGATACCCGCGACCCGTGAAAAGCAACTCCTCCCCGAATTCACGGATAAAGAAGACATTCCGGACGTCGAGGTTGAGATGAACGAAGCGGGCCGATGTTCCCGTCCGGGGATTGGCTGGAATGAGCTCGTAAAGTCCGTCAAAACAGCCGGCATAGAGACGGTCCCCGAGGCGTCCCCAGCTGTCGACCGTACCTCGTGGCGGTCCGTTGCGGTCGTTGAAAACACTGGTCCGGCCCTTGATCTGAACCCGGGCCAATCCGGTGTTGAAGGCAATCCACAAACCGCCTTCCCGGTCGAGGTGGACATCGAAGGCGACATTGTCAAAAAGGCCCATCTCCCGGTCGAGGAGCCGCATTTTCCGGGCGTCGGCGGAAAGGATGAGGACGCCTTTTCCGAATGTGGTAATGGCCAGGCCGATACCCGGGATCGGAAGAATGTCCTCGAAGCGCGTCCTTTCAAGAATGCTGTCCGCCGGGGTGGCATACGGTTCGGCCCGGCCGGTGGCTTCATCGACCACCCAGGTGCCCCCTTCTCCCATGAAGACAAGAAGACGACCATCCGGGAGACGGGCGGGCAGGAAGAAAACGGGCTTCTGGAAAACCGTGGCGTCGGAAACGGGGACCAGGTTCCCTTTCTCCCGACGGAAGAGCCCCCGATTCTTGATGAGAACATAAAGCCGGTTGTCCAGAACATGAAATCGGGGCGAAGGTCCCCATTCCTCAAGAAGCCGCATGGTATCCCCGTTCCAGAGAAAGGCGCTTTCGGGGTTGGCGAGGAAGAGGCCATCGGCGGTCTGCGCCTGCTGAAGGACGCGCCGGAGGCGACCGGTTTTGGCGGGAAAGCGGTCCATGAGGGACCGGTAGGCCCACCCGCCCGAGGCGTTTTTTGCGAAGTAACCGAAGGAGTCATCCCCTCCGGCATAGATCCGGCCATCAGGGCCGCGGGTCAGTTGAAAGACCGTTGCCACGGGAGCGGGAATATGGGTCCAGCGGGTTCCGTCGTACTCGAGCATGCCGTTCGCGTTTCCGAGAAGGATCGTTCCTTCCGGTCCTTCCTCGACCGCGTGGACCTGCGGATGCCCCGCATAATCGACGGGACGGAATTGCCGGATAAGAGGAAAACCGGCCTCGGGATCGAAAAAGGGCGAGCCGTGAAGCGGAGGGGAAAGGGGAACGAGAAGGAGAAGGGCGAACGCCATCAATACGTTCCTTCGCCCCAAGGCCCTGATCCCCGGTTGTGACATTAAATCCGGGTTTACACCGTATCAGGCCGGGGTCAAGAAACAGTATTTTCGGCCGGGTTCTGTCGCTGCGGCGACTACAGACGGGTTTCCCGGTTTTTTTTGTTGTAGGTAGTGATATACAACTACACAGAGGGTTCTTTCCGGTGAGTTCCGCTTGGTTCCCGAAGGACATCCTGCAAGTGAAGCCATGCTGTGAGCGGGATGTCCTCGGGTCGGCTGGAACGGGAAGCTCCGAACTCCGGAAGACGCTCCAGCCACTCCCGCAGCACAGGTTCCTTCGCGAGCTGCCTGCCGATCTGCTTGCGGCGCTGGGTGAAAAGGCGGCGGATCAGGTCGCGCGCCTCGCGGCTGATAACAATGGGGTTTTGCCGCCGCTGCAGGTGCAAGAGGATGGAATCGACGCCCGGTATCGGATGGAAGCAGGAGCGGGAGACATGGTGCACGCCCGCCTTTTCGTAGGCGGCGGCGATGAAGATGGAAATCGCCCCGTAGGCCTTGCTGCCCGGTTGCGCGGTAATGCGGGCGGCTGCCTCCTTTTGCATCATGAGAACCATTTGCGACGGTAACGGCGGCTGCAGGACCGCTTCCAGCCATGGCGTTGTGATGGCGTAGGGAAGGTTCGCCACGACCTTGAAATCGGTGGTTCCCGCCGGGATTTGCCCGCGCGGGCTTTTCACGGCATCGCCCTCGATGAGGTGCAGTTTCTCCCCGAATTCCGGTTGCAGGGTTTCGCGCAAATGCGCACTCAGGACGGGATCGACCTCGACGGCATGGACAAAGCTGCCGGCCTCGAGAAGCGCCCGGGTGAGGGTGCCGAGTCCCGGACCGATCTCGACCACGAGGTCGCCTTTGCGGATGACCGCAAGATGGAGGGATTTCCGGACAATATTCCCATCAATGAGGAAATTCTGTCCAAGGCGCTTGCGCGGATGGTGATCCAGCGAAGCGAGAAGGTCGCGCGTCTGGGATGGGGAAAGGGCCATTGGGGAAGGGAGGGGGATGACCTCGGCCTCAGCATTCGTGGGCCGCCTGGATGAAGGGCTCCGGGTCTTTCATCTTCATGAGGGCTTCGCCGACGAGGACGGCGTCGGCCCCGGCTTCACGCACACGGAAGGCGTCCTCGGGGCTGAAAATGCCGCTCTCGGAGACGGTCGTCAGATGCTCCGGCAGCTGCGGCAGAATCCGTTCAGTGACGGCGAGATCGGTGGTGAAGCGGGTCAGGTCGCGGTTGTTGACGCCGAGAATGCGGGCGCCGCCGGCGAGAGCGCGTTCGACTTCGGCTTCCTCATGTACCTCGAAGAGGGTATCGAGCCCGGCAAGGTTGGCGGCTTCGAAGAGCGCGGCCATCTCCCCGTCGGCAAGGGCGCGCACGATGAGGAGAATGCAGCTCGCCCCCGCCTCCGCGGCCTCGAGAATCTGCAGACGGTCGACAAAGAAATCTTTTCGCAGGGTCGGGCGCGCATCGGCGCGATGACCAAGGAGGTCATTGACGTCCCACAAATCCCTGATGGAGCCGCCGAAGTAGCATTCATCGGTAAGGACGGAAAGGGCGTCGGCTCCGGCATTGTAGTAGATCCGGGCCTGTTCGGCGGCGTTACGCCCGGCCGCGATGGCGCCGGCGGACGGGGATTTGCGTTTGATCTCCGCAATGACGGCCAGCCCTTTCTCGCGGCGCAGGGCTTTTTCAAAGCGACGCGGATGGGCGCCCGGACGGAAAGAGGCAAGCTCGTGATCGCGCACAGGACGCGTGCGTTCGGCCAGTTCGCGCCGCTTCGCGGCCATGATTTCCGCTAACTTGTCCATGAGCGCGCACTTTTTGGCAATTTCCCATTGATGGCCATGCCGAAAAATCGGAAAAGATTCGGCGTGGATGCGATGCAGCAACTTCGTGCGACGATGGCCCGCCTGCGGAGCCCCGACGGTTGCCCATGGGATCGGGAGCAAACGCACCAGACCCTCTGCAAGCCGTTGATCGACGAAACCGCGGAACTCCTCGACACCATCGACCGCGGGGACACGGAACACATGCGCGAAGAATTGGGCGATGTTTTGCTGCAGGTGGTTTTTCACGCGCAACTTGCCGCCGAGGCCGGTCATTTCGATTTCGACGAGGTCGCGAGGGAGATTAACGAAAAGTTGGTTCGGCGGCATCCGCACGTTTTCGGCGACATGAACCTCGGGGACAGTGATGCAGTCCTCGTCCAATGGGAAGCGATCAAAGCCCGGGAAAAGAAAAACGGCCCCGCGCAGACGGGGAAGTTCAAGCACCTGCCGTCCTCCCTCCCGGCTCTTTACTACTGTTCCGATACCCTGAAACAAATCGAGAAGCAGGGACTCGATCATTCCGACCTGCCCGATGCGGAAGGCGTGGACGCGCTCGCCGAAAAGCTGGATGAGGATGAGGCAGGATTCCTGCTGCTACAGATGGTATGGGCCTGCCGCCGGGCGGGGATCGACCCGGAAACGGCCCTTCGAAAGAAAACTTCGCAGCTGATCCGCGAAATTGAGCAAGGTACGCCAGTCTGAAGTCCGCCATATCCGGCTCGACGCCGCCCCGGTGCACGGAGACGATTTTATCGCTCCCGTCCGGGTGGAACGTTCGTCCCGACGCAAACGCATCAGCCTGGAAATTTCCGAAGGCCCCCTCGTTATCGTCAAACTTCCCCGGCGTACGCCGGAGCGGAGCGGATTCGCCTTTCTCCGCGAAAATGCGGCCTGGGTGCGGCTGCAGTTGGAGAAGCAGGCAGCGGTTCCCTCCCTTCGCGACTACCTCACGGCGTCGCCCTTTCTCAGCATGGAAGGCGAGACTTACGGCATTACGATGGAAGAAGGAGGACCTCCCGGGCTGCGCATCGATCCCTCCGGCCCCGCTGTTCACTTTCGGCTTTCTTCTCCGGGGGAATCCGAATGGCAACTCGTCGCGCTGCTGCGCCGCTGTGCGGAAGTCGCCCTGCCGGTGCGGGTCCTGCAGTTGGCCGCCCGGCACGGGGTGCGTGTGCATGGCGTAGCCGTCCGCGACCAGAAAACGCGCTGGGGTTCCTGCAGCGAGACGGGTTCCCTTTCTTTGAACTGGCGGCTCCTGCTGCTGCGTCAGGCGTTGCAGGATCATGTGCTGCTGCACGAGCTTGTCCACCTGTGCCATTTCAACCATTCGGACGCATTTCACACCACTCTGGGTCAATGGGACCCGCAGGCCCGAATCCATCGCAAATCGCTGCGGGAGGAAGGAACTTTGCTTATGCAGCTTGGGCGCATACGGGAATGAGCGGCCTTCGTCTCAGCGTCGATACGGGAGGGACCTTCACTGACTGCATCCTTGAGGATGAGGCGGGAAAAGGGGAACGGGCGAAGGTGCTCTCCAGCGGTCATCTGCGCGCGCGTATCCATAATGTGGATACATCGAGCGTTTTTTTGCTTGAGGAGGCCCTCTTTCCTGTGCCGCACGTGCTGCGCGGTTGTCGGATTCGCCTCCGGGGAAAGTCCGTCGGCCAAATCGCCCGTCTGGACGGGTGTCGTCTTGAACTGGAGGAGCCCGCGCAAGGCGATCCGGCGGCGGGGGACTTGATCGAGGTGGAGACCGGGATGGAGGCACCGGTACTCGGCATGGTGAAGTTGCTGGGCGGCTTTCCGCAGGCCGGAGATGACCTGCGCCTTCGCCTCGGAACGACGAAGGGGACCAATGCCCTGCTGGAGGGGAAAGGAGCTGCCGTCGCCCTCTTCCTTCCCGCAGGGTTCGAGGATCTCCTGCGCATCGGAGACCAGAAAAGGCCCGATCTTTTCGCTCTCGATGTCGGGGAGCGCCGTCCCCTCTACGAGCGCGTCTATGGTGTCAGCGGCCGGCTCTCCCCGCGTGGGGAGGAATTGGAACCGCTTGGAATCGACCGGTTGCGGAAGAATGCCGCGGATGCCCGCGCACATGGCTGCGAAGTGGCCGCAATCTGCCTCCTGCACAGCTGGTGCGATTCCCGGCATGAAAAGGAAGTCGCCGCGGTGCTCCGCGAAGCGGGCTTCTCCCATGTCATTCCTTCCCACGAAGTCAGCCCGCGCAGCAAGCTTCTCGACCGTGCCGAAACCTGCCTTGTTGACGCGCTTCTCGGCCCGGTTCTCGGCGATTACCTTGACCGGGTGCAGGCGGCTTCCGGCGAGGCCGGACTGCGGGTGATGACCAGTGCCGGTGGTCTGGTCGCGCGGGCGCGCTTCCACCCTGTGGACAGCTTGATTTCCGGCCCTGCCGGCGGGGTTATGGGCGCGGTCGCGGCCGGGCGTCGCGCCGGATGGAATCGTATTCTCAGTCTCGACATGGGCGGTACCTCCACGGACGTCTCCCGTTGGGCCGGAAAGCGGAACCTGCGCGAGCGGATTACCGTCGGTCCGGCCCGCGTGCAGCGCCCCGCCCTGCGCATCGAAACCGTGGCCGCCGGCGGGGGAAGCTGCTGTACGTATTCCCATGGTCGCTACAATGTCGGTCCGGGGAGCGCGGGAGCGGAACCCGGGCCGGCCCTCTACGGGGCGGGCGGTCCGCTCACCCTCAGCGATGTTCATTTCTTCCTCGGGCGGCTCGACCCGGCGGGCTTTTCCATTCCGCTGGAACCGGAGGCCCCGCGTCGGCGACTGGAGGAATTGCTCCGGGAAAGCGGGGACGAGGATCCGTACGAAGTGGCCGAGGGCCTGCTGGGGATTGCCACGGAACGGATGGCTCAGGCGATCCGGCAGGTGACCCTGCGCGAGGGAGAGGATCCGGCGAACTACGGCCTCGTCGTTTTTGGCGGGGCCGGCGGCCTTCATGCCTGCCGTCTCGCCGATTCCCTCGGCCTTACGGAAGTACTTTTTCCCGCTGAAGCGGGTTTGCTCAGTGCCCGGGGCATTCAGCAGAGCGTGCCCGAGGCGGTGAGAGAGGAGGAAGTGCTGCAACCCCTGAAAGAGGCCGGACCGTACCTGCCCGCCCGGCTGGAAGCTTTGGCGGAAGGCGCGCGCACGGAACTGGTCACGGAAGGGGTGCCGGCGGAAAAAACCGACCTGCTGGAAAGAACGGTTCTTTTGCGCCTGTACGGACAGGAGGCGACCGTGGAAATTCCTTTCACCGACAGCGAAGGGCTGGCCTCCGCTTTCGCGGAAACCTATGAGCGCCGATTCGGCTATCGTCCCGGCGACGGAGAACTGGAGACCGTCGCCCTGCGGGTCCGGGTCGCGGAGAAGGAACCGGCCACGCCGGAGGAGGCCTTTCCGGAGACGGGGCAGGCGGTGCCGGTGGACAAGTGGCAGACATGCCGGACCGGGGACGGAGAAGCGCGGGTCCCCGTCATCGACCGGGAGCAGCTCGTAAAAGGAATGCGGGTTAGCGGGCCGGCCCTTTTGCGCGATCCCTTCGGTACCTGTTTTATCGAGGATGGATGGGAAGGAAGCTTTGGCAGCGCCGGTTCCCTGCGCCTTCGCCCGTCCGCCCGGAAGGAGGGACGGGCCGCGGCTGCCGGCGAGCGTATCCGCCGTTCCCTTGTCGCGAACCGCTTCGAAGCGCTGGTCGGTGAAATGGGGGAGCAACTGCGGCGAACCGCGCTCTCCCCGAACATCCGCGAGCGGCTTGATTTTTCCTGCGCTCTGCTCGATGCGGACGGTCGGCTGATCATGAATGCTCCGCACATTCCCGTTCACCTCGGAGCCCTTGGCTTGTGTGTGCGCACGGTGACTCAAGGGCATTCTTTTCGTCCCGGCGATGTCCTTGTGACCAATCATCCCGCCTTCGGGGGCTCGCATCTTCCGGATGTCACCCTGATTACCGGCCTGTTCGACGAGGAAGGGCGGCTGCTCGGCTACCTTGCCAACCGCGCTCATCATGCCGAGATCGGGGGGCGCAGTCCCGGGTCGATGCCCCCCGATGCCCGCTGCCTTGCCGAGGAAGGGGTGGTCCTGTTTCCGCAATGGCTGATCCGCGCGGGCCGTTCCCGCATGGACCAGCTCGAAGAGCAGCTGCGCGGCGCTCCATGGCCGACCCGTATGCCGCGCGAGAACCGCATGGACCTGGAGGCTCAACTGGCTTCCCTGCAGCGCGGACGCCTTCTCTTTGCCGAAACGCTTCGGGAGGTGGGTGCGGAAAAAGTCCGTCACTACCTCGACGTGCTCTATGGGGAGGCTTCCGCAGCCCTGCTTGCCCGGCTGGGGACGGAGGGGAAGCGCGAGCTGCGCATGGAGGAGGCACTCGACGACGGGCACTGCCTGCGCCTCCATCTGCGCCTTCATCCCGACGGGGCCCTTTTTGACTTTACCGGGACCGACGGACCTCATCCGGGAAACTTGAACGCCACCCCGGCGATCGTCCGCAGCGCTATTTTGTATTTGCTCCGTCTCTACGTTAATCGGCCCCTGCCCCTGAACGAGGGCCTTATGGAAAAGGTGCGCATCAAGCTTCCCTCCTGCTTTCTGAATCCGCCTTTTCCGGACGAACCCCGCAATTGTCCGGCCGTGGTCGGGGGTAATGTGGAGACGAGCCAGCGCCTCGTCGATCTGCTTGTGCGCGGGCTCGGGCTCGCGGCCGGCGGACAGGCGACCATGAACAATCTTCTCTTCGGCAACGAGCACTTCGGGTACTACGAGACCGTTGGAGGCGGTGCCGGCGCGACCGCGCACCGTGCCGGTGCCTCCGGGACCCACGTCCACATGACAAACACCGCCATCACGGATCCCGAAGTCATCGAGCAGCGGTTTCCCGTTCAGTGTCGCGAGTTTTCGCTACGAAAGGACAGCGGGGGCGTGGGACGGAACCGTGGAGGAGACGGGCTCGTGCGGGAGCTTCGCTTTCTCGAGGCGGTGGAGGTCTCGCTTCTCGGGCAGCGGCGCCGGGAGGGCGCCCCGGGGCTCGGGGGCGGAGGGGCCGGAAAGCCGGGATGTCAGTATAAAATAACTACGGATGGACAACGGTATCCGCTTCCCGGGAACGCCCATCTGCGCCTTGGTCCCGGGGAGGCAATCCGGCTGGAGACGCCCGGAGGAGGCGCTTGGGGAGCGCCGGATTGATGCCGCTCCATCGGGCTTTTATTCCCCGGCCAATTCGCGGGAGCGCTGTTGCGCGGCGAACACGGTTTCCCGGACAAGGTCACGGAAACCGCCCTCGTCAAGAACCTTGAGGCCGGCGAGGGTGGTCCCTCCCGGCGAGGAAACCCAGTCGCGGTGCGTCTCCGGGGATTCCGGCACGGCCTCCAGGAGGGCGGCGGCTCCCTTTACGGTCTGCAACGCCAAGCGATAAGCGGTTCCGGAGGGAAGACCGGCTTCCACTCCGGCGTCGCGCAGAGCGCTGATAAAGGAAAAGACATACGCCGGACCGCTGCCACTGACCGCGGTGACCGCGTCGAGGTCCTCTTCCGGCAATTCCACAATTTCACCAAGCGCGCCCAGGAGACGCCGGACCATCTCCGCCTCTTCCGCCGGTAGTGGAGAGAGGGGACTGAAGGCGGTGATACCGGCGCCGACCTGCCCGGGCGTGTTGGGCATGCAGCGGACAAGGTGGCGTGCCGCAGGAAAACTTTGCTTCAGTTTTGCCAGCGGGGTGCCGGCGAGAATGGAAAGGACGGCGATCCCCTGCGTCTCAGAAGCGAGTGAGGAAGGAAGGTCCTTTAACTGCTGGGGCTTGCAGGCTAAAATGATCCAATCCGCTCCTTGCAGCAAATCCGCGTGATCGGCGGCGCACCGAATACCGTTTTCGGCGGACAGCTTTTCGGCCGTTCCGTCGGGTGCGCTCAGACAGGCGATGTCTTCCGGCCTGGCGAGGCCGCGGGCGAGTATTCCCCGGACCATGGCTCCGGCCATGCGGCCGGCGCCGATAAAAGCAAGCTTAGGCCGCGTCATTTTTTTTCTCCTCCATGGACGCTTCCTCTTTCAGGTCGAGGGGAAGGCTTACCTCCGCAACGGTCCCGCCCTCTGCACGGTCACGCAGTTCCACGGACCCGCCGAGGCAGTGAATGCCGTGACGGACGATGGTCAGGCCCATGCCCCGCCCGATCACCGAGGAAGAGGAGACAAAGGGCTCGAAGATGCTGTCGCGGATGGTATCGTCGATGCCTTCACCCTGGTCAAGGACCTCGATGAGGAGCTGCTTGTTGTCCTCCACCCGGCGTACCCGCAGCCGGACCGAACGTTGGGGCGTCTCCTCTTCCCCCTCGCCGGTGGGATAACTTTCATAGGCGTTCTGCAGGAGGCGCTCAAGGGCGCTCTCAAAAAGCTCCTGATTGGTAACGAGAGCGAAGTCTTCGGGCAGGTCCACCTCCAGTTGCACGGGATTGTCGGTCGCGGCGATGCGGTGAAAGCGGGCCACGGCTCCCTGCAAAAGCCGGTCGAGCGGAAAAGATTTTTTCTGCAGTGATTTGAAGTGACCGATCACCGTGAGCTGGTGGACGATCCGGGTCATCCGTTTGATGGCCGCTTCGAGGCGTTCGCAATTCTGCCCGATTTTCGCGGGATCCTCCATCTGGCGTCTCATGAGGGAGACATAGCCGACCATGACGCCGAGGAGATTGTTCATGTTGTGGGCGATTCCTTCCGTAAGGTGCATGATGGCGTTCTGGCGGCGCGACTGTTCCAGTTCCCTGGTCAGGCGAATGTTTTCCTCATGCTGCTGGACGATGCGGATCTGCGTGCGCACCCGGGCGATCGTTTCATCCAGGTCGATCGGCTTGACAAGGTAATCGGCGGCGCCGACGTCCAGGCCCTCGAGTTTGCCCTCCTTGGAGGTGCGGGCGGTGATGAAAATGACCGGGATATCCCGGGTGGGCTCCTTTTCCTTCAGTTTTCGGCAGACCTCAATTCCGTCCATGCCGGGCATCATGATGTCCAGAAGGACCACCGCCGGGAGGTGTTTGCGGGCGAGGTCGAGGGCCTCCTCCCCATTGGTGGCGCTCACCACGATCATTCCATTGCGTTCCAGCTTCCGTTCAAGGAGGCGGATGTTGATCTGCTGGTCGTCGACAACGAGGATCTTTGGCTGGTCTTCCATGAGGTCGGTCTTTCTTTCAGCGGGAGGGATCGGACGTGGGACCGAGGGCGGCTTTTAAGGTGTTCTTCAGCAACATGGCGACCGTCATGGGCCCCACTCCCCCGGGAACCGGTGTGATGGCTTTGCACTTCGGAGCAACCTCTTCATAGGCGACATCGCCCTGCAGGCGGTAGCCGCGTTTACGGCTTGGATCCTCGACGCGGTTGATGCCGACATCGATGACCGTCGCGCCTTCGCGCACCATGTCCGCAGTGACAAATGCGGGTCGGCCAATAGCCGCGATGAGAAGGTCCGCCGACCGGGTGAGGGTAGGCAGTTCCTTCGTACGGGAATGGCAGACGGTGACGGTGGCGTTGGCAAAGGGGCCCTTGCGCATGAAAAGAAGGGCGGCCGGCTTGCCGACAATGAGGGAGCGACCAAGGACGACGACATGGCGGCCCTCCGTCTCGATGCCATAACGCCGTACCATTTCGGCAACGCCTCCGGGGGTGCAAGCGACAAAAGCGTCGGGATCTTCTTGGACGAGTCGCCCGAGGTTGGCCGCGGAGAAACCATCCACGTCTTTCTCCGGAGCTACTTTATTAAAGACCGTGCGTTCATCCATATGGTCCGGAAGAGGGGCCTGCACGAGGATCCCGTGAATTTCCGGATCATGGTTCAGGGCCGCCACTTCGGCGAGCAGTTCCTCTTCCGTGATGGATTCGGGAAAGGTGTGGAGCCGGCTTTCCATGCCGACTTCGGCCGCTTTCTTTTGCTTTGCCCCGACGTAATAAACGGAGGCCGGGTCTTCGCCGACGCGGACAAAGGCCACGCAGGGCGGAGGACCGGTTAGCGAGGCAACTTGGTCCCGAAGTTCTTCGAGAATTTCTGCGGCAAGGGATTTTCCGTCGATTGTCTGCATAAAGGAGGGGCCACCAAAGGTACTATTTGATCCGTAGATTTCGCGCCTGAATGACCCATTCCCCGGAATCGGAATCCTTGATTCGGGTTCCATGGAGAGTGACGCGCTCATCAAGGTAATCCTTCAGGGAACCGGGAAGGATCACATCGCTGACATCGACGTAGGCAAGGCGCCGCCCTTGCGCGTTTTCGAGGGCGAAGGGGTAGGGCGGGCGGAACAGACCGAGAAAGCCGCTGGTCCGTTTCAGAAAACCTTCGTAACCCGTGGCCGGAGACAAATCCCCCTCGCGGGGTTCCGCGGAAAGGGAAGTCGTCTCCTGCGCCCTTGCCGGCGCAGTCGAGCCAGGGGGGGAAGCGCGATCCACAACGGGTTTTTCCCGGATGTTCGCTGCCGCCGCTTGCGTCCTTTCCATCGGCTCCTTGGCAGGTGGCAGGGCCGGAGTTGTTGCGGGAAGAAAGTACACTGGGCGGGCCACCGTGAGGCGCAATTTCCAGAAAGCGCCATTGTCGAGCACCTCCGCCGGTTCTCCCCCGACAACAGTCCCAAGGACAGGGGCGGATTCCCGCGGTCCCGCGCGGACGAGCGCGGATTCGACGGGAAGGAGATCCTTGCCGATATTCTCGTCCGCGACAAAGCCGGTCGTCTTCAACTCGAAGGTTCCCACCTGCCAACCGAGGGCCGCCTTCGCCTCGGCAAAAACGGGACGGGTTTCGGCGAGCCGTGGATCGTCCGGACTCGCCTTCGCGACGACGGCGGCTTGCACATCCGGTTGTTCATACAGAGTCACCAAGTCATCACGGGCGGAGAGGCCCGAGATCACAGTAAAAAAGGCGAAGCAAGCGGAGAGTGTAGGCAGGCTTTTCATGTCGGTAGTAGCTATTCTGACGTCCCCGCTTTAGGGCTCAATCAGATAATGAGCGGCCCCGGCGCGTCCGGTTCGCGGTGCCGGGATTCTCAAAAAGCATTCGCAGTTCCCGTTTCGAAAGCAAGCGGAAGGTGCCGCGGGGAATTCCTTTCAGCGGGAGACCGCCGATTTGCGTCCTCCGCAGCCGCCGGACATCGTATTTCAGGGCGTAGAATAATCGGCGCAATTCCCGTTTCCGGCCGTGCTGCAGGGTGACTTCAAGGTGCCGCCAATCCTCGTTTTCCTGCCGGGTGAAAGGAAATACCTTTTCCAGACAGAGACGCTCTCCCTCCCAGACAATCCCCGAGCGCAACCGGGGTATGTCGCCCGGGTCCAACGGCTTGTCGAGGCGCACTTCATAAATCTTGCGCACCTGGTGGGAAGGATGACTGACCCGCTGGCGCAGTTCGCCGTCGTTGGTCAACAGAAGAAGGCCCTCGCTTTCCTTGTCGAGGCGGCCGACGCAGAAAAGGCGCTGCCGGTGCAATTCCGGTGGCAAGAGATCAAAGACCGTTTTGCCGCCCTGCGGATCCTGGTTTGTGCAGACAATTCCTCTGGGCTTGTGCATGGCAAGGGTCAGTGCCGACGGGGCCTTGTAGGGAACGGTTTTCCCGTCCACGGCGATACGGTCGATTCCCGGCGCGCACTTGTCCCCGAGCCCGGCCGGTTCCCCATTGACCGTGACCCGGCCTTCGGCAATCCATGCCTCTGCCTCTCGCCGGGAAGCGAGTCCGCGGTCCGCCAGGGCCTTTTGCACCCGAATCCGTTCCTCCTTTTTCATTGTCGTAGCCATCCTCTTCGCTTAAGACTTGTCAAGGTGAGGAACACCCATTAGCTTTTTCATTTCTTAAGTAAAATTCTGTATCTTCATCCACTTCCAAGTCATGAAAGTTAAAAAAACATCTCTCATTATCGCTGTTCTCCCATTCCTTTCCCTGCCAGTCGCTCTGTGGTCACAACAGGCGATCTCCGTTGAGCCTGCGGGCGCGGAAATCACAGCCAACGGCCGCACGATGGACGTGCGCTCGGGCATGGATGTTTCCAGTGGGGGCATGGTGGAAACGAACGAATCCACTGTAGTGATTGCGCGGACCAACGGTTCTCGCGTCGAGTTGGCTCCCGACAGCAGATTCGAAATCACTCCGACCGGAATCGATCTAAAACAAGGAAACGCTACGGTGACGGGCCCGATGGGCTCCCAGTTTGACGTCAGCTCTGAAATCGGGGTTGTCGAAGGCTATGGAGCAACCTTTGGGGTCAGTCTGAACCTTGCCGGCGAAATGGCCACTCTTGAAATCAGCAACGTTGAAGGAATGGTCAATTTCACGGCTGATGTTGATCTCGATTCCACGGAAGTCTCGGCGACCCTGATTGAACCTGGTAAACAGGTCAGTGTGGCCCCCGGCGACAAACTTGTTATCCGGGTCATCTACCAGGAAGACCGTGAAGTCTACGCCATCGCTCCGCAAGGGGTTGCGCAGGAACAAGTCACTCCGGACATGGCCGAACAAATCACGCAGACCGGTGATAATATCAGCCGAATCAGTGTGCCGTCCGTTCCGGATGAAGCCCCGGAAGAAGTGCCGACGCCAGCTGATGCAGAAGATTCCCCGGTCATTATTGAAATTCCCGTCGAGGACGTGGAAATTGCCAGCGATCCTGGTTGATCAACGACTTCGCATTTTTTCCTTAACAAAAACCTCTGCGGAAGCGCAGAGGTTTTTTTGCGCTTTCTTCACGGAGAAGAGCACA
The DNA here is from genome assembly GCA_964345345.1 of uncultured Puniceicoccaceae bacterium. Taxonomy (GTDB): domain Bacteria; phylum Verrucomicrobiota; class Verrucomicrobiia; order Opitutales; family Oceanipulchritudinaceae; genus Oceanipulchritudo. Next base: position 4,363 of record CAYFRH010000029.1, on the reverse strand, counting down.
AAATTCAAGAATGCTCCGAGGCTGCCAGCAGACTCAAGACGGATTGTTCAAATGATGTCATTTCGTACGAAATCCTTGGAGAGATTTACAAATATACTAAATCTCAGTAAGTGTGCGCACAATCAAATGTCTTCTCCCGGGGCTTAGGGGCTTTCGGGAAGATAATGTATCCCTGCTCCGTGGGCTCCGCGGCTCCGTGTGAGAATAAAGGGGATCTGCACAAACCTGATTGGATCTGGTATGGTTGTCCCCGAAAAGTATCGGGACGGTTCATCAACGGGCTGAGTCTACCGTTTCCCGCAGGCGTTGACTGATTTCCCGCACCGGCATATCGCTGATTTCATGCGGCGGAATTCGATTTGTGGGAAGGTCGGGAAGGGAGTGCAGAGGTTCGTAAAGCCGGAGATGCCGGTTAGCCTCGACTTCATCGACCCGATCGACGGGCGTGAAATGAGGAACCTGAAGGAGAACTTCCGGACATTCCTTCAAGAGCGAACGGATTTCGAGGACGGCTTCGGAAAAACGGTCGAGTTCGCCCTGACTATAGCTTTCAGTCGGCTCGATCATAAGTCCATACGTTTCCGGCCATGCCACCGTGGGCGCATGGAAACCGAAATCAAGGAAGAGTTTGCCCACGCGCGTAATGACCTGGGCGCGGGGAATCCCGGCCTTTTCAAGGTTTGCGAAGTCTTCCTCATCGAGGGTGAGAATGAACTCATGCATGCGCGGAGTGGATTCCGCGCCGCGGGGCAAAGTTGGGTAGGCCGCGCGGAGCTCTTCGAAGCAGTACCGGGCGCTGAGGACAGAGAGCGCGGTCATGCGCCGCACGCCTTCCCTGCCGAGACGCAGTAGGTAGGTGTAGGCACGTACTTTGTGGGCGAAGTTGCCGTAGTGCCGGTGAAAGCTTCCGATGCTCCGCTCGGCCCGTTCAAGGCTGAAGCGTCCGCCCTCCTTGATGATTTGATGACCGGGAAGGTAGGGTAGAAGCCGTTCGCTGACCGCAACGATGGCGTCGCCGGGTCCGCCTCCTCCATGAGGAACGGTCCAAGTCTTGTGAAGGTTGTTGTGAACCGCATCAACGCCCATGGCGCCCAAATTGCACCAACCGGCGATGGCGTTCATGTTCGCCCCGTCCATGTAAACGAGCCCCCCCGCGTCATGGACGAGGTCGGAGATCTCCCGGAAAGCGGTTTCAAAAACGCCGCAGGTATTCGGGTTAGTGATCATGATCCCGGCAAGGCGCTCGCCGTAGGTCGCGATTTTTTCCCGAAAATCCTCCATATCGATTCGGCCATCGGGGCCACCTTGGAGAAGAACGATCCCGGTTTTCAAACCGTCGACTTTTCCGGAGCGGTAACCGGCCATGATAGCGGTGGCGAAATTGGTGCCGTGCGCGGAATCGGGAATCAGGATAACGTCTCTTTGTTCCTCGCCGCGGTCGCGGTGATAGGCCTGAAACATTTTGATACCGACCAGCTCACCTTGGGCACCGGCGACTGGCTGGGTGGTCACCCCGGCAAGACCGGTGATTTTTTTGAACCATTCCTGGACTTCGTGAAGCAGGTGCAGGTTCCCCTGCACATCCTCCAGAGGCGCTTGGGGATGGGTCTCCGCAAACTCGGGAAGATTGGCCGCCCAGTCATTAATGTGCGGGTTGTACTTCATCGTGCAGGAACCGAGCGGGTAGCAGGCGTCGTCCGGACTGACATTCAGATCCCCAAGCTTGTTGTAATAAGCGACGAGTTCTTTCTCATCGATGGTCGGCAGGCCGACGGCACCTTGGCGGAGATCTCCTTCCCTGATCGCGGGAACATCGGCCGCAGGTTCGGAAGAACCGGCGGCAAAACCCATTCCCTTGAAGAAATCCACGAGCAGGTGAACTTCGACGGGTCGGTCGCTGAAGGAAATTTTGAGGAGGTTGCTTCCGTCGCGAACCCGACCGGAAACATCGACCCCGAGGTGCAGGCCCTGCTGGCGCGCGGAGGCAAGCAATTCGCCGATTTCCTGCCCGCGGATGCGGAAAACCGGCTCGTTGACGAAGGTTCCCTCTGGATAGGCAAGTTCCACGCCTTCGAGGGCGGTCAATTTACGGGCGGCCTCGAGGGCCTGCCGACGACCGGCAGCGAAGGCTTCCGCCATTCCGTTTTCCCCGCGAGCAAGGAGAGCGGCCCCGGCAAGGGTGGCAAGAAAAGCCTGGTTGGAGCAGATATTCGAGGTGGCCTTGTCCTTCCGGATGTGCTGCTCGCGTGTGCTAAGGACCATGAGGAGACTGTTCCGGCCGGCCATGTCCTTGCCGCTGCCAACGTATCGCCCTGGCGATTGCCGGATAACGGAACGGCTGTTCTCGTTGAAGCGGGTCCCGAAGAGGCCAAGGCCAGGACCACCGAAATTCGGACCGATGGCGAGGTGCTGCGCCTCGCCGACAAGAATGTCGGCCCCTTTCTCGCCGAATTCCGTCGGCGGTTTCAGCCCGCCGGTGCCCAATTGCATCGGGTCAATTACCGCGATGCTGTGGATTTCCTTTTCCGCCGCGAGGTTGGTCAGGGCGTCGACATCCTCCAAGAGGCCGAGGGAGTTGATCTGTGGAAAAACGAATCCGGCGAAGCGCTTGGGATCCTCTTCAAGGGAAGCCCGCACCGCCCCGACATCGAGACGACCCGTATCCGGGTCGAGAGGAATCCAGCGTGCATGAACGCCCGTACCGGCGAGAAGGGTTTCAATGACTTCGCGATCGCCGGGATAAATTCCCTCGCTGAGAAGAACGGTGTCCGCTTTTCGCTTAAGACGGACCACCGTGCACATGGCCTCGAAAATGGCCGTGGAACGGTCGTAGAGAGAACTATTAATTGCTTCAAAGCCGGTCAGTTGGGACATCAGGCACTGGTAAATCCAGTGCGTCATGAGCGTTCCCTGGGATCGTTCGGGCTGGTAGGGAGTGTAGGCGGTACTGAGGTTTCGAATTCGCGAAATGGGACCCACCACCGGGGATGTAGTGTAGTGGGGAAGACCGTCGCCGAGAAAGGAGATCGCCGTCGTGTTTTCCGCCGCGATGGCTGGTAGAAGTTCCTGGAGTGCTTCGTAGGCGGCTTCCTCCGGAATGTCCGGGGCTTCCGGAAAGCGGAGGTCCGCAGGGATATGCGCGTAAAGGTCGTCCAGACTTTCGGCGCCGACACGGGCCAGCATCGCTTGGATTTCTTCCTCGGAGGCGGATATGTAATGGCGTTTTTTCTCGCGGGGGAGGGTATCCGGGTCAAAGGACAGCGGATGGTACTGAAGGATGGAGGACATGGTCATAAGCTCTAAAGGTCTTCCGGTTGGCGTGGGAAGGAATTTCCGGTAAGTTTACCCCGAAAATGAAGAATTCAACCGCATCGGCAAACGAACCCGCCCCGGGAAGGCGCGGGCCAACCAAAAAAGAGCGCATCGACATCATCCTTCAGGAAATGAAAAAGACCTTCCCGCAGCCGGAGATTCCTTTGCAGCACGAGGATCCTTTCTCCTTGTTGGTGGCGGTTTTACTGAGCGCGCAATGCACCGACGAACGCGTCAACAAGGTGACGCCGGCTCTTTTTGCACGGGCCGCAACGGCGGCCGAAATGGCCCGCGTCCCGGAGGCGGAAATTTTATCGTATATCAAAACCTGCGGGCTCGGTCCGCGGAAGGCCAAGGCGATTCGCCACCTCTCCGAAATCCTCATGCAAGACTATCAGGGAGAGGTCCCTCGGAACCTGGCCGCTCTTGAAGCGCTGCCCGGAGTCGGGCATAAGACGGCGCAGGTCGTAATGGTGCAGGCCTTCGGAGTTCCGGCGTTCCCTGTCGATACCCACATTCACCGTCTGGCTCAACGCTGGGGCCTGACCAGCGGCAAATCCGTTGAACAGACGGAAAAAGACCTGAAGCGGTTGTTCCCGGAGGACTCATGGTCCGATCTTCACTTGCAGATCATCTATTACGGTCGCGCTTTCTGCACGGCCCGCACCCGCTGCGATGGCAGCGGGGACGCCTGCCCCCTCTGTCCGCTTTTTAATGGCTGGCGCAGGCGTCCGCAAAAGATCCGTAAAGCCTGAAATCAGGTAAAAGGCCGTGTTGACGCTGCGAGACGCGGCGCGGGAGCGTACGGGCATGAAATTGCGGCTCCTGCAACGACAAAGCCTTCCCGGCTGGCGCTGGTGGCTCCGGGCTTCCGGGCGCATGGGTGCGGGCGTGCGCTTCGCAGAACTCTTCGGCGGGGGACGGCCCGGCGAGGAGGCGGTCCGCGCGGCCCTTGCGCGGGGCTTGCCGGCGGCGGAGGCCCTTTGGGAGGCGGGTTGGGCGCTGCCGCCGGAATTGTCGCTGCGGCTTGCGAACGGCGAGCGGACGGGAA
>CAYFRH010000028.1:4199-24268 GCA_964345345.1 uncultured Puniceicoccaceae bacterium | reverse complement strand
CACGTGGCCGTGGTCGAGTTCTTCCTGGGTTGCCTCCCGGACTTCGACGACATCGACCGAGAACTTCAGGTCCACCCCGGCGAGAGGATGGTTGGTATCTACCTTGACAGTGTCGCCTTCGATTTCGGTGACAACGGCCACTTGTGGGCCCTGCTGGGTTTCCGCCTGAAAACGCATACCGGGCTTGAGCTCGACGTCCTCCGGAAATTGCGAACGAGAGGCTTCGACGACGCGCTCGGGATTGTGTTCGCCGTACGCTTCTTTGGAGGGAACGTGAGCCTCAAGCGAATCTCCGGCGGCCTTGCCTTCCAGTTGCTTTTCAAGACCAGGAATGATGTTGCCGTGACCATGCAGGTAGGCAAGAGGTTCCCGGCCATCACTGGAATCGAGAACTTCTCCTTCCGGATTCCGGAGAGTGTAATGCATGGTGACAACGTTGTTTGGTGCTATTTCCATAATTCCGCACGGTAGGCACGGGTCGCGGACAGACGCAAGGGATTAACCGAATTTGCATCCGCAGTTTGGGCTAGAGTACAATGGGTGGAAGAGGCAGCGTGGCTGTCCCATGCTAAACCCCAAACAGACTCTCCTCTTTTTCAGCGCTCTTGTCCCGGTTTTGATCGCAGACGGTGCCAGTCACTTCAACACCATTGACAGGGCGATCCGATTTCTCCCGCGCAAAAAGCAGCACGGGATACGAAGAGGCGATTCCCGTGGATGTCGGGTTCCTTTTTTTGAAGAGGGTTTCACGCCTACCAGCGCTCCGGCGTTGCTGGCAATCATTGTGAGACGTCGTCCTTCCAGGTATGGAGGTAAGCGCTGGCCAATGAGTGAGGCCTTCAGGCCTTGTCGGGCCGCTTCGCTGTTTCCTCGCAAAGCCATGCATGATAGCCCGAGTGTACTGAGTCGGCCACGACGGCGATCCATTGCGGTGTCTCATAGGGATGTTCCTCATCGAAGTAAGACCGCAGGTCCGCCTCGCGTGCACGCCGGGTTTTGATCCAGAGACGCCATTCCGTCTCTGTTTCAACTTTTCCTTTCCATGGGAAGACGGCCCGCATGGGAGGGTCGATCTGTACGCAGGCGGCCAGCTTGCGACTAATGAGTCCCGCCGCCAGACGCTGGGCGGCTTCGTCGGAATCCACGGTTGTCCAGCCGACGAGAAGGTCGTTTCCGGGGGATGAAAGAGAAGGCGAATCGTTCATAAGGACTTGGATTTTTGGCGGAATTTTCGCTCCTGTCCAAACGCAAAACATCGCGTTCGGGACGCGGTTCTCGGGAGAATGCGTCATCCGCCTCACGGCGGGATGCTACGACGAAAAACGTAGCATCGACCGGCTCGGTCGATGATGATGCCATCCGCCTCACGGCGGGATGCTACGGCTACGGCAGGATGCTTCGGGGAATGGAGGTGCTACGACGGAAAACGTAGCATCGACCGGATAGGTCAATAACAGCGCCATTACTCCCGACGCAGGACAACCAGCGGCGGATGGCGGGCGATTCCGCGGGAGGTTGCCCAACCGGTGGCGACGGTCAGGGCCATGAGGAGAAACAAGGCGAAGAGGCTTTCCAGCGGCAGAGGCTGCAGGGGCAGGTCAAACACGAAATAGAGCAGTGCCGCTGCGCCGGCGTAACCGAGAAAGAGTCCGGCCACTCCCGCCACGAACCCAATGAGCAGGAATTCGAGCATCAGCACCGTTCGGATGAATCCCCGCGAGGCACCGAGGGTCCGAAACAGCACGCTTTCGCGCATACGCTGGTAGCGACTGCCCATGACAGCCCCAGCCAACACGATCAGGCCCGTCGCCACCGTGAATCCGGCCATAAAGCGAATGGCGAAGGCGGCGCGGTTCAACACGTCGTCGAGCGTTTCGAAGACGAGGGAAAGGTCGATCAGGCTGACGTTGGGAAAGGGATCTACCACCCCGGCCTGAAGGGCGGTCGTTTCTGTCCGGTCCTCCGTTCGGACGGTGACCGCGAAGGTGGTGGGCGCGGCCTCGATCGTTCCGCGGGGAAAAACGATCCCGAAATTCTGGCGACCGGCTTCCCATTGTACGCGCCGGACGCTGTCGACCCGCGTTCGCACGGGAACTCCCTGCACGTTCCAGGTAATGGAATCCCCGGGTTCGACCCCGAAGTCCCCGAGCATGTTTTCAGCAAAGGAAATCGGATACGGTTCTTCGCCCTCGTAGCGGGCGGTGAAATCGCCTGCGACGACCTCGGCGTTGTCGAGGACATGATCGCGGTACGTGGTGCGGAATTCCCATGCGTAAACCCAGTTTTCGACGGGCGAATCGGGCATTTGCTTCCAAGCGCGGAGGGGCCGCCCCTTGATACTCTCCACCCGCATGGTCACAATGGGCAGTTCGTTGCGGGGCTGCAGGCCGCGCTCTCCCAGCCATTCGCGCAGCGCGTCCCGCTGGTCGGGCTGAACATCGAGCAGGACGACATTGGCCGCATCCTCACTGGCACCGAGATCAGTCTGGCCGAGAAGGGCCTGGCGCGTCAGCAGGAGACTCTGCAAAAGGAAAACGCCCATCCCGAGGGTAACGAGGAGCAGCAGCGTTCGATTGTTGGGACGGTAGAGATTGCTCAGGGCCACGCGGTAGGCGTAAGGAACCCTGCGGACCGGCAGGCGACGAAGGCCGGCACGCAGCAAAAACGAGAGGAGGGCAAGCAGGGCGAGAGCGAGGGCGATCCCGCCCAGAAAGCCGAGAGAGGTCAGCGGTTTCCTTGCCGGCAGCAGAACAAAGGCGAGCATGCCGAGGACAAAAAGCGCGCCAATCCCCCAAACCAGAGGATCCCGCCATCCTCGCGACGGCGGGTCGACTCCGGCCCGGAGCACGTTCAAGGGGGAGATTTTACGGATTCCGAGCAATGGCAGCAGGGCCGCGCCCGTAACGATGAACCATCCGAAAAGCAGGCCGGTGAGAAGGGCCGGCATGCTCACTTGAATCTCCACGGAAAAAGGCAGGAAGGGACCCAGCACCCGCGGCACGAGAAACGGCAGAGCCACGCCGAGGAGGCTTCCCGCGATCGCCCCGAGGATGCCAAAGAACTGGAGTTGGAGCAGATGGATGGCAAAGGCCTGCCGCGCCGTCGCTCCAAGGCATCGCAACATGGCAATGGCGTCGCGCTTGCTCTGCACAAAAACCTGTACCGCCCCCATCATGCCGACGGCGCCGAGGATCAAGGCAATGAAGCCGCTCAACATCAGGAAATCGAGCAGGTTGTCGAGGACGGCTTCCACATTGCGGCGACGGTCCGCCACCGTTTCCACGCGTACGTTTTTTTCTGCGAAAAGATCCTGCCGGCCTTGCGCGAGGACGTCGCGGAGGCGGCTCCGTTGATCTGCTTCCACGCCGACGTAGGTGCGGTACCGGACCAGTGAGCCACGTTGCAGCAGGTTTGTTCCGGCAAGGTCCTCCCGCTTAAGATAAATGCGTGGCGCAAAAAAGCCGCTGATTTCCGATTCCCCCGCCATGCGAACCAGTGCGGCGGAAATGGTAAAGCTGGTTTTCCCGAGCCGGATTTTGTCCCCCGGCTGCAGCCCAAGCTGAACCAGCAGACCCTTCTCGACAATTGCCTTTCCCAATTGAAGGGCCGCGGCTTGGTCGAGCGTCGCCGGCTCGATTTCCATTTCGCCGTAGAACGGGAGCGGACCGTCAAGAGCGCGCACCTCGACGTAGCGGCTCTCCTCTTTACCCGGAAAGACCGCCATTGTGCGAAAGCGGCGCTCGCGGACGGTTTCCCCGGGAAGGTCGCGGAGAAAGCGTTCCAGTCGACCGGAGGGCGCAAAGCGTGTCTCCAGGACCGCGTCCGCTCCCAGCAGTGCCCGGGCCTCCTCTTCGACCACCCGCTGTAAGTTGTCGCGGAGGGAATGGATGGAAACGACTGCGCCAAGGCCAAAAAGAACACTGGCGGTGAAGAGGACCAGGAGCAGCCGGCGGCCGCGGCTGTCACGCCAAGCCATCCGCGCGATCCACGCCATCCCCGGAACTCCCCGGTGATTGCCTTCTCCGCCTTTCATGTGGCTGCGGGCCCTTCGCGGGATTCCATGCGTCCTTTCCGCAGCCGGAAAGTGCGATCCGTGCGGGCGGCCAGTTCAAGGTCGTGGGTAACGAGGACCAGCGTGTTGCCCGACTGACGGTGGACATCAAACAGTAGGTCTTCGATCTGTTCCCGGGTCTCACCGTCGAGATTCCCGGTGGGTTCGTCCGCAAAGAGGAGAGCCGGCTGGCCAACGCAGGCGCGCGCGATCGCGACTCGTTGTTGTTCACCGCCGGAGAGCTGCACCGGATAATGATGGGGCCGCTCGGCAAGCCCGACCCGGTCCAGCCAGTCGCGCGCCGCCTTTTCGGCATGGCGGGTGCCTTTCAATTCCAGCGGTACACAGACATTTTCCAGAGCCGTCAGGGTCGGTATGAGCTGGAAATTTTGGAAGACAAACCCCAGCCGCTCATTCCGGATCCGAGCGCGGGCGTCCTCGTTCAATTGTTCGATCGGTTCGCCGTCGAGCAGGATGGAGCCACCGCTTGGGATGTCGAGGCCCGCGCAGAGACCGAGGAGCGTGGTCTTGCCACTGCCGGAAGGACCAACGACCGCGGCGGTTTCGCCTTTGCCAATCGTAAAGGTAATGTCGGCCAAAACGGTCAGGCGACCGGTTTGGCCCGGGTATTCTTTCCGGACGGATTGGGCTTCAAGCATGGAGAAAATTCGGAAGAAGGGAGGCCGTACGGGCCTGCGTTGACGCGAGGATGAAGACGACCCACGGTACCTACATGATCCGTGGGCATCGCTTCACTATGGCCATTGCGCTCATCTTTTCCACGACGGGTGGCATTTTCCTCCATGGCGCGGATGACAACGCAAAGGAGGCGGAACGAATCGTCATTCTGGGAGACAGCTTGACGGCCGGCTACGGGCTCGATCCGGAGCAGGCGTATCCCGCCGTATTGGAAAAAAAGCTCCGCAAGCGGGGCCGGGAGGTAGAGGTCATCAATGCCGGACTCAGCGGGGATACCAGTGCCGGCGGCCTGCGCCGCATCGACTGGATTCTGCGCAAACCGGCGGATACCTTTGTTCTCGCTCTCGGGGCCAACGATGCCCTTCGCGGACAACCGCCTGAAGCTACGAAGGCCAACCTTCGGGGGATTCTTGAAAAGGTCCGCGCAAAATGGCCGCAAGCCCGCATAATTCTCGCCGGCATGTTAGCTCCGCCCAATATGGGGGAGGCCTACACGGAAAAATTCAACGCCCTTTACAGGGAATTAGCGCAAAGCGAGGGGGTGGAGCTTATTCCTTTCCTCCTCGAGGATGTCGCCGGCCGGAAGGCGCTCAATCTCTCCGACGGCATTCATCCGAACGCCAAAGGGCATAAGATCATTGCCCGCAACCTCCTGCCCTTCTTCTTGGGGAGCCAGCCGGGGAACTTCCGTGCTTCCGGCATCAACGAGGGGAACAAGGGGAACATCACAGCCGGCAAGGAGGACGAAGGCACCAACGAAAAGAAAAGAGGGAATCAAGTGGTGGATTGATTTCATGGCGCTCCTTCGATGACCGCTCCCGGCACCCCCGTCAAGTGCAGGCCGAACTCGATCAACGAGCCCTACCGGGCGAACGAGCCGAACCCGATGAGTCGGGTCTTCAGGTCCGGTCCCGCCCCGAGGATCTTGCTTTGGCAATATCGGGCCTGAAGGCAAGACTCGTTGGGATGGGCCTCTTTTCGGAAGGCCTGAATTATCCTACTTTTACGCCGGTGCCTGCAGCCCCGCCTTGCGGAGGCGGCGCATGGCCTCCTCGACGTTTTCGCGGGAATTGAAGGCGGAGAGGCGGATGTGGCCCTCTCCGCAGGTGCCGAAGCCGGCCCCGGGGGTGCAGACGATACCGGAGGAATTGAGAAGCCGGTCAAAGAGTTCCCATGAAGACTGGCCGGCGCGAATCCAAACATAGGGGGCGTTGGTTCCTCCGGCACAACTGAACCCCAGTTCGCGCATTGTTTTCAGGATGAGATCGGCGTTGTCCATGTAGAAGTCGATCAGTTGGCGCACCTCCGATTTGCCTTCGTCGGTGAAGACGGCGGCAGCGGCGCGTTGAACGGGGTAGGCAACTCCGTTGAACTTGGTACTGTGACGGCGGTTCCAGAGCTTGTGTACGGAGACCCGGTCCCCGCTGCCGTCACGGGCAACGAGATCCTCGGGAATGACGGTGTAGGCGCAGCGTACCCCGGTGAAGCCGGCCTTCTTGGAAAAGGAGCGAAACTCGATGGCGCATTCGCGGGCTCCTTCAATCTCGAAAATGGAGTGGGGGATGGATTTCTCGCGTATAAAGGCTTCGTAAGCGGCGTCGAAAAGCAGGATGGCTTCGTTCTCGCGCGCCCATGCCACCCATTGCCGGAGTTCTTCGCGAGTGGCGCAGGCCCCGGTGGGGTTGTTGGGAAAGCAGAGGTAGACCAGGTCCACCTTCTGTTTCGGCGGGGCCGGAATATAACCGTTCTCCGGCGTCGCCGCGAGGTAGGTAATGCCCTCGTAGCGGCCATCGAGGTTGTAGCCGGTGCGGCCGGCCATGACATTGGTGTCAAGGTAGACCGGGTACACTGGATCCGGGATGGCGATTTTGGCCCGGGAGGAAAATATTTCCTGAATGTTGCCGCTGTCGCACTTCGAACCATCGGAGACGAAAATTTCGCCCGGACGGACATCGCAGTCGCGCGCTTGGAACTCCTCTCCAGCGATGGCCTCCCGCAGGAAAGGGTAGCCCTGCTCGGGACCGTAGCCGCGAAACCCTTCCCGTGTCCCCATCTCTTCAACGGCCTCATGGAAGGCCTTGCGACAGGCTTCCGGCAGCGGTTCGGTGACATCCCCAATGCCCATACGGATAATGGGAGTGTCCGGGTTGGCCTTGGTGAAGGCGTCCACGCGTTTGCCAATATCGCTGAAAAGGTAGGAGGCTTGCAGCTTGAGAAAATGGTCGTTGATACGGGCCATGGAGCAAAATGGGTAGCAGGATTGGCGGCCTCGACAAGCGGGAATCCGAGAAAATCCGTGCCGGCTGCGGAGGGAAATCGAACTCCGGGGTTGAGGAAGCGGCCCGATGCTCTTTTTCTTTATCGAAAGCTCAGGTAATGCAAGTCATTGAAAATCCGAACCAAATGCAAGAGACCGCCGTGCGCCTGCGCACCGAGGGGAAACTCCTTGCGCTCGTCTCCACGAGCGGGGCGCTCCACGAAGGCCATGCCATGCTGATCCGCCGTGCCAGGGAAGAGGCGGACGTCGTCGTTGTTTCGACCCTTGTCAATCCCCTCGAATTCGGGCCCAACGAGGATTTTCAGCGGTATCCCCGCAATGCCGCGGGCGATGCCGATTTCTGCGAAGAGCATGAGGTGGATATCGTCTTCCGGCCCCTCCCGCGGGACCTTTTCCCGGAAGGAACTTCCACGGTCGTGAATGAGAATGCGGTCAGCGTCGGCATGTGCGGTATTTCCCGTCCGCATTATTTTAGCGGGGTTTGTACGCTGCATGTGAAGCTTTTGAACCTTGTTCGGCCCGATCTGCTGGTTCTTGGTCGCCGGGACGCACAGAAAACAGCCGTTCTGCGCAGGATAGTGGACAACCTCGGCTTTCCCGTAAGTGTCGTGGAAGAGGGGGTCGTGCGGGCCGAAGATGGCCTCGCCCTGAACGCCCGCAACGCCTACCTGAACGAGTCCCAGCGCGCCGATGCGGCGACCCTTTACCGGGCACTGCTCGAGGCTCAGCGGCTGGTCGAGACCGGAACTGTCAACGTGGACCGTATAATCGCGGAGGTGACGCACCATATTGCGCAAGTGCGGCGTCTGCGCGTGATCTACGTCAGCGCTGTGGACCCGCAAACGATGGAACCAATTCGCGCGGAAATTGCGCCGGGCAACACCCTTGTTGCCGCCGCCGTCTGGTGCGATGAAGTCCGGCTCATCGACAATGTTCTCGTCTGAGGCGGGGTAACTCGGCTTTACCGTTGCGCTCCGTTTACCCTTTCGTAACGTCTTCGCCATGCAACACAGCTATGATGTGCTGGTGGTCGGCAGCGGGATCGCGGGCCTGAGCTTTGCCTGTAAAGTAGCGGAAAAAGGCTACAGCGTCTGCATTCTGACAAAAAAGGAACGCGCCGAAAGCAACACCAATTACGCCCAGGGCGGTATCGCCGCCGTAACCTCGCAGACCGATGACTTCGAGTCCCACGTCCGCGATACGCTGGAGGCAGGGGACGGGCTCTGCGACGAAGAGGTGGTGCGGACGATCGTGCGCGAAGGCCCGGAACGAATCCGCGAACTCGCGGAAATGGGCGTAGCTTTTACCCAGCTGGAGGATGGGCGCGTCTCCCTACACCGTGAGGGAGGACATTCCAAACGTCGCATTCTTCATGTTAAGGATCTCACCGGCAAGGCGATTGAAGCCGCCTTGCTCCAGGCCGTGGACGAGCATGAAAACATTACCCTCCGCGAACATATCCATGCCATCGACTTGATCACAAACCGCAAGCTGGCGCTGGCTGGCTTTCCGGTCGACGCCTCCGTTCCGCGGGTGCTTGGCCTGTATGGCTTCGATACGCAGCTGGAGGAAGTGCAGACCTTTGCCGGCAAGGCGGTTATGCTCTGCTCCGGGGGTATCGGCCAAGTCTACCTGTACACGACCAATCCGGCCATCGCCACCGGAGACGGCATTGCCATGGCCTTTCGTGCCGGGGCGGAGATCCGCGATATGGAGTTCATTCAGTTCCATCCCACCGCGCTTTATTCCGAGGAGGATCACCGTTTCCTTATCAGTGAGGCGGTGCGTGGCGAGGGCGCCATTCTTCGGAACCTTAAGGGCGAGGCTTTTATGGCTGGTTACGATGAACGGAAGGAGCTGGCCCCCCGTGATGTGGTTGCGAGGGCCATCGACAGCGAAATGAAAAAGTCGGGGGCGCGCCATGTCTGGCTGGATATTACGCACCGCGACGAGGCCTACCTGCGCGAGCGCTTTCCCCACATCTACGAAAATTGCCGGAACGCCGGCTTCGACATGGCGGAACAACCGATTCCGGTCGTTCCCGCTATGCATTACCTCTGCGGCGGCCTCTTCACCAACCTTTCCGGGGAAACCGACCTTCCCGGGCTGTACGCCTGCGGGGAAGTGGCCTGTACGGGCCTGCACGGGGCCAACCGTCTCGCCAGCAATAGTCTGCTCGAGGCCGTCGTCATGGCTCATCGCGGTTCCGAGTCGGTGGAGCGGTACCTCGCGGCAAACGAGCTTGACCGGCCGGAACTTCCAGACTGGGTCGGGGGCGACCTTCAGAACAGCGACGAGCGCGTCATTCTTAGCCACAACTGGGACGAATTGAAACGAACACTTTGGGACTACGTTGGCATCGTCCGTACGGACAAACGGTTGCGGCGCGCGCAGACGCGGATCCGGAACCTCAAACGCGAAATCCAGGAATATTACTGGAACGTGCGCGTGGAGCCGCGACTGCTGGAATTGCGCAATCTCGTCGACGTCGCGGAAATGATCATTACTTGCGCCCTACAGCGAAAAGAGAGCCGAGGTTTGCATTTTACCCTCGATTATCCCGGCAAGTTGCCCACCCCGGTTCATACCGGCTGGACGGTGCGCCGATAGGTCGGAGCGCTTATGGTGGGAAAAGACCAGTCGAAAGCGATTGCCAACCGGCTGGCCGTTCCTGCTCTGCGAAGACGGTCTCCCGGAGAATATCCCAACGTTTTCCTCCTCGGGCACGATCGTTCCGGGAGTACGTGGATCGGTTCCATCCTGGGAATGGCGGACCGCTCGATCTATCTGCATGAGCCGATGAACCGGAAGACCAGTCGCATGGGGGATTGGTCGTTGTACAACACATACCTTGCTGCCGGGGAAACCTCCCCCCGTCATGAAGCAATTTACGATGCCGCCGCGCGCGGATACGGGCCGCGATTTCTCTCCTTCGAAGAACTGCGTTGGCAATTTCGCTCGCGCCCGAGGGTCATCATCAAGGAAACCGGTGGAATGCTGCTTGGGGAGTGGTTCCAACACCGGTATGGCGGTCGGGTTGCGGTCCTTTTTCGCCATCCCGCACCGTTGATTCTTTCCAATCTTCGCATGGATGACGAAAACGCCCGCAAGTGGTTCCGTCAGCTTACTGCGCAACCATCTCTTCGTGTTATTCCTGAAATTGAGCAGGGCCTGCGCAATTTTTCCGGATCGGACCCGGTGGAACTCTTTGCCGCCGGCTACTGTATCCGCTACCTGGTGACAATCCGGCAAATGGAACGCAATCCCGCATGGTTGCGCTTCCACCACGAGGATTTCTGCACGGATCCGGAGGGAGCCTTTCGGAATGCATTTGAAGGCCTTGGCCTGCCGTATGGGGAAAGAGCGCGCGGTGCCCTCGCCGCGAGTGCCCGTCCAGACGATTCGCAGGGATTTTTCGGCCTTCGCCGCGATCCGCGGGAAGTCATGCGAAAGTGGCGGGACAAGTGCGATGAGCGGATGGAAAGGCAGATACGGCGCGCATTGGAGCGGTTTTCCTTTCCCTTTTATCAGGAAGCGCTCGACTGGAAGCGGGAGAAGACTTGATCTTTGGTCGGAAAGCGAAGAAATCATCCTCGTGCACGGAAACGGAACTACTCAGGTCGTAATTCTCTCTGCTGTCCTGTGGCCGCTGGTTGCCACAGCCCAGCCTGCGGTTTCCCCGACAGAAAAGGAGCGGCCTTCCCACCTGACGTTGCAGTTGGACAATGATTTATTCGCGGGCTCGGACCGCGATTACACCAACGGGGTTCGGATTGCTCTGCTCTCGCCGGTACTTGCCCTTGACCTTAATCCGTTGCAGAAGCTCATGGTTCGTTTCCACAATTCGCTTACGGACATTGGGGTTTCGTCCGGTCTGATCAGGGAGGAGCAGGGGGAGATCCGTCTCGATTGGGGAACGGGGCTCACGCAGCTTATGTACACGCCGGATGATTTAGACGCCCTTGTTCCGCCGCCGGGTGAGCGTCCCTTTGCCGGCTGGCTTGGCTTGGAGTGGTCCCTCAATGTTTACAACCGGGAAAGCATGAGTTCTCTGACTTTTGTCGTCGGGCTTACCGGGCCGAACAGCCTTGCCGAGCCGGTGCAGGATTTTGTCCACAACAACATCAGTAATAACCGCACCTTCGTCGGCTGGGACAGCCAGGTTCCTGAGGAAATTACCTTCAATCTCCTGCTTGACCGAAAATTGCGCCTGCGCCGGCTTGAGCAGGTCACGGGAAAAGGATGGCTGGAAATGGATGGCTATCTCGAGTGGGGACTGGCCCTGGGCAATTTCCGCACGGAGGCCTATGCGGGGGTGCTTCTGCGCCTCGGCTACGATCTGCCTCTTGTCTACCTGACACCACGCGTCCAGCTCGGGAGCTACTCTTCCCCGTTGATGTTCGACGGTGCTGGCCCGAAAGGCGATTGGTCATGGGGCGTTTTTGCGGGAACCCGCGGAACAGCCGTCGCCCATGCCATTACCCTCGATGGGCCGGTCTTCCGCGATTACGTCCACAGTGTTGAGAGCAGCCCTTTTGTCGCCGAGGTAATTCTCGGCGTTGGCTTTCGGTACAAGCTTTGGCAACTTGTGTTTGCAAGGACTTTCCGCACGGAAGAATTCGAAGGGCAGGGGCGTGACCATGAATATGGTTCAATCATGGTTGGACGCCAGTTTTGAGGTGCCGCGAACAACCCACTTGGAAGGGATGGCCCCGATTGGATGCGGATGAAGAAAAAATGGTCGGGCTGACTGGATTCGAACCAGCGACTTCTTGCACCCCATGCAAGCGCGCTACCAAACTGCGCCACAGCCCGATCTTTTCGCCTTAAACAGACCGTTTTTTCCGAAGGGTCAATACCGAAAAATGGGGAAAGATGGGTCCTGCCCAATTGCTCGCAGTCGCAAAATCCTGCTGATCGTGCTTCCGTTATTTTCCGGAAGGAAAGCCAACGAGGAAACCGGGAAGAAGGTCGAACAACGCAACTGCCTTGTCGGCTTACAAACCATCCTGGCGCCCGCGTAGCTCCGTAAACCCTCTCAAATTTGGTCCGACGGGGTTTGCTCTAAGCTTACAGAATTCGCCCGGGTGATCCGTGGAATTGACAGGAGGGTATTCGGGGACTCATTTGCAGCTTTTCACTCCTCAAAGAAATTTACGCTCATGGATACGATTAAGTACTTTCTTGAAGATGCCTCTCTGCCGGAATCATGGTACAACCTTGCCGCAGACCTTCCCGAGGCCCTGCCTCCGGTCCTGCATCCGGGCACCGGGAAACCCGTCCTGGCGGAGGACCTCGCGCCTCTTTTCCCGCCCTCTCTTATCGAGCAGGAGATGAGCACCGAACGCTGGATTCCGA
This sequence comes from uncultured Puniceicoccaceae bacterium, assembly GCA_964345345.1. Classification (GTDB taxonomy): domain Bacteria; phylum Verrucomicrobiota; class Verrucomicrobiia; order Opitutales; family Oceanipulchritudinaceae; genus Oceanipulchritudo. The sequence continues at coordinate 11,882 of CAYFRH010000028.1, read as the reverse complement.
TCCCCGGCGAGGTACGCGAACTTCTTCTGCAGTGGCGCTGCACGCCGCTGTATCGGGCGCGCCGGCTGGAAAAGGCCCTCGATACGCCGGCGAAGATTTACTACAAGTACGAAGGCGTCAGTCCGAGCGGTTCCCACAAGCCGAACACGGCCGTTCCCCAGGCCTACTATAACAAAGAGGCCGGTATTCGAAAAATCACGACGGAGACGGGCGCCGGCCAGTGGGGCTCCTCCCTCGCACTGGCCTGCCGCTTTTTCGGACTCGAGTGCCTTGTTTACATGGTGAAGGTAAGCTTCAGCCAAAAGCCGTACCGACGGGCCTTTATGGAAAGCTTCGGGGCGCAATGTATTGCCAGTCCCAGTACAACGACGGCGGCGGGGCGCGCCCTTCTCGAGGCGGATCCGGATTGCCGCGGCTCCCTCGGGATGGCCATTTCCGAGGCCGTGGAAGTGGCCGCGGAAAACGACGATACCTGCTATTGCCTTGGCAGCGTGCTCAATCATGTCCTTTTGCACCAGACGATCATCGGACAGGAATCGATGAAGCAGATGGAGATGGCGGGGGCGGAACCTGATGTCATTGTTGGTTGCACCGGGGGCGGATCAAATTTTGCCGGGATCGCCTTCCCTTTCATGGGCCGAGGTCTAAGAGAAGGAAAGATGCCGCGCATTGTCGCGGTGGAACCCTCCGCCTGCCCGACTCTCACGAAGGGCCGCCATGCCTACGACTACGGCGATACCGCACACCTGACGCCGATGGTAAAGATGCATACCCTTGGCAGTTCCTTCGTCCCGCCGGGATTCCACAGTGGCGGATTGCGTTACCACGGCATGGCCCCGCTGGTCAGTCACGCCGTCAAGCTGGGGCTGGCCGAGCCGACTTCCTTCAACCAGCTGGAAACCTTTGCGGCCGGGCTGCAGTTCGCGCAGGCGGAGGGTATTCTTCCGGCACCGGAGGCCAACCACGCCGTCGTCGGGGCCGTTCGGGAGGCCGAACGTTGTCGAGAGGAAGGAAAAGCGGAGACTATCCTCTTCAACCTCTGTGGTCATGGGCACTTCGACATGCAGGCCTACATGGATTACCAGGCCGGGAAGCTGCGCGATTACGAATATCCGGAAGAGGAAATCGCCATGGCGCTGGCCGGCCTGCCAGGCGTGGGCGAGTGAGGACGTAAGCGCGGATTTTCCTTTTCGTCGGGATAGAATCCGGAACATAGCTTTGCCGGCAGGGGAAATTTTCCTGCCTTTGGATTGCCATCCGGAAGATGCCCGCCCATGTCTACCTGCTTATGTCAGAAGAACCAATGCCCGTCGGAATTATCGGCTGCGGAAAGATCAGCGGAATCTATCTGCAAAATGCTCCTTACTTTCGCCATGTCCGGATTACGGCTTGCGCCGATGTGGATGAGGCGCGCGCCCGCGCCACGGCGGAGGAAGCCGGCCTGAAGGCCATGTCGGTGGAGGATCTTCTTGGCTCGGACGTACAGATCGTCCTGAACCTGACGCCACCGGAATTTCATGAGGCCCTGAACCGCAGGATTCTTGAGGCGGGGAAACACGCTTATTGCGAAAAGCCGTTGGCGACCAAGTTCGAAGATGGCCAAGCGACGGTCGCCCTTGCGAAAGAAAAAGGACTGCACATCGCTTGCGCGCCGGATACGGTTCTTGGGGCCGGGATCACCACCGCCCGGCGCGTCCTTGATGAGGGTTGGATCGGGGAGCCTCTCGGCGGCAGCGCCTTCCTGCTCAGCCACGGACCGGAAGGCTGGCATCCCAATCCGGGATTTTTCTATCAACCCGGCGGAGGTCCGCTCTTCGACATGGGGCCGTATTACCTGACCACACTGGTGCATCTTCTTGGCCCTGTCCGCCGGATCCAGGCCATTGCAAAGCGGTTCGACAATACGCGCCTTGCCACCTCGCCGGAAATCTTCGGCAAGAAGTTGCCCGTCGATGTGGACACCTGCTACTTTGGAACGCTCGAATTTGCCGGGGGCGCCTTGGTGACGGCCAATTTCAGCTTTGATGTCTGGGCACACGGCCATGCTCCGATCGAGATCTACGGTCGGGAGGGCAGCCTTGCCGTGCCGGATCCCAACACCTTCGGCGGCCCGGTTCGCCTTTTGCGGAAGGAAAACCGGAAGGAGCGCGAATGGAAGGAACTTCCGCTCGTGACGCCCTACGCCGCGAATTCCCGCTTTCTCGGTGTGGCCGATCTTGCCGCCGCTATTCAGGAGGGCCGCTCCTGCCGCGCCAACGGCGAGCTCGCCCTGCACGTTCTCGAGGTGATGTGCGCCTATGGCGCTTCCTCCGAAAGCGGTAAGGCCATCGACATTACCACGCAGCCAGAACTTCCCGCTCGGATGCCGTCGGGACGACCGTTTGGGATGCTGTAGGGGCGCGCTACAAGGTAGAGTCGGTCTCCAGGCCGACTCCCGTCCTCATTGATCGCCACCTGCTCCCGTCCTCATCGATTACCTTCAGAGGCCCTTTATCATAGGCAACCGGTACAGATCCTGCGGCTCCGTTTCAGATTCGCAACCGCAGCGCAAGCCGGAAGTTGCGTCCGGGCATGGGATAGCCGGGGCGGTAGGCGTAGCTGGAGTTGAACAGATTTTCTACGTGCAGCGATAGACGGCCTTCGTAGTCGCGCAGGAAGGCGGGCGTGTAGTGCAGGTGCAGGGAAGAAAGGTAGCTGCTGTCCACTTCACGTAAGGGCTCGTCAAAGCGGATTCCCTGGGTGAAGCGGTCGTCGAGGTACTGATGCGTCCATTGCAGTTCCCATTCCTCAAGAAAGCTCCATTCGATAGCTCCCGTTGCCGTCCATTCGGGATTGTCGGGGCGGGGACGATCGGGATCGGTAAAAGTGAAGCCGGCGTAAAGGGACAAGTCCTCGCGCAAGCGGGCTTGCAGATTGGCCTCCACGCCCTGCTGCGAGAAGCCGTCCTGATTAAAAAGACCGGGAACCGGGGGCGGGGAAAGCCGGAAGGTGTTCTCGGCTTCGTCGTGGAAAACGGAGACAAGGATCCGAAGGAGCCGGTTTTCCCAGCGGTAACCGATTTCGATGTGGTCGAGAGTCTCATTGTCGAGAGAGCCTGGATCGATGGACAAACCCCATTTTTCCGCGAAAAAGCCGGCGTACGGAGCAATGGCGTTGGCGGCCCGCGCCACATTGGCGAAGAGAAGATGGCGCGGTGCGGGCTGCCACTCGAGGCCGGCCTGCCCGGTCAGGACATTTGCGGCGGGATCCTGCCATGCCTTGCGCAGCCCCGCGCTTAAGCGGAGGGACTGCCCGTTTTCTTCAAGAAGTGTCCATTCAAGGAGTGACCAGAGGGATAGCCGCTGGTGGAAGGTTTCCGGAAAGCGAGTGGGACCTGCGAGGGCGAAGTCCTCGGTCACCCTGCCGCCAAAATCGAGAAAATCGGCCCCCGCTTCCCAGCGCAGTTGTTCCCCGAGGGAAGTGCCGAACTCCGCTTGCGCACCCCAGTTTTCAAAGTCGGTCGTCGTCACCTGGCCTTGCGCCGGAAAAGGCGGTGGTGGCGGATTGTGGAACTGCGTCCAATCCGCCCGCGCATCCTCAAGAAACAACTTCAGGGCAAAAGCCGTCTCTCCCCGCGTGTAGGTGTATTTCAAGTAACCGAAGCGGTCGCGGGTTTTGTAGCGTTCGACCAGTGGCAAGGTTTCCGCGCCGATAGCTCCCGGATCACTGGCGATGGAGCGGGAGGCCTCCGTGTGCAGGCGCAATCGGTGCGCTTCGCCGAGCGGGAGGACAAGTCCCAGGGTTCCGGCTGTGACTTCGCCGTCCGCGTTCGGGCGGTGGCCGTCGCTGCGCCGGTGGCTGAATCCCGCGCTGTAGCGGAGTTCCTCGGGCCCGCCGGAAAGAAAAGCGACGCCGCGGAAGCCGTCCCATTCCGCGATCTCGAGGGTGGTTTCCAGCCCGCCCGTGGCCTCCTCCGGCGAACGGGGGAAGAGGTCGATGGCGGCGAAGGCCATGTTGCCGACGCGTACCGGTTGCGGCGATTTGTAGACGCGCATGGCGCCGGTGAACTCAACCGGATAAAGATCGAGAAGGGGATGACTCCAGATGCCGACAAAGCGTGGAATGCCGTCGGTGAGGATGGTGAGATCGCTGCCGGGGCGGGCGGAGCCGTGGCCGCGAATGAAGACGGCCCCGCCGTCGCGGCCTCCGTAGGAACCGACCGGATTGTAGCGGGAAATGGTGACCCCCGGTACATTTCCGAGAGCAGTGGCAAGGTCGGCCGCCCCTGTCTTCGTCCACTCGGATCGGCCCAGTTCCGCGACGGCGTCGCCGAAATCGCCGGTCTCAAAGGAGAAGAGGACCGGTTCGCTCCTGACTTCCATGGGGGGCAGTTCCTGCACCGGGCCGTCCGGGCCCGCTTCTTCGGCGGCGGTGAGGAGCATCGGAAAAAGAAGCACAAACAGAGGAATTAAGGAGCGCATGGAGGAGAGGCAAAAGGGGTGACCCGAACTCGCAAGGGTAAATTGACGGGCGGGGAACCTCGACCGGCTTGCCCGAGGAAGGCGCCCTCCGCCGGCGTGCTCCGGGGTTTGACCCGGGCGAAACCATTCCCCGTCATGAAGGAATATGAAGATCCTTGAGGCCGTTTCTACGCTCAACGCCAATGGCGCTGTCCAGTACGCCTCTCGGATTATTCCGGAACTTGTGGAGCGAGGCCATGAAGTGACCCTCGCGGCGTTGCCAGGTTCATGGATCGTGCGCCAATGGAAAGGACGCATTCCGATTATGGAGACTGGATTCGCCCGCTGGCCGCCAAGCGAATTCGCTCGCTTTGCCGCTCTCTTCCGGGAAGGAGGATTCGATGTACTGCATTCGCACCTGACCCGGGCGAACAACTTCGCCGCCTTTCTGCATATCTTCCACGGGGTGCCGAACGTCGCTCATGCGCATGAAAACAAGCCGCATCCGCACTACTGGTTTCATAATCTGGTCCTCGCAGTTTCCAGGGACACGCTGCGTCGCCATCAGCGTTATGGAGCGGGCCTTGGGTCGCGTGGCGCCGTCTTGCCGAATTTTGTCGATACGCGTGTATTCCGGCCCGCTCAACCCGGCCAACCGGACCCACTGCGTCCGCTCCTTGGCGTGCCTCCGAAAACTCCCGTCCTCGTGCAGGTTGGCGACATCTGTGAGCGTAAAGGACAATCCGTTACCCTTGAGGCTTTACCCGCGATCTGGGAGAGATTCCCGGATGTACACATGGCCTTTATCGGCAGGGGAGAACCCTTGGAAAAGGAGGGGGATTCGCGGGTGCACTGGCTCGGCTACCGTGAAGATGTAGCGGAATTGCTCCCTCAAACGACAATCGCTCTGCAACCTTCCCTGATCGAGCCCTTCGGATTCGCGGCCGTGGAGGCGATGGCCTGTGGAGTCCCGCTAGTCGCTTCATGGAAGGACGGGTTGCGGGAGATCATAAACGAGGGAAACGCGATTCCCGTAAAGATCGCTTCGCCGGGGGCCCTCGCCCGTGCGGTCAATAACCTCCTTGCCGATTCCCCTCTGCGGGATCGTCTTGCCTCCCGTGCTCTTCAGGAGGCAAAAGCCCGTTATAGCCCGGAAGCTCATATACAGGCACTTTTGCGGCATTTTTTTCGCGTGGCTGCGAAGAATGCGTAATCCACCTTTCGATCTCTTCCCATCTGGCCGACCGCAAACGGCCCAAGGGATCAATTTTCGAAGTGAGTTCTCTGCGGAGAAGGGCAAAAGAAGCATTGCTTTGCCTCCATGGGCATTTTCAATGACGAACCAATTTCGCACTGGAATCGGAGGCCCTCTTCCGCCTCCCTACCGCCGAAACCGCTTTTTATGGAATTTGATCTCCAACGGACCCTGCTGGCCTTGCTGCACTCGACGAGTGAACCGCTTTCAATCAAGGATGTGCAGGCTGTAATTACGCGCTTCCATGAACAGAACGAGCGCCTACGCGAGGAACGGGAAGAGAGCGGCGAAGAGGCGGAAGCGGATGGACAGGGCGTGATGCAGGATCTCCTTAACCAGGTGCCGACGCTCCTGACCTCGGCCCAGATCCGGGACGCCATGGAGTCCATTGGCGAGGATCTTCGCGAAAAGGAGGCTGTTTTTCGCTTGCAGGAGGGCCCTACCGGCTACCGTCTTGTCGTGGCCCCCCGCTACGGCGAGTGGGTGCGGCTTCTCCGTGACGAACCACGGCCGCAGCGCCTGAGCCCGGCAGCGATGGAGACCCTTGCCATTGTTGCCTACCGGCAGCCGGTCACGCGTTCGGACATCGAGGCGATCCGCGGCGTTTCCGCCGACAGCGCCCTGAACCGGCTGCTGGAGCGCGACCTTGTTTACATCCTGGGCCGGGCGGAGTTGCCGGGCCGCCCCTTGCAATACGGGACCACGGAAGCCTTCCTCGAATTCTGCGGCCTGCGTTCGCTGGAGGAATTGCCCGCCAGCGATGTTCTTTCCCCCAACGAAATCACCGAGTGGATACGCTCCGCGACGTTGCCCGAGGAGGACATTTCGGACAAGGATGTCGGCCTTGCCGAGGAAGCGGAGGGCGAGGAGGAGGAAAAGACCGAGCCCGCATCGGATGAACCAGAAAATGACTGACCATGGATCTTGAAAAATTGCGGAAGGAAATCGACGCCGTCGACCGGGAGCTGCTGGAACGGCTCAATAAGCGGGTGCAACTCGCCCAGCAGGTGGGTCACATCAAGCTGGAAAAGGGGATGGAGGTGTATGTCCCGAGCCGGGAGGAGGAGGTTTTCGGCAAGCTGCGGGCCTGTAATGGCGGTCCGCTCAGTGACGACTCCATCCGCTCCATTTACCGCGAGATCATTTCCGCCGCCATCGCCCTTGAAAAGCCGCTCTCGGTCGCCTACCTCGGTCCGGAAGCGACGTACACGCATCAGGCGGCTCTGAAGAATTTTGGTTCCAGCATTCATTACCTCTCCCTGAACTCGGTGCCGGACGTTTTCACAGCTGTCCGGCGCGGAGATGCTGAGTATGGGGTCGTTCCGGTGGAAAATTCAACACAGGGAACGGTCATCAGCACCCTCGATATGCTGGTGGAATCGGAGCTAACCATTGTCGCTCAGATCTACCTGCAGATCGAGCACTGCCTTGTTTCTCATTCACCCCTTGAGCAGATCCGCAGCGTACATTCCAAGGACAATGCGCTCGGACAATGCCGCCAATGGCTCGCCCGCATGCTCCCGGGGGTGGAACTCGTCGAGTCGGCCAGTACGGCCGCTTCGGTCGAATACGCCGCCACCCATCCCGAAGCCGCCGCCATCGGCAGCCGTATCGCCGCCGATATGTACAAGGTCCCCGTCGTGCAGGAAAACGTCATGGACAAGACGGACAACGTTACGCGCTTCCTCGTCATCGGCAAAACGCCGACCCCGCGCCTTGGGAACGACCGCGACAAAACCAGCCTAGTTTTCTCCCTCCATGACGAACCCGGCAGCCTCCTCAAGGCGCTGCTATCCTTCAGCACACGCGGGATCAACCTCTGCAAGATCGAGTCCCGCCCGAGCCGCCGCCGCGCGTGGGATTACTACTTTTACGTCGATATCATCGGCCACCGCGAGGATCCCAAAGTCGCGGAAGCGCTCGGCGAACTGGAGCACCTCTGTCCTATCCTCAAGTGGCTGGGCAGTTTCCCGAACACGAGCCTCTGAG
>CAYFRH010000028.1:0-4099 GCA_964345345.1 uncultured Puniceicoccaceae bacterium | reverse complement strand
GTGATCCCGAACCACTCGGTCTCCACTGGCAACACCCGGCATAGGGCCGTTTCCTCTTTTATCAGCTTGTCGATAAAGGCCGGCAGGTACCATTCCGCCTTCGGAGTGCGGTGGTGGTGACGGAGAAATTCCGCAAAATTGTCCTCCAGGAGCGGAAACACTTCCGGCAGCAGCCCCCAGAAATTCATTGAAACGGGCGTTTCCGGGTCGAGGCGGCGGGTTTCTCCTCCCGGAGCGGTCCCATCCAGCGTCCCATCCGACTTCCTCCCGATTTCCGTGAATTCGGTCACGCTTTGCAGCAGGCCGGTTTGCGTCTCGCAAAGCCCCCGGTTGACCGTCCCATGCGGGGACAGGGTCGTGCGCAGGGGATAGCCCACCATCGAGAGGAGCAGGGGCGTTGTTGGGGTGGCAGAGAGCAGCTCCTGCGCCATTACCGTGAAAGCCTCCGCGCCATAAAAATCATCCGCATTGATGACCGCGAAGGGCTCCACGATCAAGTCACGGGCCGCACGTACGGCATGCGCCGTTCCCCACGGCTTCGTCCGCTTCTCCGGAACGTCGAATCCCGCCGGCAGATCCTCCATTTTCTGAAAGGCATAATCGATGCGGATCTTGTCCGCGTAGCGTCGGCCCACGCCTTCGTGAAAGGCGGCTGCCATATCCTGCCGAATAACGAACACTACTCGCGTAAAACCCGCTAACAGCGCGTCATGAACCGAGTAATCGAGAACCGTTTCCCCGGCCGGACCCAGCGGATCCAGTTGTTTGAGTCCCCCGTAGCGGCTGCCCATGCCCGCCGCCAAAACCAGTAATGTGATCCCTTTTTCCTTCATCCTGAATCTTCTGTTGCCGCCCCCTTCCTTCCCTCCTTCCCTTATTGTTGTCAATTGTTAAATAATAAATAAGTTAAAAAATAATATTAATTAACTAAAACGACTTTTTGTATGGCATATTTCGATGTCCGCTTCTTTGCCGATACCCTCGGAGTTTCCACGAGCATGCAGGTGCTTCTTCCGCAAGGTGCGGGTCCCGGCCAGATTGGTCAGACGGAGGGCGGGGGAGAAGGACCGTATCCGGTTCTCTATCTTCTGCACGGCTGGTCGGATGATGACAGTATCTGGATGCGCCGTACCTCCATTGAGCGCTACGCCATGGAACGTGGGCTCGCCGTTGTTATGCCACGAGGAGAACTTAGTTACTACCAGAACATGGCCAGCGGGATGGCTTTTTATGATTTTATTGCCGAGGAAGTCCCGCGGCTCTGCGAAAGCTGGTTTCCCATTCGTAAGGACCGGGCCGGCACCTTTGCGGCAGGTCTTTCCATGGGCGGTTATGGCGCGTTTCTTCTCGGTTTGTCGCGACCGGATCGCTACGGAGCGGTGGCCAGTCTGTCCGGCGCTCTCGATGTGGCCGACTTGAAAAACCGGTTCGATGAGGAAGGACGACGGGCGAAAATGGCCGCGATTTTCGGTACCGAGGGGGAATTCTTCGATGCGGAGAATCGGGACCTTTTCCGATTGACGGAGAAGGCCGCCGCGTCGGGAACCGTGCTACCCCGCATGTACCAGTGGTGCGGAACGGAGGATTTTCTATATAAACATAATCTCCGCTTTCGTGATCATGTCCACAAGCTCCGGTTGCCACTGGAGTACCTGGAAGGACCGGGGGATCACAGTTGGACCCATTGGGACCGGGAAATTCAACCCGTTCTCGATTGGATGCTTGAACCGTTGCCTTCGCGCGACTGCAATCCGGGACTATGAACCCTGCACCCTTTCGCAATTCCGCCCTTGCTGTGGAAGAACGCGTCCGCGACCTGATTTCGCGCCTGACCCTGGAAGAAAAATGCGCGCAGCTAGGTTACGACGCGCCGGCCATCGACCGTCTCGGGATCCCGGCCTACAACTGGTGGAACGAGGCCCTGCATGGCGTTGGCCGCGCAGGGCGGGCAACCGTATTTCCGCAGGCCATTGGGCTGGCGGCGACCTTTGACGCGGATCTGGTTGAGGAAGTCGCCTCCGCGATTGGGGACGAGGCCCGGGCGAAGCACCATGAAGCGCGGCGCCAGGGCAGCCGACAACAGTATCAGGGACTGACCTTCTGGACGCCGAACATCAATATATTCCGGGATCCGCGTTGGGGACGCGGGCAGGAGACATGGGGGGAAGATCCCTTCCTGACCGGTGAACTTGGCGCAGCCTTCGTGCGCGGACTGCAGGGGAAAGATTCTCACTATCTCAAGACGGCCGCCTGCGCGAAACATTACGCCGTGCATAGCGGCCCCGAGGGGCTGCGGCACGAATTCGACGCGCGTCCGCCAAAAAAAGATTTCGAGGAAACGTACCTGCCGGCCTTCAAGCGGCTTGTCGACGAAGGGGTGGAAAGCGTCATGGGCGCCTACAACCGGGTTTACGGGGAGCCTTGCTGTGGGAGCGAGCTGCTCCTGAAGAAAATTCTTCGCGAGCGCTGGGGTTTTAAAGGGCACGTCGTCTCGGACTGCTGGGCCATCCGCGACTTTCATACGAAGCACAAGGTCACGGAGACCGTCGAGGAATCCGCCGCCATGGCGATCAGGAACGGATGTGACCTCAATTGCGGAAGCGTCTACTGCGATGCCCTGTTGAGCGCCGTGCAAATGGGACTTTGCGGGGAAGAGGACATCGACCGGGCACTTGCGAATCTTCTGCGCACGCAATTCAAGCTCGGATTCTTCGATCCGGAGGAAAGCGTTCCCTATAGCGGCTTGTCTCCGGAAATCGTGGCCGGCCCCGAACACGCGGACTTGGCCCGGCGCGCCGCGCGGGATTCCATCGTCCTGCTGAAAAACGCCGGACAGGCACTGCCGTTACGGGACGACGACCGCTACATGGTGGTCTGCGGTCCCCACGCCGCGAGCGTGGAAGCGCTTCTTGGCAATTATTTCGGTATGAGTCCGAAGATGAGCACGGTCCTCGAAGGTCTTGCCGGAAAAGCTCCGGAGAGCCTGCGCATTGATTACCGCAAGGGTTGCCAGATGGACCGGCCCAACCCCAATCCGATCGACTGGTGCACTTTCGAGGCCGCGCAGTCCGACGTGGTTGTTGCGGCGATGGGAATCGATCCGAATCTCGAGGGAGAGGAAGGGGACGCCATCCAATCGGAGCATAAGGGGGACCGCGTCGATTCCGGGCTGCCGGATAATCAGGTGGCTTTTGTCCGCAAAATTGCGGACCACATCTCCGAAAAGAAAACGGGCGCCCGTCTTGTCGTCCTCCTTTTCGGCGGGTCGCCTTTGTCGATACCGGAGATCCACGAGGCTGCGGATGCCGTTCTTCAGGTTTGGTACCCCGGTCAGGCCGGCGGGGAAGCCATCGCGGAAATTCTTTTTGGGGATGCCTCCCCCTGTGCCCGCATGCCTTTTGGTGTACCTTTTTCAATCGCTGATCTTCCGGAATACGACAACTACAGCATGGCCGGGCGGACCTACAAATATATGGATCCGGCGAAAATGCTTTACCCCTTTGGATTCGGTCTTTCGTATGCAAATTTCCACTACGCAGGACTGGAATTGTCCGCCACGGAAATCGGCGTATCGGAAAAAAGGGAGGCGACCGTTGTCGTTGAAAATACCGGGCCCGTGGACGGGACGGAGACGGTCCAGTTTTATCTTTCCCCGAAGGAACCCCTGCCGGAGGACCCCGCATTCCGTCTCGTTGGCGTGCGCAAGGTGCGTCTCGCTGCCGGTGAGCGAACGACGGTCCGCTTTGCCTTTCCCGGTACATTGCTCTGTCGCTACACGGCGGAAGGGGAACAGGTGCCGGCCTTCGGTACGCATGTTCTTCATGTTGCCGGGGCCCTGCCGGTGGCCCGTTCCCGTGAACTTGGTACCGGAGAAGGCCTCAAGGCGGAAATCCGCCTGAAGGAGTAAGCCCCAAAGTGTAGAAACGGGCTCCCGCCCGTTTCCCAGCGCCCCACAGAAACAGGTAGCACGCAGGCGACGGTATATCGGCGGGGGGCGACGGGACACGGGCGGGAGCCCGTGTCTACTTCCTTCCCCGGCGCCCAAGACCTACAAGCTGTAGAAACGGGCTCCCGCCCGTTTCCCAGCGCCCCACAGAAA
>CAYFRH010000027.1:0-24410 GCA_964345345.1 uncultured Puniceicoccaceae bacterium | reverse complement strand
CTCGCTTCCGTTTCCGGATAACTCCTTTGACGCGGTGGTCTGCGAGTGCGCCGTGAGCACATTTGAGGACAAGCATACCGCCTTGGGCGAAATTGCCCGCGTCCTCCGTCCGGGTGGGACCTTCGGGATGAGCGATATGCTCCTGCGCAACGCCTTGCCCGGGCACCTCGCCGCTTTCGCCGGACCGTGGAGCTGTCTCGGTGAAGCGCTGCATGAAGACGGATATGTGGCCTTGTGCCGGGAGGCCGGGCTCGAACCGGGCTCGTTCCATGAGGAGGCGGGCTCCCTCGAAGATACTCTGCGCCAAATGAAGCGTCAGCTCCTCGCGGCGGGGATGGGCGAACTTGCGGGACTCATGCCCGGCGGCCTTGAACTGGATTTTCCACATCTGCGCTCGCTTCTGCGGGAGGCCGACGGCCTTGTCCGCGACGGGACCGTTTCCTACGGATGGTGGGTTTTCAAGGCGGGGCCGAGGACATAATCGCTATGGAAAACCTTTGCGCACCGCTTAGCCTGCTATCCCCGTACGGCACCGACACCACTGGAGGCCGGGCCGGCCCAGCCTCCGAATCGAATTCCTACGGTTCGACACCTGCATTCCTATGACGAAACACTCTACTCACCCTGGCTTGCTCGATGTTCAGGAAAACCGGCGCATGCTCGAACACGTGCGCCCGCACAATTGGGAACAACCGGCGCAGGGCGATTACGACTTCATCGCAATCGGCGGCGGGACCGGCGGCCTGGCCAGCGCCGGGGGCGCAGCCCTTCTCGGTGCCCGCACCGCCCTTGTCGAACGGGACGTCTTGGGGGGAGACTGCCTTGTTTCAGGATGCATCCCCTCCAAGGCTTTGATCCATGCCGCACGCGTGGCCCACGACGCCCGCCACGGCTCCGCCCTCGGCGTGAACGCATCGCCTGAAATCGACTTCTGCACCGTCATGCGCGGGGTGCGCGAACGCCGTGCCAACGTCGCTCCCCACGATTCCGCCCAGGCCTTTCGGGATCGCGGAGTCGACGTCCTTTACGGTGAGGCGAAATTTATCGATGCAAAGACCCTTGAAGTCGGGGGCCGCCGCATCCGCTTTCGCCGGGCTGTCATTGCCACCGGGAGCCGCCCGGTCATCCCTCCGATACCGGGCCTTGCGGAGGTAAACCCGCTGACTAACGAGACGATATTTGAGCTGACCGAACAACCGCGGCGGTTGCTTGTTTTCGGCGGCGGCCCCATTGGAAGTGAGATGGCACAGGCCTTTGCCCGCCTCGGCACGACGGTGACGCTCGTCGAAGGTGCCGACCGCCTCCTGCAAAATGACATTCCCGAGGCCGGGAAATTGTTGGCGGAGCAGTTTCGCGCCGAGGGCATCGACCTGCACCTGAACACCCTTCTCGAGAAAGTGGAGCCGACCGAAAACGGAGGAACCGGCCTGCTCTCCAGCGGGGAGACGGTCCCATTTGACCGCGTCCTTGTGGCGGCTGGGCGCAGCCCGGTGACCGACACCCTCGCCCTTGAAAATGCGGGTATCACCTGCGACAGCGACAAGGGCATCACGACCGACCAACGCATGCGCACCGCGAATAAGCGCATTTACGCGGTCGGTGACTGCGCCTCGGCCTTGAAATTTACCCACGCCGCTTACGCGCAGGCCGAGTACGCGGTATTCAATGCGCTTTACGGTGCGCGCCTCGACTTCTCCAAGCGACCGTTTCCGTGGTGTACCTATACGGATCCCGAGGTTGCCCACGTCGGATCTCCCCTCCGAAATAATGGCGAGGCCTGCGAAACGATCCGCATGGAGGTGGCTTCCAATGATCGCGCGCTCGCCGAAGGGGACACAACGGGATTTGCGATCATTCGTCATAAAAAGGGGAAAATCCTCAATGCCACCGTGACCGCCCGCGATGCCGGCAACCTCATTCCCGAAATCACCGCCCTCATGGTCAGCGGCAAAGGACTGGGGGCCCTCGCCAAAGTCATCCATGCCTACCCCACCCGCAGCGAACTCCTGCGCCACGCCGCCGACCAGTTTGCGTTTTCCAGGGTCACGCCCATCGTTCGCAAACTCACGGGCCTGTGGTGCCGGTTCCTGCCCTAAAAATCGGCGAGAACGGAAACCCCGATCCCGGGCATTGCCGCAGCTTCGGAGGTTTTCCGGGCGAGGTGTAATGATAAAGAAAAGCCCGGGATTGTCCTTGCGATGGTGAGCGAGCAGTTTTGGCCGCACATGTCGACAAAGACCGAGCAAATTGTGGAAACGGAAAGGCCGGACCTGTGCGCCTGCGTTCTCGGCTACGAGGACGGCGAACTGGTCCTCTCTCCGGACACTCCTTCCAACATTCCCACCTCCGTACATTCAGGCCGCCTACCGCCGTCTTGTCGAGGCAGGAGCCTCCTTGGTCGTCGCCCACCATCCGCACGTTCCGCGGGGAATGGAGATCCACAAGGGCTGCCCGATCCTTTACAGCCTCGGCAACTTTGCCTTCTGGCAGGATCACTCCGGACTTTTCCATAAGCTGGGAATCTTCGCCGACATCCCCCTTCCGCCGGAAGGCGGGGTCAGTGTTCGTCTCCTTCCCTATCGCCTGGAGCCGGAGTCCATCCGGGCGCTGGCCGCGGATGAATCCGAATGGTTCGGGCTCCGTCTCGGCGAAGTCTCCGGGCCCGCACTGCATCCGGATAACGTGCAGGCGGCCTGGCAAGCCGCCATCGACGCCATTCCCCTCTCTTCCTGGTATCACGACTGCACCGGAATGGCTTACGGGATGAGGTTGATGGAAAACGAGGATCCTCTCGGCCTCGCCCGCCTCCGGACGCGCTTGTCCAGCCCTTCTCATTATGAATTCATGACCGCCGGCATCAACCGCATCCTCTCCGGCTGGCATGGACACTGCGATTCCGCCCATTCCGCGAGCCTTCGTCTCTGGACCGAAGCGTCCGCTGCCGGGCCGTTTTCATAAGTATTTTGCCCACGAACCTCATTTATTTCATTTCCTGGCTTGATTTTCCTCAGGCTAACCGTTTGCATTTTTACAACAGGAGGTGGCGACATCCCTTCTTCTCTTCTCAACTTACCAACTCTCTCCACTCTGCCATGAAACGCCTTCCGCTCGCCCTTCGCAGGGCCGGATTCACGCTGCTTGTTGCCATCCTGTTGCCGATGGGACTGCCGGCAGCGGCGAAATCGGTCGCTCTTTTTGCCTTGAACCGCGGAGATCCCTCCCTCGATTCCCAGCTGCCGATCCTCGAGGATCTGATCACGGGGGAGGTCACCGGCCTTGGTTTTGGGATCATCCGCCCGGAAACGGTCATCGGGGCGCTCAGCGGTGCCGAGCAGGGGAATCCGGAAAACGCCCTCGACGCGGCCCTCACCGAGCAAAGCTCGGCCCTTCGCCTCGCTCAGAACCTCGGTGCCGATTACCTCCTTGAATCCAGCCTCATCGGCATGGACAAAGAGACGCGAACAATCAGCGCCTACGGGGTCGATGTCACCAACACGAACCATATTCTGCGGGTCTCCTACCGCATTTTAAACGGCAGTAATGGGGCCTCCCTCGCCGCCGGGACAGTATCACCGTCCCGCGCCATCCAAGAGAGTCAGCATTCGACAACCTCCACTACAGGCCTTGTTCGCGAACTGATGGCAAGGGCCGCCAAAGACATCGCGGCGAAACTGCGGAGACAGACCGCAGAAACGGCGTTACCGGAGGTCACCCAAAAGAAAGAGCGCGTAAGCTTTACCATCACCGCTACCCTGCAGGATGTCCGCCTGCCGGAAATTATTATGCAGGAGGACGGCACGGCGAAGCTGGGCTCCTCCTCCGTAGCCGTACAAGCAGCCGCCGTTCCCATTGAAGTGGATGGCGTGGCGATCGGCTCGACCGCAAGTTCCGGAGAAGCGGCAAGCTTGAAGTCGCTGCCGGGACTACATCGCATCCGTCTCGCCCGCCCGGATATCGTGCCCTTCGAGCGCACGGTCAACATCTACGACGGGCTCCATCTGGAAATCTCCCTGCAGCTGAACGAAACCGGCCTCCAGCGCTGGCGAGAAAACACCACCATGCTGGATGAAATGAAACGCGAGGCCGTCCTCACCGACGCCACAGCGGAAAAAATCCGCGGTTTCGCCCAGATGTTGCGTCAGTCCGGTTACCGGATCGACATCAAGGGCGACTACAAATCCGACATCACCGTCGATACCGACGAGAACGTCACCATCGAGAAAAACCAAAGCCTGATGAGGCAAGACTAACCCCGTTTTCGAATCCTGTCATGAATACCAGAAATCGCCTCCTCGTACTCGCTCTCGGCCTCCTGATCGCCGCCGCACCTTTGCAGGCGCAGCGGAAGGTCCTCGCCGTCGGCAATGTAAAAATCAATCCTTCCGTGGAGACCGCCGCTAAGGCCGAAGGGACGTTGCTGCCTCTGCAGCGGGTCACCGAAGCCATCGACGGCCAGCTCATCGATGCCCTCAACAGCACGCGCAAGTTTGAGATTATCGCCCGCAGCGACCTCGACGCCCTTCTTGAAGAAGGCGGATTCACCGGCGAAGGCCTGCAAGTGGGTGGATCCGATTACCTCGTCGTTCCCGCCGTGGACGACTTCCAGGATATCGTCGAAACCTTCAGCGCCAATGGTCGCAAAGCCACCAAGCGCATCATCCGCCTCGGTATGGTTGCCCGTATCTACGATTCCCAGTCCGGTAAGCTGCTGGAGTCCGCCAACTTCCAGTTCGATAACCGGGAGGCAAAAAACATTCTCGGCAGCGTTCAACGTAAAGGCGAATACTCCGCCGCCCTCCTCCGGCAAATCGCCGAGGAAATGGCGGAAAAATGCGCCACCCGGGTCGTCGATGTCATCTACCCGGCCCGACTCATCGCGGTGACCGGCCCGCAGGCGACCATCAACCGCGGCGACGGAACCGGCATCGATAGCGGCCAGATCTGGCACGCCTACGCCCTCGGGGAGGAGTTGATCGATCCCGACACCGGCGAATCTCTCGGCCGCACCGAGGTCAAGGTCGGCACCATTCGCATCGACCGCGTCACCCCCAAGTTTTCCACCGGCACCATAACCGAAAACTTCGGGGTTTCCAAAGGTGCCGTTGTCCGCAAAGCGCAGTAACCAACATCGCCCTCTCAACCATGAAACAGCATAAAAGGACGCTTGGTCAACCCGCCTCCCTCTTCGCTTTTCTCTGCGCATTCGCATTTCTGAGCGGATGTCAGACTTACACTAATCAGAGCTCGGGCATGACCGAGGCATGGCAGCAGGGCCGTGCAGGCGTCGCCGCCGCCGAAGTTTCCCGCAAAGCCGACGAGGCAGCGGGCAAAAAGGACGAACTTCTCTGGCGTCTCGAACAGGGGGCCGTCCTCACCGCCGCCGGCAACATCGAGGGCGCCCTCGATGCGCTCGACCAAGCCGAGGAAATGGTGAACCGCTTTGAACAGGAAGCGGACGTCAAACTCACCGACTCCACGGTATCTACGTTCACCAACCAGGCAAACAAACCGTATCGCGGTCGAGCTTACGACAAGATCATGATGAACACCTTCAAGGCCTTGAATTACCTGCTTCTCAATGAGCGGGACAAGGCCCGCGTCGAACTCAACCGGACCTTCCAGCGACAGGAAAACGCTGTCATCGAAAACCGGAAACGGATCGCGAAAGCCAAGGAAGCCGCCGAAATGTCCGGGGAGGGCGAACTCGGGGACGAGGAAGGGGGGAAGGCCGCCAGCTACGACGTCGGCCGCGCCCGCGAAGACCCGAAATTCTCGGCTGCCGCCGACGCGGAACTGGCCCGCATAAATGAACGCACCCGACCCTATGCCGATTATGTGAATCCCTTCGCGGTCTTCCTCGACGGCGTATTCTTCAGCCATATGGGCTTCGATAATGCCGACATCGAGCGCGCACGGAAATCCTTTGAGCGCGTCGCTTCCATGTCGCCAGGCACCTACATTCAAAACGACTACGCTATGGCCGAACGCATGGCCAACGGAGAACCCGCTGATGCGGTCACCTACGTTATTTTTGCCACCGGTTCCGCTCCCTATCGCGATCAACTCCGCATCGATATCCCGCTTTTTCTTGTGACGAACGAGGTCTCCTACGTGGGTGCGGCCTTTCCCCGTCTTGAGTACCGGGATAACTTCATCCAACAGATGCGGGTCCGCACAAGCGATGGTTCCAGCTACTCGACGGAACTTGTCGCCGACATGGACGCGGTCGTCAGTAAGGATTTCCAGAATGAGTGGCCTTCCATTGTCACGAAGACCTTGATCTCCTCCGCGGTAAAGGCTATGGCCGGAAAGGCGGTGGAAGACGAAATGGATAGTGACTGGAAGACCATGCTGATTGCCAAAGTCGCCAATGTCGCCTATCAGAGTGCAATGAACCAGGCCGATACCCGGACATGGACCACTCTTCCCAAACAATTTGCCTATGCCCGCGTACCCACGCCGGCGGACGGCTCCCTCGTCCTGAACATTGGTGCCCACGAAAAAGCCGTATCCGTGGAACCTGGACAAACCAATGCTGTCTTCGTTCGAAGCGTTAATGATCGCGCTCTTCCCATCGTCAACCAGTTCAACCTTCAGTAACCGTTCCTTATGAAACAGCTATTCCTTTTCCCGCCGGGTCTTGCCTTCCTGCTTCTTGCCATAGGCTGCGCAACCCAATCCGTAAATACTGTCGAGCGCGAAGACCCGGTCGGCACGGCCAATGTCATTGAAGACCGCCGCATTGTCACCGACACCACTCTCGGGCGAAAACTCTCCGTCGTCCGGGTTAACGAGGGAACCGCCAGTGGTGACCTCGCCCGCGTCCAGGTCCTTCTTCGCAGCAACCGTAACAAGCCCATGACCGTCAACTACCGCTTCGAATGGTACGACCTCGACGGTATGCTGGTCACCACCGCCTCCGGGAGCTGGAAATCCCTCCGGCTCATGGGGAAGGAACAGAAAGCCATCTCGTCAATCGCACCGAATCCACGCGCGGTCGACTTTGTTCTCAAGCTTCAGGAACCCACCCGTTAACGAACTCTTCAATCCTCCATTCCACTCATTATCATGTCAGTGCCACGTATTCTTCTCGCCTCGGCCGGTTTCGGCCTCCTCCTCGTCACTGGTTGCCAGACCACGGGCAATCAAGCCCGGTACATCGAATCCGGCGGTACGGAAAGTATCACCTCCCTCAACCAGATCAATGTTCAGGACTGGCGGAAAGCCGCCGATGAACTCGTCCAGTCCCTCCTGCAGTCCGGCGTTCTGGAACGGGCACCCGAGCAGCCCGCCATTCTCGCCATCAGCCGCATTATCAATAATACGCAACAACAGGTGGATACCGATTCTCTCATCAAGAAAATCCGGGTCGATCTCAACAAGAGCGGAAAGGTGGTGACGACCACGACCGTTGGGCTCGGCGGTCGAGCCGAGGATCCCCTCGCCAAAAGTGAGGCCGAGTACAATGCCTTCATGAGCGGCGAGGAACAAGAGGCGCTGCCCAAGCCGCACTACAGCCTGTCCGGCAAACTCCTCGAAGACCGCGTCCGCGCCGGCAAAGATCGACAGGTCGATTACACCTTTCAGCTTTCCCTGACGGAGATCGGCACCGGACTGGCTGTTTGGGAGGACGAAAAGATGATCTCAAAAGCCGGCCGCAAACCCTCCGTCGGTTGGTAATCCAGACTGCACAATTTTGTTCAGCTTCGCGCCCTTTTCCTGCCGGAAGAGGGCGTTTTTTTGTAGGTAACAAGAGGAAAACGATGGAAGATGGGATGCGGCATCAAATTTGCTCATCGAAACTGCTGTCAACGGGGCCAATGGCTTCCCTCATCCCATCCCGGTTGTCGTCTGGGTCTGGTGTCGCCGGCGGCAACCGGGATCCTTTTTTATTTTCATTTGAGTTCAAGGACAACGGCGGTGGTGTTATCACGACCGGAGACCGACAATGCCTCTTCGAGGAGGCGTTCCGCCGGCTCCAATTCCGCCGCTGAACGAGGCGGATCCAGAATAAACTTGCGCAGGGTGTTGTCCCAAAGGCCATCAATTAAGCCGTCCGTGCAAAGGACAAAGCGATCCCCCGGAGCCACGTCCAAGCCCCCGAGTTGCACGCGTAGATTTTTATGCTGGCCGCCAAGAGCCATCTGAAGGACATTTTTTCCAGGATGGTAGCGAGCCTGGCGCTCGGTTATTTTCCCGTTGCGGAAAAGCCAGCCGACGTGGGTGTGGTCCTCCGTCACCTGTTCCATGCCGCCTCCGGCCGGAAAATGGTAGATGCGACTGTCGCCAACATGGCAGAAAACCGCGCGCCCCTCCGAAATCCACAGCAGGCTCAATGTCGCCCCCATGCCCGCGCATTCCGCATAATGGCGGCCCATCTCCTGCATCTCCCGGTGGAGATAGGCGAAGAGCTGCTCAAGTAGCCTCCGCTGGTCGGCTTCCGCGCTGGCGCTGCGGGGCCGATAATGAGTTGGAAATTGCTCCGTGATACGACGAACCGCCATCCGGCTGGCGAATTCGCCCGCGTTGGCCCCACCCATGCCATCGCTGACCGCAAAGATAAACTCGCCCGTAGAAAGCGGCGCTTCTCCCTTTTTGCCGAGTAGACGGCCTTCCTGACGATTGAAGACCATGGCCAAAAAGGCGTCCTCGTTCTGTTTCCGAAAAGGGCCGGGGTCGGTCAGCCCCCACCACTCCACTTCACTCACTCTGTTTTCGCTCATTCGCTTTCGCTTCCTCCAGTTCCGCGAGGGTAAAGCCTTCTCCGGTCTCCAGAATCGTCGCAAATTCAAAATCGATGAGACAGAACCGGCCGAGATCGGGGCTGTAAGTGACATTCCGCGAGAAAGGGTCCTCGTGCCGGACCCCGTAGCTCTCGAGTTCCTCGAAGAGAGATTCCAGTTTCCGCTGGCTGATTTTTTCCACAATGGACCCGCAGTTGGTCGTCACCATATACAAAGACTCCGGTTCCTCCTCAAGCACCCGGGGGACAAAAGAACACCCTTTTTCCTCAAGGTATTTCAGAACCCGGCTCTCATTATCGAAGCGCCGCTGTGCCAGCGGACCGCGAAAGGTCTTGTGCACGCGTCCGTCGTACCCGATCCGGACCGTTGCCTGTTTGGAATCCTTGACTTCCTGCATCGCCTCTGCGCTCCTCCTTCAAAACTTTTTGTTCCCTTTCGAGCAGACCAGAAAATTGGCCCAAATCTTGCAACGAAATTTCCGCCCGGGAAACGACCTTCGTCGTCGCCTGTGCTTTTCATTCACAACGACACCTACAACAACACCGAAATATGGCGAAATACAAACTGGAATACATTTGGCTCGATGGATATGTCCCCGAGCCCAACCTTCGAGGGAAAACGAAGATCGTTTCCGAGGAACCGACTTCCATAGCCGATTGCCCGGAATGGGGCTTCGACGGGAGTTCCACACAACAAGCCGAAGGCCATGACTCGGATTGTATTCTCAATCCGGTAGGTTTGTACCCGGACGCCTCGCGGAAGAACGGCTACCTTGTCCTCTGCGAGGTCATGAAACCCGACGGCAAGCCCCACCCTTCCAATTTCCGGGCCAAGGTGATTGATGATCCCAACGCCTGGTTTGGTATGGAACAGGAGTATTTTATGATGCGGGACGGACGCCCCCTCGGATTCCCCGAGTTCGGTTATCCCGGTCCGCAGGGAAAATACTATACCGGCGTCGGCTTTGAACAAGTCGGGGAAGTTGCCCGGCAGGTTGCCGACGAGCACCTCGAGCTTTGCCTCGAAGCCGGTATCGAGCACGAAGGCATCAACGCCGAGGTGGCCAAAGGACAATGGGAATTTCAGGTTTTCTCCAAAGGTTCCCGGAAGATGGGCGATGACCTCTGGATGGCCCGCTACCTTCTCATGCGGAACTGCGAGAAGCACAAAATCAACATCGAGTTCCACTGCAAGCCGCTGACCGGCGACTGGAATGGCTCCGGAATGCACACCAACTTCTCCACCAAGTTCCTCCGCGAAGTTGGCGGTAAGGATTACTTCGAAAAGTTGATGGATGCCTTCGATAAAAACCGTGATGAACACATCGCGGCGTACGGTCCCGACAATCACATGCGGCTTACCGGCCTCCACGAGACCCAGTCCATCGATAAATTCAGCTGGGGCATTGCCGACCGCGGCGCTTCCATCCGCGTCCCGCACAGTTTTATTAAAAACGACTACAAGGGATATCTCGAGGACCGCCGACCCAACTCGCAGGCGGATCCCTACAAGATCCTCGGACGTATCCTCAAGACGATCGACGAAGTTCCGACCAGCTGACATTCCGGCTGATCCTCTCCTTCCAGACG
Source organism: uncultured Puniceicoccaceae bacterium (assembly GCA_964345345.1). Taxonomy (GTDB): domain Bacteria; phylum Verrucomicrobiota; class Verrucomicrobiia; order Opitutales; family Oceanipulchritudinaceae; genus Oceanipulchritudo. The sequence continues at coordinate 14,077 of CAYFRH010000027.1, read as the reverse complement.
GCGCTTCCTTCCCGGGAAGCGCCGTTTATTTTCCGGGGGAAAAGCGACGATTGTGACTTGACTCGCCTTCGACCACCGGGGAAAGGTTTGAATTACAGTGGCAGGGTAGCTCAGTTGGTTAGAGCGAAGGACTCATAAGCCTTAGGTCGCCGGTTCAAATCCGGCCCCTGCTACCATCTTTATTCCTGCGGAAAACTGACGTGCAGCTCCGGTTGTGTTCCCGGTTCAATGGTAAACCGACCTTCCGCGGACCAGTGTTCGTCGTTGAGCAAAAGGGCGATGCGGAGAGGCTCTTCGAGACGGGAAAAAGTTTTGCGATACTCGCCGATCCCGACCGGCTGAAGCAATTCCCCCGTTTCCCATGACAGCTCGGGCCCGTCGCCGCGGAGAAACAGCCGGTTGTTGATGCCGACCATCGCGTGGATATGAATCCGGGTTTCCTTCGGGACCTCCTCTCCATCAGGAGCAGCATCTCGCGCCTCCGCAGAAGATGGCGGAAATAGTTCATTCTGCGACGATGGATCTTTTTCCTCGGTTTCCCTTTCAGGCTGGGAAGGCTTGCCCGCATTCCGCTTTTTCTTATTCGCTTCCGAAGGTATGCGTTTTTCGATGACCGTCAGCTGTGCGGCGACGGCATCGACCCCGGCCTGAAGGTTTTCCATCGCCTCGAAAAGGAGATCCGCGCGCTCGCCAATATCCTCTTGCGGCGGCTGTTGAGCTTTCTCCACGGCGGTGGCCAGATCCCGCACGGCGGCGGTCTGTTCGGAAAGTCCGTGCAGCAGGGAATCTGATTCCAGTTCCCGAAGCCGCCCCAGCACGTCCTCCCATCCGGAGGAACTTTCCTCGAGTCGCTTCGGCAACTGACGGGCCCCGAGGAGGGCCTTGGAGAGAGCGCCCTCGGCTTCGTCGAGGCGGTTCAGCACGTCCTCCGAACGCGCAAGGGCATGTCGGACGCTCAGCTCCGCCTCGAAAGACTCCGCCTCTTTCGCGTTTTTATCACTTCGCAGGTGCAGAAAATATACCGCGAGGGGGAGAAGGTTTCCGGAAAGAAGACACAACGCAGCCGCAATGAAGACCGCCGGAGTCAAGGGGTCGTGCTGACGAAAGACCAGGAAAGCGGCAAGTGCGGTCAGCAGGAGCAATCCTGTCCAGCTGGAGGCATATAGGAAAGGCAGCAACCGTTGGCTTTTGATCATCGCAGGACAACTCGACTTTTACTGCGCTGCGGGACTGGTCAACAAGAAAGCCCCACCGCCGTCATGGTCGGCCTCCGGTGGAAAACTGAACCGCGTCTCGGCGAGGCCCCATCCCCGGTTCCGGGAAAGAAAAGTTTCCACCACATCGTCGTTTTCCTCTTTTTCAAGGCTGCAGGTGCTGTAAACGAGACGCCCTCCCGGTCGAAGGTGCGTCGCCGCCTTTTCCAGCAACCCGAGTTGCGTAGCCGCCATCGCGACAATGTCCTCCTCCCGCAGGCGCACTTTAACATCGGGTCTTCGAGCCAGCACCCCCGTGTTGGAGCAGGGGACATCGAGCAGGATCCCGTCCGCCTCTTGACCGAGCTGATCCTCCCGAACCTCCTCGAGGGAGCAACGAAGTTGCACGTAAAAAGATGATGGAAGATGCCGCAGGTTCTCCTCGAGGCGGTCGCTGCGCCGGCCGGGACGATCCAGCACGACAAGCCGCCCCCTTCCGCCCATGCGGGCCGCCATCTCGCGGCTCTTTCCACCGGGAGCGGCGCAGTAATCATGGACAATCTCGCCGGGGTGGGGCTCAAGCAAGTCAACCGGAATCCCGGCAAAAGGGTCCTGGGCATAGGCCTCGCCGGAGGCGAGGGCCGCCAACGCCCTCTGTGTCTGCGCTCCCGGCACGCGGTAATACCCGTCGAAACCGGTCCTTTCCGCCCATGGCGGTTTTTTCTCCGCACGCACATACCATGGCGGCCTCTTTTCATTCCACTTGCAGAGCGCCAGCGCGCGCTCCTCTCCGAAGCCCCCCCGCCAACGTCGCCCCATCCAGTCCGGATACGCCGCCCACGGATCCCGGCGCAAGGCATGGAAACCTTCCGCATCCCGGAAAACCGCTCGCAGGACGCCGTTAAGAAATTTTGCCTCGCTTTCGCTCATGCCGAGGTGACGGGCGATGTCGACCGCATGATGCACGATCACTTCCGCACGCTCCCCGCCGTGCCAGAGCGCTTCCGCAAGGGCAAGGCGCAGAAGGGCGTGAACGCGGGGACGCGGGTTCTTGCGCAGGCGTCCCTCCAGCAGGCGCTCAATCCGGAACCACTGCCGGAAACTTTCCATGACGAGGCCGTGCGCTCGACCCGGTCGATAATGGTCAAGAAGGTCGTCAAGGTGCTCCCTTCGACGGGCAAAGGCCGCCAGCAGCTCGACCGCCTCGCTCCAGCCATCGGGGGAGGTTCCAGAGCCTCTCCTGTCACGCAACCTTTTCATTGACCTTACCTAATCGTCCTCGAAATGTAGTTGCAACGTTCTCCCGCCTTGCCGACGCTGCGAATAACGGCCTTAGCCGCGCTGCTTGCCTGACAGGCCTTTTCCTTTCGGAAAGGCCTAATTGCTTTCGGCAAAGGGGAACGAACGGTCCAGAAGAGAGGAAGAAATGAACAAGGAAGCCATTGAGTTGCTGATCCAGAAACGACCGCGATTGAAACGCTCGCGTGAAAAACTTGAGGCCATGCAGCCGGGTGCCTATTGCGTGCATCGCTCTTGGGGTCTCGGGCAAATCCGTGATTATGATGAACGGGAAAATCGCCTCATTATTGATTTTCGGAGCGGCGATGAAGGCCATGCCATGGATCCGGTCTTCTGCGTCGATAAACTCGACATCCTCGACGAAAAAAGCATCCTCGTTCGTGCCCTCACCGAGGAGGAAAAAGTTCAGGACATGATCAAGAATCGGCCGGCCGACTTGATCGCGGACATCCTTTCCAGCGCTCCTCAGCAGGCAATGTCTGCCCTGGAAATCGAGACCGTCCTGAGTCGGCTCATGGGAGGGGCGAAATTCAAGAAGTGGTGGACGCAAACCAAGAAGGCTCTTGTCAAGGATCCCCGCATCGCGGTGCCGGCGAAAAAAACCGAGGCTTTTGTCCTTCGTGACGAGCCCGTCCGCGCGGAGCAGGAAGTGCTGGAGGAATTCTTTGAAACGAAGGCCCCGAAGAAGAAGATCGCCCTTGCCAGCAAGCTCATCGACCTCTCCGTCAAGCATGAGGACATCAAGGAGGAGTTGCCCGAGATTCTGAACGAGCTGGCCTCCTCTCTTGCCGAAACCAAACAGCTGAATCTCGGCGAGCGCCTCCACGGAATCTGGGTGCGCAACGACCTCGCCCGTTTCATTCATACGGATGTGGAAAGCCTTGAGCCCACTTCGGCCTCCATCGTCAAAGTCTCCGACGACCTTTGTGCCCTCGCGGACGACCTCCCGGCCTCTCACTACAACCGGTATCTCGACCTCATCGAGCGCACTCTCCCCGACCAGTGGGAACGCATCACCTTCGACCTTCTCAAGAACAGCTCCGGAAAACTGACCGCCGAGTGTATCAATTTCCTTCTCGATCATGATCTTGAGGAAGAGATTTCCCGCACCTTCGAGCGCTGGCTCGTGGAACAGAACCTGAAGGCCCCTGTGCTGACATGGATTCTAAAAAATCGGAACTCCCGAAAATATTCCCGCATGCTCGAGCCGCTGATGACGCCCCGGCTCCTGAGCGCCATTTTCTTTGCGATCGATTATGAAGCCCTGCAAAGCACCGGAACCCGACGGGTTCCCCTCGCCGAACTCGTTGGTGAGGACTCAACGCTGATTGGTGACTTACTCAAGGAGGCCAACGCGGAGACGGCCCACGACCTTGCCCAGACCCTCATGCTCAATCAAGGTTTCGAGGATCTGTCGAAGAAGTCCCTTCTTGCCCGTTTCATCCGCCTCTTTCCCAGCGTGCAATCGATTGTCGGCGGAGAAGCGGCCAGCCGCAAGGACGAGGATACCGAAGACCTCATCGTCTCGCAGGAAAGCTTCAACAAACAAAAGGCCGAATACGAAAAGCTCGTCACGGAGGATATTCCGCGGAACAAAGAGGAAATCGCGGAAGCACGCTCACATGGGGACCTTCGCGAAAACGCCGAATATAAGATGGCCCGACAACAGCAGGACCTGCTCCTTGCCCGGAAGAATGAACTCGAACTCGCCATCAACAAGGCACGGGTCACCGACTTCTCCGATGCAACCAAGGACTCCGTCAGCGTCGGCAGCGTGGTCACCCTCCGACCCGCCGAAGGCGGGGAACCTGTCCGTTACAGCATCCTCGGAGCGTGGGACGGAGACCCGGAAAACCAGATCCTCTCGTATCAGACCCCGCTCGCCAAAGCTCTTCTCGGCGGAAAAGTCGGGGACGAGGTGACGATTGAGATCGAGGGCAATGAAGCCACCTGGAAGGTGGAAAAGATCGAACGGTACGTGGACCTCGCGTCCTGAGCGGGGAAAATGGCCGAGGCGGTCGAATTGCTCAAGCTCCTCGGGGACGGCACCCGTCTGCGCCTGCTTCGCCTTCTTCAGCTGGAGCCCCTTTCGGTTGTGGAATTGCAGGAGGTCATGGACATGGGACAGTCGCGGATTTCCTCCCACCTTGGATTATTGAAACAGGCCGGGCTTGTTCTCGACCGGCGGGAGGGTAAGCGGAGTTTCTATTCCGCCCAACCACCCGCCGATTCTCCCGCGAGAGAAATCTTCGAGACGGTTCTCGAATCGGTGGCCTCGCAAGCGGTCTACCGCGAAGACCAGCGCAACCTCGAACGGATCCTTGCCCGTCGACGCGCCGAATCGGAGGCCTATTTCAACATGGTCGCGGAGCGGCTCGGCAAGCACTACTGTCCTGGCCGTTCATGGGAATCGATCGGGCATTTTCTTCTCTACCTGACCCCCGTGATCGATATTGTCGACCTGGGCGCCGGCGAGGGCATAATTTCGCAGCTACTGGCCCGGCAGGCACGCAGCGTAACCTGTATTGATAACGCTCCTTCCATGGTGCGGGTTGGTTCGGAACTCGCCCGCGAACACGGATTCGACAATCTTTTCTACAAACTGGGAGACATCGAGCAGGTCCCCCTTCCGGATGCCTCTCAGGATCTGGCCGTTCTCAGCCAGGCCCTGCACCACGCCAACCATCCACAAGTCGCCCTGGCTGAAGCCTGCCGGCTCCTCCGTCCCGGTGGGCGCCTCGTCGTCCTTGACCTAAAAAAGCACCAGTTCGAAAAAGCCCGCGAGCTCTATGCCGACCGATGGTTGGGTTTTTCGCCGAACGACCTCTACCAGTGGCTACGCTCCTTCGGCCTGGAAGGAGTCCGGGTGGACTCGGTTGCCCGGGAAAAACAGGAACCGTACTTCGAAACTCTTCTCGCGACCGGCCTGAAGCCGCCTGCGGGCTAAAGCAAATCGAAGGAGCGGAGTTCCTCGGGAACGAGCTCGCAGTAGTAGTCTTCGACAGCGCGCCGGATTTCCCCGGTGGTACGGAATCGCAGAAGACGCACTGCCAGTTGGCGGGCATCATGCAGACGAATGCGCCGAAGCAGGTACTTCACGCGCGCGAGTGATCCCAGCGAAACCGAGAGTTCCTCGGCCCCCAGACCGACAAGAAACGGCGTATACAAGGGGTCAGCGGCCAACTCACCACAAACGCTGACCGGTTTTCCATGCGTTTTTCCCTGCTCGAAAATGTAGTGCAGGGTGCGCAGGAACGACGGCTGGTTCGGATCGTAGAGATACGAAATGCGGTCATTGATACGATCGACCGCAAGAAGATACTGCATGAGGTCGTTGGTACCAATGCTGAAGAAATCACAATGCTCCGCCAGCAGGTCTACAATCACGGCCGCACTCGGCACTTCGATCATGGCGCCGCGCTCGATGTTCTCATCAAAAGGCTGTCCGGCCTCGCGAAGCTCATCCATCGATTCCACAAGAATTTCATTTGCCCGGCGCAACTCTTCGAGACTGGATATCATCGGGTAGAGCACGCGGACTTTCCCGTGGGCACTGGCACGCAGGATCGCCCGGAGCTGCTCCTTGAAGACGTCCGTGTTTTCAAGGCAGAAGCGAATGCCCCGGAACCCCATGAACGGATTCGCCTCACGGTAGCCGGTCAGGCTTTGGTGGGGGTTCTTGTCGCCCCCTAGATCAAGCGTGCGGATCGTGACAGGGTGCGGAGAGACCGCATCGACAAATCCCCGGTAGGTTTCCGTCTGCGTATCCTCGTCCGGAAATCCACTGGCCGACAGAAAAAGGTTCTCGGTCCGGAACAAGCCGATCCCCGCAGATCCAGAACTCTTAAGAAGACCTTTTTCCTCCACCCCCTCAATGTTGAGAAGTAGGCGGAAGGGGTGTTCATCCGCCGTGAGGCCGGGCAGGTTCCGCTCCGAATTGAAGATTTCGAGGAAGCGCTCGTGCTGGCTTTTCAGGTGTCCGTAGCGCTGTAGGGTCTCTTCGCCTGGATTCAGGATGACGTCTCCCTTGAAACCGTCCACCAGCAGCTGATCCCCGAAATCCGCTTCATCAAGGAGGCCGTGCAGGCCGACAACACAGGGGATATTCAGGGATCGGGCCATGATGACACTGTGACTGGTCCGACTTCCCTCTTGGGTCACGATCCCGAGGACATCCTGTACTTCGAGAAGGGCGGTTTCGGACGGACTCAGATCGCGGCAGATCAGGATATGCTTGCCCAGTCCCTCGCGGCGGGAGCCATGATGGTCGCGTCCAAGAAGATTGCAGATCAGGCGTTTGCTGACATCCCGGATATCGCTCACCCGTTCCTTGATATATTCATCATCAATCTGCGCAAAGGCCTCCATGTAACGATTGGCCACCTCATGGAAACAGTATTCCACGTTAAATCCGGTTTCGATGACCTCCTGAATGGTGTCCTCGATCAGGGCCCGGTCTTCCAGAACGAGCTGGTGCGCATCGAAAATAGAAGCCTCTTCCTCCCCAACCTTTTCCTCGACCTCGGCCCGAATGGAGGAAATCTGCTTGCGCGTCTCCATCAGGCCCTGCTCAAAGCGGGAAATTTCCTCTTCCCGTTTGTTGGCCGGAATGGTGTAGCGGGGAACCTCAACGTCTCCCTGAGACAGGCTGAACAGCGGTCCGCTTGCCACGCCGGGGGAGGCGGCGATACCATGGAAACGTTTTTCCTCTCGTGGTTGTTCAGACATGAAACAGAATGGGCGGAACGAATTTGTGAAATTTTATTGGGAAATGAGGGAGTCGCGTTGGCAAGTTAGAAGTTCATGTAACCGTGGGCGACCCAAGCGGCCTGCCCCCAAGCGTACCGGATTTGTTCGCTTAGCTCATCGTCGGAAAATCCCCCTTCTTCGGCAATAAGAAAACAAGCGCTTCCGCTCCCGCTAAGGCCGCAGAGGGCCCCGTATTGCGTTCGCAAGCGCTGCAGGAGAAGAGGCACAGCGGGCTTCCACTTTGCGAGGAGATCCTCGAAGCGGTTCCCGCCCGGCGGCAACAAAGCTCCACTGTCGCGCCATTGGCTCCAGAAAGGCTGCGACGAGGGAGCGGCGCGATCGTAGGGGGCGGCACGGGCAAGGCGCGCATAGGCTTCCCCGGTATCAATGGAAAACGGGGGCTTGAAAAGAAGGACCGGTTGCTGGCGGAGGCGCTTCAGAAGATCCGGAGGCACAGGCGTAAGCCGCTCGCCCCGGCCTTCCATAAGGACGGGACTGCCGGCGAAGAAGAGGGGGACATCGCTCCCGAGGGAAAGGCCGATTTCAAGCAGCGCTTTATCGGAAAGCTCACCTGGAAAAAGCGTGGCAAGGGCGCGCAGGGTGCCGGCGGCGTCACTGCTGCCCCCGCCCAGTCCGGCTCCGACCGGGATGCGCTTGCGCAGATGCACGGTGAAGCGTCCGCCGAAGCGACCAGTCGCTTCCCGGTAGCGAGCGAGGGCCTGCATGACGACGTTCCGGTCGGAATCGCCGCAGTCCGCTCCCTCGACAATCAGCTCATCGGATCGCTCGTCCGAGGGGTCCATGTCCAGTCGCAGTTGATCTTCCAATGTAATCGGGACCACGATGGAGCGCAGGTCGTGGAAGCCGTCCCCGCGACGCCCGAAGATGGACAGGTTAAGATTGACCTTGGCAGGACAGGAAACGCGGACCGACCGCGCGCTCTTGCTCATGGCAGCGAAGATTTGCTTTCCCGTTGGCCCCCGTCAAAGGTAATGGCATGCAACATGCGGCTCTTCTCCTTGCCGGGGGCTCCGGCACACGCATGGGTGGGCTCACCGGCGACAAGCTCCTTTACGAGGTGGGCGGACGGAGTGTTTTCGCGCACTCGCTCCGCGCTTTTGTCGAAAGCGGGATCTTCCGCCTCCTTGTCATCGTCTACCGGGATCATCGACAAAAGGCGCTTCTTCAAGCGGAACTTGCGAAGGTTCCGGACACCGTGCCGGTTTCCTTTGTTGTCGGTGGCGAACGCCGCCAGGATTCCGTTCGCGCCGGCCTTGCCGCGGTCCCGCCGAGCTGCGAAAGAATCTGGATCCACGATTGTGCTCGTCCGGCCTTGCGCATCGAGACGTTGCAGGCAATAGCCCGGACTACGAGCCAGCATGACGGAGCCTTTGGGCTCGCCCACCGCGTGACCGATACCATCCGCAGCTTCCCTTCCGCTCCTGTGACGCAACCGGCCCGGGGAAACCTCCTTGACCGGGAACGGCTCTGGGCCATGGAAACCCCGCAGGTCTTTCCGCGCGAACTTCTCCAGCGCGCCCACAAAGCGCTCGGGGAAGCGGTCACCGACGACCTCGCGGCCGCGGAAATGCTCGGCGAACCGGTTCTCCTGATGGAAAATCCGTTCCCCAATCCAAAACTGACCTCCCCCGCCGATTTGCCTTTACTCTCCTCTCTCCTGCAAACGGAAACCATGAACGATTTCATTTCATTTCCCGCCTTCCGCACCGGTATCGGATACGACGTCCATCGCCTTGAAGCAGGGCGGCGCCTTGTCCTCGGTGGCGTGGAGATTCCTTCCGAATACGGTCTGGTCGGGCATTCCGATGCCGATATTCTCAGTCATGCGATCGCCGACGCGATTCTCGGAGCGGCAGGCCTCGCGGATATCGGCCATTATTTCCCCGACACCGATCCCGCCATCGAGGGAATCTCCTCCCTGCGGATCCTTGCCAAAGCATTAGCGGAAGTGCAGGCGATCGGTTGGGCAGTGGTCAATATTGATGCCACCCTAATCGCGGAACGACCCCGCATCGCGCCTTGGCTTGCATCGATACGGGAGAGCCTCGCCGAAACCTTGGAAATCGAGCCGGAAGCGGTGGGAATCAAGGCCACCACCAACGAGGGACTCGGCTGGATCGGTCGCGGAGAGGGCATGGCCGCCCAGGCCGTTGCCAGCCTTACTTCCGCGGTGAAGGATTAGCCGTAAACTTCGTCCTCGGAGAAGAAGCGGCGAATTTCCGCGGCCGCCGTTTCCGGACCGTCCGAGGCATGCACGATGTTGGCCATCATATCGGTGCCCCAATCCCCGCGAATCGTGCCAGCGGCCGCCTCGTGTGAGTTCGTCGGACCGACGAGACGGCGGACGCGCTCAATAATTCCGGGCGCCTGCAGAACCACCACGATCACCGGGCGGGAACCCATGAATTTTTCCACCTCGGGGAAAAAAGGCTTATCCGCGATGTGCGCGTAATGCTCACGAAGCAATGCTTGATCGAGCTGGAGCATCCTTGCCGCGACGATCGTGAAGCCCGCTTCTTCGAAGCGCGTGAGGGTTGCTCCGGCTTTGCCCTTAGCGAGCGCGTCCGGTTTCAAAATCAAAAGGGTCTTTTCCATTGCAGATCCGAAGTTCCGACGTGGAGTAACGGAAGCGTTCGGAAGACTGGCAAGAATAAATCCCTGTCGTATGGTACCCTTATGAGAGACTGCTCTCCCATCACTCGCCAATTGCAGAAAGACCTTGGCCCGCAGCAGGTTCGGACCGACCGGGAAAACCGCTACACGGCCTCCATGGACAACCTTCGCTACAGTGTTCTTCCCGAAGCGGTTCTGTTTCCCGAAGACGAAGAAGCGGTCGCCGACATTCTCCGCAGGGCCAATGAATCCGGAATGCCCGTAACGCCCCGCGGAGCGGGCTCCGCGACTACCGGAGCGACTACTCCTGCGCATGGAGGCTGGGTCCTTGACCTGTCCCGCTGGCAGCAGGTGCATATCGATCCGCTGGCCCGCATGGCCTATTGTCAGCCGGGGGTCATTCTTGCCGACCTTGACCGCGCCGCCGCCGAACACGGCCTGATGTATGCCCCTGATCCGGGGTCGGGGAAGTTCGCCACGGTGGGCGGAAGCATCGCGACCAACGCCGGCGGCCTCCGCGGCGCTAAGTACGGGGTTACCCGGGATTATGTACAGGCGCTCGAAGGTTTTTTGCCGACAGGAGAGTTTGTTCGCTGGGGCGCCAACCTGCGTAAGTTTGCCGCCGGATTTAATCTGCGCGACTTGTGGATCGGTTCCGAGGGCTCCCTCGGAGTGGTCACCGGAGCGGTTCTACGGCTGCTTCCCCGACCGGCCACCCGCACGACCTGCCTTGCCACCTTTCCCGGGCACCACGAAGCCCTCGCCTCGGTGGCCGATTTGCTCCGCTCGGAGCTGGAGCCGGCCGCGGTGGAGTTTCTCGACGCCCAGACGATCGGCTGTACCTTCGCCTTCTGGAAGGACAAGGATCCCGGCCTTCTCCGTACCCTACCCGCTTGCCTCCTTAACGCCCCAGCCGAGGCCGCAGTGCTCCTGATTGAATTCGACGGCCCCGAAGCGCGGACCGGCGAGGATTTGTCCCGGCTCACCGAGCTGCTGCACGGCAGCTGTTCCGGTCTCGCCACGGCCACTTCCGGGGAGGAGCGCGCCACCCTCTGGAAAATCCGCCGTTCCTGCTCGCAGGCCATGTTTTCCCTCGCCCCGCGCAAGCTCAACGAGGATGTTGTCGTCCCCTTCGACCAGGAAATCGCTCTGCTTGATTTCCTCGCCGAGCTCCGCCGGGAAACCGGGCTCCCCACCCCAACCTTCGGCCATGCCGCCGATGGCAATTTTCACGCCCATCTCATGTTCCATGATGCCGATCCCGACGAGTCCCGTCGGGCCGCCGAAGGCGTTGACGCGTTAATGCACAAGGTCATCGCCCTCGGCGGAGCCATTTCCGGAGAGCACGGGATCGGACTGGCGAAGTCCTCTTACTTGGATCTTCAGTATGGAGAAGGGGAAATCAAAGCCATGAGGGCCGTCAAAGCCGCACTCGATCCCGCCGGCATCCTCAACCCCGGAAAAATATGGCTGCCGACCGAGGTCCATCGCCTTCCCCGGGAGAACGTCCACATGCCGTGGGATCATTGATCCCTTTTCCACCCTTTACTTTGGATTGGCAACCGCTACGGTTTCCGAGGCATGCGCGTTGTCGTCGTTGAAGACCAGAAGCTTTTCCAGGAGTTCCTCATCACCCTGCTGCAAAACCGGCTTGGATTTGAAGTTCTCGGCAAAGCCGAAGAGGGCCCCGAAGCACTCCGCGTCATCCGGGAAACCCAGCCGCAATTGGTCATTCTCGACATTCTCATCCCTAAGCTTTCCGGCATCTTCGTCGCGAAAACCATTCTTGAGGAATTACCCTCAACAAAGATTCTCGCCCTGTCTTCCGAAAGCGATGCTAAGACGATTCATCAGGTCCACCAGCTTCACCTCGCCGGCTTCGTCGACAAAAATGAGGCCACTGTCGAATTCCTGACGGAAGCGGTCCAAGCCGTTTGTGCCGGTCGCCGCTTCTTCTCCGACAGTTTGAAACTGACAGTACGCAATCTTCAATCCGATCCGCAGTCCTTCCAGAAAATTCTCACGAGGCGGGAGCAAGAGGTTCTGACCTACATCGGGGGAGGACATTCCGATGCGGAAATCGGCCAGTTGATGGGCTTGAGTCCGTCCTCAATCCAGTCCCACCGGCGCAATCTCTTTCAGAAACTCAACGTTCACAGTACCCCGGAGTTAATCCAGTTTGCCCAGGAATCCGGTTTCTGGAAAGCCGCCTTCAACAAAATGAAGCTTTCCAAAACCTACCACCTGCACGATTGAGGAGAGGGAGCCCTTCAGCATTCACGCCTGCGCAAGTTCGCGACGGAAGGTTTCCAGCTTGTCCTGAAAATCCTTCCACTCCATCAGGATGCCTTCCATATCGGCGGCGTGGGCCGCCGTCAGCATATCCTGCAGAATTCCGGGCAGGATCGCCGCATCAAGCATGCGCAGGTGCCCGAGCAGGCGGTGAGCCGCTTTGCGCACAAGTACCGGGTCCCGCTGCTCCACAGCTCCCCGCAGTTCTCCGAGGTAGCTTTCCAGAAATTCCTCCCAGCGGTGCTTCTCCCTTTCCCAGCTGCTGTTGAGGGCCATTTCCCCAAGAAGACCCCGGCCATGCAGCATGTTATTCTCCACTTCCGTTTCCGCAGCAGGGACGTCGATCGTAAAACTTCCCTCCTCGATCGTTCGGTCCCGAGCGCTCCGGCGCAGATTTTCGGGAAGGTTCTGCCGCAGTACTTTGGCCACTTGTTCGGCCCGGATCGGTTTCGTCAGAAAGGCGTTCATTCCCGCTCCAAGGCATTCGTCCCGTACTTCCTGCGTGGCAAAGGCCGTCATTCCAATGATGACCGTACTCTCCGGAATCCTTCCCGACCCGCGCAGCTGGCGCGCAATTTCCAGACCACTTTTACCCGGCAGGTCCCAGTCGAGGAAAAGAACCTCATACGTTTCCGTGGAAGCCTTCGCATACCCCGCTTCCCCGTCGTCCGCAGTCTCCACCTTCACCCCGAATTCAGCGAGAAGGCTCTCGATAAAGATGCGGTTGTATTCGATGTCCTCGACGACAAGGGCGCGCGCCTCGAAAGTCTCGCGTCCTTCTCCTTGTCCCTCAACCGCTTCCTCCGCAAAGGGTTGCACTTCCACTGGAAGGGTTGCCGAAAAGGTCGAACCGCCATTCAGAACCGAATGCAACTGCAATTCCCCGCCCAAACGATCCACAAAGCCTTTCACTAGGGCAAGACCCAGCCCCGTCCCAACCGTCTGCTTCGCTCCGCTTTTGGTCTGGTAGAACTTTTCAAAAATGCGCTCTTTGTCCGCCTCCGAAATGCCCGAGCCCGTGTCCTGTACCCACATTTTCAGGGAAGCCTTATTTTCCCCCAACTGCTCGAGCAAAACACCGACATGCACGCTTCCCCGATCCGTGAATTTCACCGCGTTGCTGGTAAGGTTGCCCAGAACCTGCTGCACCTTCCGCTCGTCGGTGATCACGCCCAATTTTTCGGGAATACGCACATGCGAGGTTAGTCCGATCCCCTTTTCCGTCGCCCGTTCCCGATAAATTCCCAAAACTCCGTTCACCAACTCGTCAAGGTTGGTCAGGTTGCGCTCCATCGGGATCTCCCCGGTCTGCAACTTCGAAAAATCAAGCACTTCTTCGACCGTCGCCTGCAGGTAATGAGCCGCCTGCTTCAGGGACTTCAGGTAGCGACTCGGCGGAGGACTGCCCTCCCGCATCTGCCGGATCAACCCGATCACCCCGTTCAAGGGATTTCGGATCTCATGACTGAGGTTCGCGATGAATTCGTCCTTGAATTCATTCGCCCGTTTTAACTCAACAGTCCGTTCTTCAACAATCGTTTCCAGTTCCGCCTGCCGTGCCCGGAGACGGCGTTCCCGTAACCTTACCACCCCGAAAAGCAAGGTCCCCGCGAGAATTACGTAGGCTCCGTACGCATACATCGTCCGGAACCATGGGGGCGTGACCACGAGTCGTACTGACGAGGCCTCACTCGCCCGCCCGAACGGATCCAGTGCGCGGACTTCAAAACGATACTTGCCCTCCATGACCTGGCCAAATTCCCGTACCGTCAGCTCCGAGGGCCGGCTCCATTCGTCCCGCAAGCCCTTCAACCGCGTCTGGTAACGCAGTGGATAGTAGTCGCCCCCGATCGACGAATTGAACCGGAACTGCGTCTGCGCCTCCCCAAATGCAAATTGCTGGGATTCCT
>CAYFRH010000026.1:0-24775 GCA_964345345.1 uncultured Puniceicoccaceae bacterium | reverse complement strand
TGAGGGAAATCGGCTGTACCCGGTACGGGACCGAGATGCCGGGATTGCGAAAGGGCTTGCGGAGCTACGGTGTATTCCCTCGCCGGATCCGGCTATTTTTCCGTTCCACCACAGAAGGCCTCCACAGGAAGATGAAACTCAAACAACGAAGAGCCTACGGATCCCCTAACCTTAACAACTGTTTCCGCACATGCGGGATTATCGCTCAATGCGGATAACCCATAAAAAATATCTCATCCCCCAGAATTTGGTGCTGCCGTCATCGACCTAACCGGTCGATGCTCCTCGGCGTGCCATCCGAAGCTCGAAGAGCGAAGGATGGTGGGCGCCGACGGACTCGAACCGCCGACCTACTGGGTGTAAACCAGTTGCTCTAACCAACTGAGCTAGGCGCCCGCGTGAGAGGAAAGAAAAGCAAAGCGGGCGCAGTTAGGGAGACAAGCGAAAATTCTCTCAGTCCTCATTGGACGCTTCCCGGTTCAGGCGAACCTGCTTGTAGACGGGCCAGTCGAGGAGGTTACCGGCCCAGTTCCCGACGGCAGGGCTCTGGAGAAAGACGGTCACGTAATGGTAGAGGGGCAGGATGGCCTGCTCCTGCAGGAGGAGGGCCTCGGCTTTGGCGTAGAGGTCCATCCGTCGTGCAGGATCGCTTTCGGACCGGGCCCTGGCGAGGAGCTGGTCGTAGGCGGGATCGCTCCATCCGGCCCAGTTATTCGTGGCCCCGCTGCGCCAGAGATCGAGGAAAGTTGAAGGTTCCGGATAATCGCCGATCCAAACGGCGCGGGCGAGCTGGAAATCGCCCTCGGAGCGGCGCTGCAGGTAAGTCCGCCATTCCAGATTAACCAGCCGGACCTCGATCCCGAGTTCGCGTCGCCACATTTCCTGCAGAGCCTCGGCAATGCGCTTGTGGTTCTCGGAGGTATTGAAAAGGTATTCAATTTCGGGAAAGCCCTCCCCTTCCGGATACCCGGCCTCGGCGAGAAGCGCACGCGCGGCGGCGGGATCGTGGCGGACGGGAATGTTGGCCTCATAGCCGGGCATGGAGGGTGGGACAAATCCGCCAGCGGGCACCTGCCCGGCCCCGAGGAGGTGTTTCGCGATCGCCTCGCGATTAATCGCGAGGGAGAGGGCCCGGCGCACGCGCGGATCGGCGAGCACGCCTTCGCGGACGTTTGGCAACAAGTAGTAAGTGCCCAAATACGGTTCGACGCGGAGGATCTCCGGACGCCGCTCGCGATAGGCGGGCACACGTGAAGGCGGGAGGGCATCCGTAACGTCGAGTTGTCCGGCGAGAAAGGCACGCTCTTCCGCCGCCGGCTCGTCGATCGCGAAAAAGCGGATGCCGGGAAGTGATACGGTAGCGGAATCCCAGTACAAAGGATTGGCGGCGACTTCGACAAACTCATTGGGTCGCCATTCCTTCAGGACAAAGGGCCCGTTTCCACAGAAGGTGGCGGGCCGCGTCCAGTTGCCTTCCCGCCTGTTCTCGTGGGGGAGGTAATGCGCAGGGACCGGAAACCATACAGGATGCATGAGAAGGGATAAAAAATACGGTATTGGTTCTTCCAACTCGACCTCGAGCTGATGCGGACCAGCCGCACGCACCCCCAGTTCACCGGGAAGGCCCTCTTCCTCGTTGAAAGCACGAGCTCCTTTGAGACCGTAGAGCATTTCCGCGTAGGGCGCCGCCTGCCCGGGCAGCAGCGCCCGTTGCCATGACGCGACGAAGTCCCCGGCAGTCACCGGTTCGCCGTCGGACCAACGCGCGTTTTCGCGTAGATAAAAAGTGTAGTGACGGCCCCCATCACGACGTTCCCAATGCTCCGCGACGGCCGGCTGCGGTTGGAGTGTTTCCGGATGCGGGGCGACAAGACCCTCGAAAAGTGCCCGCTGGATGTTGAGGGCGGCCGTGCCCGTGGTCAGGTGCGGATCCAGCGCCTGTGGCTCCGGTCCGTTTCCGACGCGCAGCAGGTCGGACGGTTGGGCTGGTCGGAACAGTCCGACCAGACCGACGAGTCCAACGAGTCCGACCAGTCCGACGAGTCCGACGAGTCCGACCCACCTCACTTGCGCCTCCGCTTTTTCAGGCGGAGGGAATAGACGTCATTGCGGCGATCCTTCCAGTTGCGGACACTGCCCTCCTCGCTCAACTGTTTAATGAGGTCCATATCGACATCGGCCATAAGGACCATTTCCGTATTGGGCGTGGACTCGGCGATAATGCCGGTGCCGGGAAAGGAAAAATCGCTGGGAGAAAAGATGGCGGATTGGGAATACTGGATGTCGAGATTATCCACACGGGGAAGATTACCCACGCAACCGGTAATGGCGACATAGCACTCGTTCTCGATCGCGCGCGCGTGTGAGCAAAAGCGCACCCGCTGATAGCCAGTCTGCATATCGGTCATGTAGGGAACAAAGAGGATTTCCGCACCCTGTTCGCGGAGGAGCCGCGGCAACTCCGGGAACTCGACATCGTAACAGATAAGAATGCCGATCTTGCCGCAATCGGAATCAAGAGCCCGCAGGTCGCTTCCTCCGGACATGGCGAAGGAATCCCGCTCGCTCGGGGTAATGTGGATTTTTCGGACGGCCTCGTAAGTTCCGTCGCGACGACACAAATAGGCGGAGTTGTAGAGCCGGCGGCGATCGACCACCGGCATGCTCCCGGCGATGATGTTCACGTTGTAGGTCACGGCGAATTCGCGCAACTTGGCGAGGATCGGATCAGTCATCTTGGCCAGCTGCCGCATCGCCTTGGCCTGCGTTTCCTCGTTATACTGGACAAGCAGAGGGGCGTTGAACAACTCCGGAAAGAGAATGAAATCCGACTGGTAGTCACTGACCGTATCGATAAAATACTCCGCCTGGTCGAGGATGGTGTCCAGCTGGTAAGCGGGCCGCATCTGCCACTGCACGACACCAATGCGCACCTCGCGCTTTTTGCGGTAAAGGGCCCTTGGCTTTTCCTCGTAATAGATATTGTTCCATTCGAGGAGAGTGGCGTACTCCAGCGATTCAGTATCCCCGGAAAGGTAGGAGCGCAGGATCTTTTTAACATGGAACCCATTGGAGAACTGAAAGGAAAGAATGGGATCGTACAGCTCCTTCTGCCGGACCTTCTGGATGTATTGGCGCGGGGTGAGCTCATCCGCCTGCTGGCGATAGCCGGGAATGCGTCCGCCGGCGATAATCGCGCGCAGATTGAATCGTTCCACCAGTTCCTTGCGCACATCGTAGAGGCGCCGGGCGAGCCGCATTCCTCGGAAATCCGGATGCACAAAGACCTCGATGCCGTACAGGACATCGCCCTCCGGGTCATGAGTTTTGAAGGTCTCCTTGGCGGTGATTTCCTCATACGTATGCTGGTCTCCGAACTTGCTGTAGTCGACCATCAACGACAAAGCGCATCCGACCACGCGGCCGTTCACCTCGACGGCAATCTGTCCTTCCGGGAAAATTTTCAGCAGGCGCGCGACATCGCGCCGTTTCCACGGGTCGTCCTGAATATCCTTATAGACGACCAGCATGGCGCGGTGCAGATCCTCGTAGTCCTGCAGCTCGAGCCGCCGGACAATCACCTTCCATTCATCGGGTGTCTGGGCCATTATTCCCCCTGGGCAAGAGAGTAACCCCGCTCGCCGTCAAACGTGTAGAGATGTTCCGTCTTGATAAAGTCGAATCCGGCATTGGCGACGCGAAGCATAAGACTGGAGATCTGGCTGTGCGTGCATTGCTCCATGCCCTCCTCGAGGACAAAGCGGCAACGCCAGTGGTCGGTACAGAATGTTTCTTTCAGCCCGCCGGGAAAAACCTTTACCCCGCGGTTGGTGATCAGCTTCAGACGCAGGCCGTCCCCGTTACAGGCCTGAAGCCGCCGGCCGATGATTTCCGGATCGCGGTGGGATTCCGTCCAGTCCATAAAGACATCGATGCCGACGAGTTTCTTTTCCCTGGGTGGATACTGCGGCAACTCGATGCGGATGCCCTTGTTGGCAAAGGTCACCGGCTCAAAAACGGTCGGCTGTTGCCCGAGGCGTTCAATGACCGCCTTCGTGAAAGCCTTCGTGCCCACCTTTTCGCGGGAAAGGGATTCCTTGTAGATGTCGGCGGTGTGAAATCCGTCTTCAAGCGTCTTTAACCAGGCGTTGCGGATTTTCTCGGCAACGTCCCCCTGGTCGAGATGAACGAGCATTTTTGTCGCTGCGTGAATCAGGCCGGATGGATTGGCGATGTCCTTGCCGGCGATGTCGGGTGCGGAACCATGCACGGCCTCGAACATGGCGGCGTCAAAGCCGATGTTGGCGGAGCCGGCGAGCCCGACCGAACCGGCGACCAGGGCGGCGATATCGCTGACGATGTCACCGTAAAGGTTCAGCGTGACGATCACGTCGAGCTCTTCCGGATGGGCCGCGACAAGGGCGGCACCAATATCAATGATCCGGTGCTCCGTCTCGATATCGCCGTACTGCGGTTCTTTCGCGATTTCCTCAAACACCCTCTGGAAAAGCCCGTCGGTGTGCTTCATGATATTCGATTTTGTCAGGCAGGTCACCTTTTTCCGTCCGTAGGCCCGGGCATATTCCATGGCATAGCGGCAGATGGCCTCGCAGCCGGGACGGCTGACCAGTTTCAGCGTCTGCACCACCTCGTCGGTTTGCTGATGTTCAATGCCCGCGTACAAATCCTCCTCATTTTCCCGGATGATGACCATGTCGATATTTGGGAAATTGGTGCTTACATACGGTGCGTAGGCGCGACAGGGACGGACGTTGGAGAAGAGCCGCAGGGACTTGCGTACGGTCACGTTCAAGCTTTTGTAGCCGCTCCCGAGAGGCGTCGTAATGGGCGACTTGAGGAAGATGCGGTTTTTCTGCAGGATTTTCCAGTCCTCGGGACTGATGCCGGAGGTCTGGCCGGCGAGGTATTGTTTTTCTCCGATTACAATCTCCTCGTACTCGAGGCGAGCTCCGGCGGCGCGCAGAATATCCAGGGTGGCCTCCATAATTTCCGGCCCGATGCCATCTCCCCGCGCAAACGTGATCGTGGTACGACTCTCACTCATAGAGCGCGAGTAAGAAGGGGGAGCCATACGCCGGTAAAGCCCAAAATCTCCTCTTGGCGGCCGTCGGCGAGTGGGGGAAAAGCCTTGCCTGCGGGCGGCCAAGCGGCAATCTCCGGCGCCATGGTTGCGCTTACGGAATTGACCCGCGAATTGCAGAAGGGAATCCATCTTTCCGAAGAAGCCTGTATGACGGCGGCCACCGAGTTGACAGTCCCCGGCCATGATCCCGCCGGAAAAAAGGCCTTCCTTATCGCCCTTCACGAAAAGGGGGAAACCGTCGAGGAAGTGACCGCTTTTGCGAAAGTCTTCCGCAGCCTCGCCAGTAATCCCCAGCTGGACGATCTTGCCAGCGAGGCCATTGACGTGGTCGGCACCGGCGGCACCGGTTCGCAGGGATTCAACATTTCCTCCACGGCCGCTTTCCTCCTTGCCGCCGGAGGCGTGCGAGTCCTCAAGCACGGCAACCGCGCCGTGACCTCGCGCAGCGGTTCGGCCGATTTCTTGGGCACGATCGGGATCCGCATGGACACGGAACCGGCCCTCCTCCGCGCCGCCTGCGAAGAGCTGAATTTCTGCTTCTTCTTTGCGCCCGCTTTCCACCCCGCCTTCAAGGAGATCATTCCCGTGCGCAAAGAAATGGCGGCAGAGGGGAAGCGTAGCATTTTCAATATCCTCGGTCCTCTCATCAATCCGGCTCGACCCGCCCGCCAGCTGCTCGGGGTCTTTCAACCGGGATGGGTCAAGCCGCTCGCGGAGGCCCTTGACCGCCTCGGCCTTACCGGGGGCTTTGCAGTCTGCTCACAACTGCCCCATGGTGGCCATATGGATGAGCTCACCACGGTTGGCCCCAACCGCATGGCCGGCTTTGGCAACTTCCGCGACTACGATTCGCTTTGGGACAGCGCCGAGGAGGGATTTGCAAGATCGACTCCCGCCGAGCTGGCCGGAGGAAATCCGGACGAAAACGTCGCTCTTCTGCGCGCAACCATGGAAGGCAAAGGACGGGACGGCCTTACCGACACGCTTCTCCTCAACGCCGGGACCGGGTTTTACATCGCCGGCAAGGCCGCCTCCATTCGGGAGGGAGCCGACCTCGCCCGCGGGATTCTGCTCGGGGGCACCTTGCAGAGTTGGCTCCGGCGCGCGGAGGAATTTTATCGCGAAACCGACGAGCGTTCCCAAGGGTAACCGGCTTCATGAGCGTGTTTGGTACGGATGGAATCCGGGACCGCATCGACGGTCCGGCATTACAACCCGAGCGGGTCTACCGGCTGGGAAGAGCGGTGGGCCGCTGGTTGGGACGGACCCCGACCGGGAGTTCCCGGCATGTCGTGATCGGTCGCGACACGCGTACCTCGGCGGCGGGGATCTTTCTTCCCCTCAGCAACGGCCTTCATGAGGAGGGCCTGCGCATTTTTGATGGCGGGATCTGCCCGACCCCGGCGGTCGCGAGGGCCGTCCTTGAGCTCGACCTTGATCTCGGCATCGTCCTAACCGCTTCCCATAATCCCGCCACCGACAACGGCATCAAACTTTTCGGCCCGGGTGGATGCAAGTTGCGCGAAGCCCAGGAACGTGAAATCGAAGCGGAACTGGCGGCCCTTGAAGAAACAGGCCCGCCCGGCGGTTCCGCGCCTGTAATGCAGTACGATGCCCGCCGCCACTACCGGGAAGCCTGCCGGAAAATCCTACCCGAGAAGGCGCTCCTTGGCTTACGCATCGTCCTCGACTGCGCCAACGGGGCCACCTACCGCACCTCCGGGGAAATACTCGAACGCCTCGGCGCCCAGGTCCTCAGCTACGGCGATCAACCGAACGGGGAAAACATCAACGCCGGCGTGGGGAGCGAATATCCCGATTTGATCTGCCGCGAAGTCCTCGAGCATCGGGCCGACCTCGGGCTCGCGCACGATGGCGACGGCGACCGCCTTATTCTCTGCGACCGCCATGGCCGCATTGTCGACGGCGATGCGGTTCTGGCTGTCCTCGGCCGCGGATGGGCGGACGAGGATCGCCTCGCCAACCGGGTGGTGGTGGCAACCGTCATGAGCAATCTCGGCCTTGATCACTCCCTGCGGGAAAAAGGAGTCGACCTTGTTCGCACCGGGGTCGGCGACCGCAATGTCTACTACGCCATGCGGGAAAACGCCGCCGTCCTCGGCGGCGAGTCGAGCGGACACTTCATTTCCCTCCACCACCTCCCCACGGGAGACGGCCTCCTCGCGGCCCTCCTTCTCCTCGAAGAATGCCTGCGATCGGGGAAGGAACTGCACGACCTTGCCGCCGCCTTCCAGCCTTTTCCCCAGGTGAAAGTCAACCTGGCGGTGCGCGAGAAGCCGGAACTCGCCCACGTTCCCGGCCTCCCCGAATCCCTTGCGAAACTGGAATCCGAACTGGGCGACCGCGGCCGCGTGCTTCTGCGCTATTCCGGAACGGAGACGAAAATCCGTCTCCTCGCCGAGGCCCAGGAGCCCGACCTCGCCGCACAAACCCTCGACCGCTTGCGCGGTCTCGTCGAAGCCCACCTCCCGGTCAAGGAGCCCGCCTGATGCAGGAGACCGAGAATTCCATGCGCCGCTTCCTCGCCGAACTCGCCGAGGCCAGTGCCCGTTCCATTCTGCCCCGCTTTCAGGACCCCGCCCTCAACGTCGAATGGAAAGCCGACGACTCTCCCGTCACCGCCGCCGACCGCGAAGCCGAAGAAATCCTCCGCACGCACATCCATAAGCGCTTTCCCGACCACGGTATCCTCGGCGAGGAATTTCCCGACCTCCAACCCGCGGCCCGCTTCACCTGGGTGCTCGACCCAATCGACGGAACCCGTTCCTTTGTCGCCGGCTGTCCCCTTTTCGGGACCCTCATCTGCCTGCGCGATCAGGAAATCCCCCTCTGGGGAGCCATCCATCTGCCCGCCCTCAATCGCCTCTTCCTCGGCAACAATACCGCCGCATGGTGTAACAACCACCCTGTGCGGCTCCCCGAAGCGCCCCCCGCCCTCTCCGCCTGCACTCTCCTTACCACCGATCCCAAGGTGCCCCCGCAACTTCACAACCCCGTCGGTTGGCAGGCCCTCCTCGACGCCACCGGCCCCTGCCGTACATGGGGCGATTGCTTCGGCTACACTCTCGTCGCTTCCGGTGTCCCCGCCATCATGACCGACCCCGTCCTCCAACTCTGGGACATCGCCGCCCTCCTCCCCGTCCTCCGCGGCGCCGGAGCCGCCGCCACCACATGGGACGGCGCCCCTCCCGATGCCGGCGACAGCCTCGTCGCCTGCCATCCCCGCCTCCTTCCCGATGTCCTCGCCCTTCTCCGGCTCGGGGACTCCGCATAAAGATTGCATAATTATGCATTTTCCTTGTCCGGAAAGGAGAAGAGCTTACCGTTTATTGTATGCCCTTCGCCTCCCATTTTCTCCAAAAAAACCCTTCTTTTCGCTTTAGCTGCCGGACAATTTTTTGGCTGCTACGAACGGCCGCGCTCCTAATGGTGCCGGGTCTGACTGCGGTTGGACAGGAAGGGGAGCCAACGCTGGTCTGGTCGGACGAATTCGACTACACAGGACTGCCGGATCCGCAGAAATGGAACTACGACGTCGGCGGGCATGGCTGGGGCAACAACGAACTGCAGTACTACACGCAAGCGCGGGAAGAGAATGCCCGAGTGGCGGACGGCGTGCTGACGATCGAGGCGCGAAAGGAATCGTACCGGGGCAGCAACTACACCTCGGCGCGCCTAATCACAAAAGACAAAGGGGACTGGCTGTACGGACGCTTTGAAATCCGCGCGAAACTGCCGCAGGGCCGGGGGACTTGGCCGGCGATCTGGATGCTGCCGACGGACTGGGTCTACGGCGGATGGCCACGCAGTGGGGAAATCGACATCATGGAACATGTCGGCTACGACCAGAACCGGGTGCACGCGACCATCCACACGGACGACTTCAACCACATAAAAGGAACGCAGGTGGGAAGCAGTATCATGGCGAGTAATGTGGCGGAGGAATTCCATGTGTACGCGATGGAGTGGCGTCCGGACCGCATCGACGCCTTTCTTGACGGAGAACGCTATTTCACGGCGACGGACAGCGGGGGCGGCATCGGGGCATGGCCGTTTGACGAGCGCTTCCACCTCCTCATGAACATTGCCGTGGGCGGAAACTGGGGAGGGGTCGAAGGCGTCGACCCGGACATTTTTCCGCAGACCATGGAGGTGGACTACGTGCGCGTCTATGAATTTGAGGACCTGAGCAGTCCGGTGGTCAGCCACCCGGTTCCGGGCCGCATCCAGGCGGAGGAATTTGATACTCAGTCCGGTGTCCGGACAGAAGCTACCGAGGACGAAGGCGGTGGACGCAACATCGGCTGGCTCACGCATGAAGACTGGGCGGACTACGCCTTGGAAACGGTTTCCGCCGGTCCCTACGCCATCGATCTGCGCTACGCCAGCCCGGAGGGCCTTGCCTCCCTCCAAATTGCCGTTGATGGCGGCGAACCGTTGGTGGTGGGTCCGCTTCCGGCAACCGGAGGATGGCAAGCCTGGGAGACGAGGGAGATCGGGCAACTGAACTTGCCGGAAGGATCGAGTACCCTGCGCATGACGGTCGATTCTCCGGAGGACGAGGACCTCAACATCAACTGGATGGAAATCCAGTCCGCCGCAGCTGATTCATGGGCGGGCTATCCCCTCATCGAAAATGGATTTGTCAATACGGGAGACTTTCTCGGATACCTGTACGTGGGGCAGGCACCCTTTGTCTGGTGCTACAGGATGGAGCGCTGGATTTTTCTCCCGGAAGAAAATGCAGCCGGGTCTGGCGCCTGGCTCTACGCCCCATTTTAACCGCTGGGCCCGGAAGGATAGTGCACGCGCGGTTCGGTCATGCGAAAGATGGCCGCCCCGCTGACGACCGTTCCAATGGCGGAAGCGAGGGCAAGCGGCCAAATCTCTCCGGAAAGAAAACGAATTCCGCTGCTCAAGGTGGGCGCGAGGAGAATTCCCGTGAAGGTGGCCATTGAGAGAATGCCGAGGTAAGTGGGCCGGCGACCGTCCGGGCTGACCTCCAGAGAAAGCACCTGATTACCGACCATGTTCAGGGTAAAAGACATCCCATAGAGGAAAAAGAGGCCGAGGAGCGAGGCCTCCGTCGCGGCGAAGGGAATTCCGAGACAGAACAGCAAGCGCAGCACGCGCGAAAGCAACAGGGGCAGCCGTCCACCTCTGCGGTCGCCAAAGTAGCCCCCGACGAGATTTCCGAGGAAGAGCCCGACCGTTTTGGCAATGACGAGCATGCCGACAAAGCTCTGTCCTTTCCCGGTTACTTCGGTGGCGTACACGGCCGCGAAAGGGATAACGATGAAGATGGTCGGCCCGCTGAAACTGGCGAGGGAAAGAAAGCGCAACTGGGCGTCCTGTCGGAGGAGTGCCGGTAGCTGGCGCAGTTTCCGGCGCAAGGTGATCCCGTCCCGGTTGGTCCGGTCCGGTTGCGGCACCTCGCGCAGACGTGCGAAGAGGAGCCACGACACCATGAGAAAGCAAAAGGTGATCCCGTGCAGGATGGCGTAGCCGTCAGCCCCGGGAAACCACTTCAAGGTCTTGTGAATCACCCAGCCGGCCAGCAGGCTAATAATGGCCCCAAGAGTGTTGCGAAGGGCGTGGAGAGAGGCCCGCCGTTCCGGGGGAACCGTCCGCGAGATCAGCTCTTTCCATGCCGGACCGCCAAGGCCGGCGGCGAGACCGGAAACAAGGGGAGCGGCTACGGCAAAGCCCACCGCGAGCAAGGGAGCCTCCCTCCCGAACAAAAAGAGGGCGAGGGCCGTAAGGAGAAAGGGAAGCCGTTGGAAAAAGCCGGTACAGACCGTGTAGCGGTGCACCGCATCAAGACGTTCGATCCAGTGGGAAGCGAACAGCTGCGGCCCCATGACACCGGCGGCCATCAACAGGGGCGTCAGGGAAATCAGCCATGCCGGGCCCCCGAAAGCATTGACCATGTTCGGAAGAACGGTGTCGACAGCGACAAAGGAAACCCCGCCCATAAAAAGACCTCCCTCGGCGAGATGCAGGCCGTAATTTCGCCGCACATTCTTTTGTGCAACCTCGGGGAAACCGCCGCGGGAGGCCGGCGGAGGAACTTCCCCGCTGGAAGCAGCGGACGGAGCCCTACGATCCGGCATGGCCAGTTCCTTTCCAAGGCTGCGTGCCTGCAAAGGCCGCCGCAAGACGAATCGTCTGCGCGTGCAGAGCCGCCGTATGCCCGGGCGTACGATTGTACCCGCCCCCGTAAACCACCACTGTCGGCGAGGCGAAATCAAGGCAAAGGCCGAGCACCAGACGATCCCGACGGGCCATGTCGGCATCGCTCAACCTCATCTGCCCGAAGCGGTCGTCCTCGTGATTGTCGGCGCCGCTGATCCAAAAAACGAGGTCCGGTTCGGTGCGCGCAAAGACCGGCGGCAGCGTTTCCGTCAGCCGCTCTAGGTAGGCTTCACCGTCGACATATCGTTCCACCGGCACGTCAAGGTCGCCCGGCACCTTGCGAGAGGGATAATTTCGGCCCACGTGCAGAGAATAAGTAAAGACATGGACATCCCCGGCGAAAATAGCGTGGTTTCCGTTTCCCTGGTGGGCATCCGTATCAACGATCAGAATGTGCGCTTCCTCCCCGCCCCGGCGCAATTCCGCGATTGCAAGGGCGATATCGTTAAGCACGCAATACCCTTGTCCCTGGGCCGGAAAGGCATGATGGGTTCCTCCGGCGAGGTTCGCGGCGAGTCCGTCCTCCAAAGCAGCCCTTGCCGCGGCGACCGTCCCGGCCGCCTCCAGCGCGGAGCGCTGAAGCAGACGCGGATGGGCGGGAAGCCCGAGGCGGGTCCGCTCGGTCCGGCTCAAGCCGGGAAACGCCTTCCGCTCTTCGGACCGGTCAAAGGAGACCGCATCGAGATAGCCCGCCTCGTGGACCGCTTCGAGCTGAGACCGCGTCAGCGGAGGCGGCGCTTCGACCGTAACGCCCCCGTTGAGAAGCGCCCGCGCCTGCGGAAACTTCGCCATCGGAAAGGGATGCCCCGGCGGGAGCGGAAGATAGTAATCGGGATGGTAGTAACAGCGCATGACCGCAAACGGCACGCAAGATGTACCTTGCCGAAAAGACAAGCCGCCATTCTGCCTTGCTATGCCGGAAAGGGCGTGTTGGCTTGCCCGCTTTGTCATGGCGAAAATTCCCTTTCAGAGCCGTCTTCTTCTCGATACCGGCATCAGCATGGGGGATGAAGGCAAGGGACGCCTCATTCCGGAACTGGTGCGCGAACTCAGGTCCCTTACGGGCCGCTCCGACCCGGTCGGTGCGGTTGTCAAAGTCAACGGAGGAGCGAATTCGGGTCATACCAGCGGCGGCCTGAAACTCAACTTATTCCCCGCCGGAGTGTCCGAGAAAAGTGTGCGCTGCCTCGGCATCGGCAGCGGAGTCGTGGCTGATCCGTTGAAATTCCTCTGGGAAAAAGACTACATCGAGCACAAGGGCCATGAAATCGGCAGTCGGCTTCTTATCGACCAGCGCTGCATGATCAGCGACCTCTCCCACCGGCTGCTCGATCTCGGCTGGGAACACTACCGGGTGCATACCCTCCAACAGGAAAAACGGGGTTCCACCGGTCGCGGTATTTCGCCCGCCTACACCGATGAGACCTCCCAATTCGCGATGTTTTTCCAGGAGTTTCTCCTCGGCCGCGAAGCCTATGCCCGACGTTTCAAGGCCCGCATGGAGCGCGCCCTCGCCACCCTCGAACACGTCTGCAAAGTACCGCCGAAGACCTTTGAGGAATTTTTTCTGACCCTTACCGAGGCGGAAATCCGCGCCAATGCCGAAGTGATCGAAGCGGGGATCCACAAGGAGGATGAATTCGATTTCACCCGTTTTCTCGGCAAAGAACCCTTTCGCGTCGACCTCGAAGCCCTCACCGAAACCTACTGGCAGGCCGGTTCCCAACTGCGTGACCTCATCGGCGATTTACGGGAGCGGCTGCACGCCCTTCATGCTGGCGGGCAGTACCTTATCGGCGAGTTCGGACAGGCGTTCTGGCTCGATAAACGCTTCGGGTTTCCGCCCAACGTCACCGCTTCCCATACCCTCCCCTCCGAGTTCTTTCCCAGTACCGGCCTGCCCCTGCAGCCGGTCCACATCCTCGGCGTCGGCAAGGCCTACGATACCAAAGTCGGCACGCACGTCTTTATCAGCCGCTTTCCGGACGGACATCCCCTCGGAGAACGCCTTGCCCGCCTCGAATACGGAACCACCACCGGTCGCCAGCGCATGGTCGGCTGGTACGACGCTGTTGAAAAGGGCGATGCCATTCGCTACGGGGGCTGCCACGACCTTGTCCTTAACAAGCTCGA
This sequence comes from uncultured Puniceicoccaceae bacterium, assembly GCA_964345345.1. Lineage (GTDB taxonomy): Bacteria > Verrucomicrobiota > Verrucomicrobiia > Opitutales > Oceanipulchritudinaceae > Oceanipulchritudo. Next base: position 11,322 of record CAYFRH010000026.1, on the reverse strand, counting down.
CGCCCTCTCCTATGGAGGCGATTGGCGGCCCGGGGGAGAACTTCTCGTCTGCATCGCCTACCGCCATCCCGATGGCCATCTTCTCCATCACGTTCCCCGCGACATTGAGACTCATCGGCGCCTGACTCCGGTCTACCGGCAATTCCCGGGCTGGGAAGAGGATATCGCCAAGGTGCGCACCTTCGACAACCTCCCTCTCAACGCCAAGCGCTACGTTGCCGGCCTCCTGCGCGCCACCCTATCCGTGGCTTTCGGGGATCTCGCCCACTATCGCGGCGAACTTCCCAACCTCCGCTATGTTGGGGTCGGTCCCGATCCCGACCAGCTTATCATGGATGTACCCACGACGGAGGAACTGCTGCGGCTGGATTGAAAACCGCTTTCTGTGGATCCTTTATCCGTGTCGAAAAAAGGATCGTGCCCCTGACCGCGCGAGCGATCAGGGGGCACGTTCTCCTACTCGTTAGAGTTTCTTAACGTCAGTGGCGCAAGGACCCTTTCGGCCTTCCCCGACTTCAAACTCGACTTTGTCACCTTCATCGAGGGCGTATCCCTCTGTTTCTGTATGGTGGACGAACAAGTCTTTGCCGCCTTCATCCTTCTGGATGAATCCATAACCTTTTTCCGAGTCGAACCACTTGATTTTTCCTGTGGGCATTATCTTACTTTCCTTATTATTAGCTTTTTATAGAGAGATCCCGTTGATAGGGACCTTTGGTGCTCCGGCCATCGGCGAATCCCGACAGAAGAAGTACTCCAACAGCTCGACCACAAGGTGAGGCCGGTTCAAGAGTAAACTCGAAAAAGAAAGGCTTCGCAGGAGGGGCGCAACCTGCGGCTACTCCACCTTCACGTTGAGTGGAGTCAGACGAACGGTGCCTTCGTCAGGCCGCTCGTAGCGGAAAAGCTGCGACCGCTGCACATCGACGAGGGCAAAGAGGGCCGGAAGGCAATCCTCGGGAACACCCTGCAGTACGAGGAAGGCGGAATCCTCCGCTTTGACGAAGCGGGCGTGAAGGGAACGAATGGCGCAGGAATCCTGCAGCCAGAGGCGCAGTTGCTCGGCAAGGCTTTCGGGCAGTTCCTGCCGGAGGTCGACCTTTCCCTTGTCGATCAGCGCAAAAAGGGGGATGGCGTAGGCTTTGTCCTCTTCGCCGCTCATTCCCCCGCCCGCTTGCGCGCGTCTGCTTCCACGGCTTCCTTCAGTTTTTTGAGGGTGGCGGCGGCGCGCTCTTTTGCCGGGCCAAGGTCCCCGGGCTCGCTCACGTCCTCGCGGGCGAAGAAATAGAATTTGATCTTGGGCTCGGTCCCGCTTCCCCGCACCGCATACTGGTAGCCGTTATCGAGTTCGAGAAAGAAGAAGTCCTGCTTGGGAATTTCCTTCCCATCGGCATCGTGCAGGGTCTGTGTTCCGAAGTCCCGAACCTCGGCGACTTCGCATCCGGCGACGGAAGACGGCGCCTCCTTGCGATAGGAATCGAGGATGGCGCGGATGCGATTGGAACCGCTGGCTCCCTCGTAGTAAATGCTGATAGTATCTTCATGGTAGTAGCCGTAACGCAGATACACCTCGTCGAGATAATCGAGGATGGACTTTCCTTCGGCGGCGAGATGAGCGGCCATTTCCGCAAACATGAGAACGGCGGCGTTAGCGTCCTTGTCGCGAACCTGGTCGGAGGCAAGGTACCCGTAGCTTTCCTCCCCGCCGAAAACATAGTAGGTACTGTGGCGGAGGAGCAGCTCCCGGCGCTTGGCCGCAGTCGTAGTGGCATAGTCGATCCCCAGGCCTTCCTCCTCCAGAAGAGCCGCGCGCAGCTCTTCCTCGTAGCCCTGAAGCTTTTCGCCGATCCACTTGAAACCGGTGAGGGTGTCGATGACTTTTAGCCCGTTTGTGCGGGCGATGGCCGTCTGCAGTGGAGTGGTAACAAAGGTTTTGATGAGGGCGGCGCGGTCGCTGCCGTTGGGCGGAAGAAAGCCGGCCTCCTTCATGTGTTCGATGCGGAAGGCGGCGAGCAAGGAACCGATCATATTCCCGGAAAGAAGCTGCATCCGACCGCCTTCGGGCGCGCGGACGGCCACTCCCATGCGATCGCCGTCGGGATCGGTCGCCATGACGATGTCGGCCCCGGAGTCTTCCGCTTGCGAAATAGCCATGGACAAGGCCTCCGCGTTTTCCGGATTCGGGGACTGGACGCTGGGAAAGCGCGGGTCCTGTTCCATCTGCTCCTTGACGGTATCGATCTCAAGGCCGTGGCGCAGGAGAGCCGCCGGCACAGTTACGCCTCCGGTCCCGTGAATCGGGCTGAAGACGATCCGGGGCGGCGACTTGGCAAAAATTTCCGGCTGGAGAAGATTTTCCCGGAGCGCCTCCAGGTAAGCTTCGTCGACGCTTTGCCCGAGAGTGACGACGCCATCGAGGGAAACATCGAGGAAGGCGGGCGTCTCCGACATTTTCACCTTGTAGACCTCGTTGATGATGCCCTCGGCGTGGGGATACACCACCTGTGCTCCGTCCGCAAAGTAGACCTTGTAGCCATTGTCGTGCGAGGGGTTGTGACTGGCGGTGATGACAATGCCGGCGGTCGCACGGCAATGGCGCACCGCAAAGCTGAGCTGGGGGGTGGACCGCGGGCCGTCAAAGATCAGGGCGGTGCCGCCAAGACGGTTCCAGACGGAGGCCGCCAGCTCGCAGAAGTGGCGGGAGAAATGGCGCACATCGTACGCGACGACGAGGCGGGGCTTTTCCTCGTATCCACAGCGAATCTGCAAATATTTATCGCTGTAACGAAAAAGACCCACAGTCGCGCGGACGACATTGAAGTCGTTCAGGACGGCGGTCCCCACGGCGGCATGTTCGGGAGTTTCCTGCGGACCGGGGGTACCCTTTTCCGCCTTTGGGACAACGCGGCCAATCGTCCGGTTGCGCATACCGCCGGTGCCGAAGGCGAGCATTTGGTAAAAGCGGTCGTTCAGCTCGTCCCATTCGCCTGCTTCGACAAGCTCGCGGATACTCGCCTCCGCCCAATCGGGCAGAAACCCGCCCTCGATCCATTCCGTCAGATTGCGCACACTGCTCTCGAGGAGCTGCTCCTCACTGCCCGCATCCTTGATTTTCGTAAGAATATCCATGGTGAATTTTGAGGTCGTACCGGGTTGGTGGTTCAGGCGAGCACGGTGCCTTCGTCTATTTCGGGAGGCTCCGCGAGGGAGGCCCACTTCTCCACGAAGGCCTCGCGGCTGTCGGCGAAAAGAGGGCTGATTTCAAAGGCGAAGGGCGGGAGCCCCGACGCGTCCGTGGTGATCTCGACGCCCGCGTCCCGCAGCCAACGCGTCCACTGGCGCAACTGGTCATTGCGGCAGGATTCCGGCGAGTCGATTCCCTCGGCATTTTTCACAGGACTGAATTCCGATTCGCGGCGCGTTTCCACAATGACCGGATTTGCCGCCTGAGGAAGGGCATCGAAAACGAACTGTTCGAACTTGACCCCGTTGGGTTCGTCGGGATTTACCGGCCGGCCCGTATCATCGATCGCGGCGATTTTTTTGTCGGCTCTGTGAAAAGGAAGGCGGTGGGAACTATTCTTGCCACCGAGGCGCTGGACGAAGTTCACGTCGAGGACGTGGATGGCAATACTTCCGGCGAGGAAGCGCAGCTTGCCAGTTGAGTCCCGCTCTTCCTGCGGGGCCTTCGGCATGTCGGAGTATTCCACGACGAAGGTGGTTCCCTCGCGGCGGCAGAAGTGCCCGACTTTTTCTTCCGGAAAAGCCTTCGAGACCATCTTGCTGGACATCTCCGAGCCACCGCCGAGGTGAAACCCAATAAAGGCCGGATCGATGGCCCGGACGAGCGGGTTATCGACCTGAAAATAGCTGATCGCCTTGATGCCGTCCGCATGCATGCGGTCAATAGCTCCGCTACGGACGAGAGCGCGCAGGGAACCGCCATGGCCGTCCGGACTCATGGCAAGCCGGTTTTTTGCAGCGAGGAGAATGCGGCCCGCAAAGTCTACCGCCGGCATACGCCCCTGGCGGAAAAAGGAGACCTGCTCGGCATCGAGTCCGAAATAGTCGGCTTTTTCAAAGGTAGCGAGGGTCTGTTCGTGGTTCAGGCTGCTCGTCATGATGAACCACGGCAAGGTGCATCCGTAGCGCCGCTGCGCGGCAAGGAGCTTTTCCGCGAAGACTGCGAAAAGCGGACGTTTCCGCACGGGAGTGACGGGGAAAGTTCCCTTGGGACCGTCGAAGCCGAGACGGGTACCTTGGCCGCCGGCGACGGTGAAGGCGGCCACCTTGCCCTCCCGCAAGGCCCTTTCCCCCACTGCAGAGGCCTGCTCCCACGGAACGGGATCACCTCCGGAATCCGGATGGGGAATATACGGGGCGGGTTCAAGGCCCTCGGCGGAAAAAGCCTCCTCTCCCTTGCCGGAAACGAGCGTGTCGAGCAGACGGCGGATTTGGGACAGGTCCACCTCCGCAGTGTCGCGGAGGAGTTCCTCACGTTCAGCAGATGTCAATTCCTGCCAGAATGCAAAAACATGGCCCTGTCCCGCGGCCTCAAAACGCTCGAATTCTTCTTCTGCAAGCTGGGGTTCGTCCATAGCGGATTATATCCTGCCAACGATGGCTTCCATGAAAAGCGAAATCCCGCTTTGCTCCTCAAGGCTCCCCAAAACGGAACACGGTTTCGTCGGGTCGAACATACCCGAGGCGTTCCCGCACCACGCGCTCGACAAATTCGGGATTATTCAGGAAGGCCCGCAGGTAGGCTTCCTTTTCTTCCCGGTGTTCGCGCACTTCAGCAAGGCGGTTTTCGGCTTCGGCATGGCGTTGCGCAAATGCTTTGTACTCGCGCCACGTCTGGGACCAGACGAGCCCGAGCCCAACCATGACCCCCACCAGAAGAAGAAGGAGGAAGAGACGAAGAAGTCTTGAGACAACACGCAGCATCATGCAGGTTAATGAGAATTAATCCGGATCATGGTGAAAAAGGAAATACGACGATCAAAGCTAACTTCAATTGAAGGACGATGGTCCTGCGTCGAGGTTTTGTAAAGAATCATGTACGAGACGTATTATGGACTGAAGGCCCGCCCCTTCAACATCACGCCGGACCCGCGCTTTCTTTACCTGTCCACCGGTCACTTGGAGGCCTTGCAGCACCTGCGCTACGGGATCGCGGAAAAGAAAGGCTTCATGGTTCTGACCGGTGAAGTCGGCTGCGGGAAGACTACCCTCTGCCGCCAGCTTCTTGCCGAACTGGAGGGCGAGCCGGTCGAAACCGCCCTCATCCTTAATCCCCGCGTATCCGAGACGCAGCTTCTGCAGGCCATCTTACGGGAACTGGGCGAGGAAAAAGTCAGCCGGGGCCGTCAGAACCTCCTTGAGCAGCTGAACAAGCTCCTGCTTCGGCGGATTTCGGAAGGCCGCGACATCGTACTCATTATTGACGAATCGCAGAATATGACCGTTGCGGCTCTTGAACACGTACGCCTCCTCTCCAATCTGGAAACTGATACACAGAAATTGCTCCAGATTATCCTCATTGGACAGCCGGAGCTTCGGGAAAAGCTCAAGGAGCCGGCCTTGCGGCAACTGCGACAGCGGATTCTTGTCCAGTTCGACCTGCCCCGCCTGAACCGGGAAGAGACGGCAAAGTACATCCGCTACCGGCTCTCCCAAGCCGGCGCGAATGGGCGTCCCGAATTCAGCGGCCCGGCCATCGGAAAAATCCATCGCCATTCGCGGGGTATTCCCCGTCTCATCAACAACCTTTGTGACAAAGCCCTCCTGGCCGCCTTTGTCCGCTCCAGGGACAAAGTGTCCTGGTGGGAGGTCAGCCGCGCGACCCGGGAGACCGATCTCTCATGAGCCTGATCAACGACGCCCTCAAAAAAGCGCGCGAGGAGGAAGAACAACCGCAAGTTCCTTCCGCCGGGACTTCCAGCTCCGGAGAGGAGAAACGACCACCACCGCGGAGGCGGACGCTACGCGGAGTCATTTTCACCATGCTCATCGGCGGCTTTGCTGCCTCGGGGCTTTCTCTCTATTTAGCCGCCTCCATTCTCAAGGAGGAACCCGCGCCGGCACCTTCCGCCAAGCCGCCTCCGACGAAAGAGATGGTGCCGAACAAAGAGCCGGTGAGGGCCGCCAACCAGGTGCCTGAAGAAAAAAAACCGGACCCGGCAAAATCTGTTCCCGAGGAAGCCCCGATTCTCCCGGAAGAACCGGGCGGACAGGAACCGGCGTTTTCTGCAGAAACGACCGGGCCAGCAACGGCGGACCTGCCGGAGCCGACCCAAGCGCCGAACGCCACGAAAGAGGCCGCCGACGCGACGAAATCCGGGGAAGCGCCTCCCCCTACGCCGGACCCCGTCCTTGCGGAACGCGTTGCCGGCCTGCGGGTTCGCGGCATCGTCTCGGGCGGGAAACGCGTCCTCCTTTACGATCCCGCCAGCGGCGATACGAAGGCCTACGAACCGGGGGACCGCCTTGACGGCGAACCGCGTCTACTTCTTGAAGGGGTAGAGAAAACCAAGCTCCATTTCCGCGATCCTCATGGCAACCGACTCACCCAATTCTTCTGATTCCGCTTCCGGAAAAGGGGATGGCGAGAAGGAGCCAACCTCTGAAGAACGCCCGCGGATTTCTCTGCGGAAACTTTCCTCCGGAAAAAAAGCTTCCCCGCCAAAGGACCCATCGCCCGCAACGGATCCCCCCCCGGAACCGCCGGAATCGCCCGAACCGCCGGATTCACCGAAATCGGACGAACTGCCCGAATCGCCCGAATCCCACGAACTGCCCGAATCGCCTTCTCCGGAGGCATCTTCGCCCGAAGAAGAGAAGCCCCGCTGGGGGCTTAAAAGGACCGCTTCCCAAGCTGCTCCTTCTGATGACAAAGAGGAGGAAGCGAAGACTCCTTCTCCGGAAGCTGAAAAAACGGTGACAAGAGTGCCCGGACGCACCCCGCGCCATCTCCGGATGCGGCCCGCCAAGACGCAAAAGGAAAAAGACAAACCTGAAAAGAGCGGAAAAAAAAGGAAGCGATCTCCCAATGGAAAAGGTCCCTCTTCGCGCACTCCGGGCTTCGTTCTCCTTCTCCTTGTCGCCGCCCTTGTCCTTTTCATGCTGCCCTGGAATCCATACAGCCCTTTTACTGACAAAGCCGCCCCGGAACCTTCGACCATCGACCCGGCCAAGGTCCGAGACGCTCCTCCAACAACGGAAGAAGTCGCCGAAGGACCGGAGGCGAAGCCGAATGCTCCGTCCTCCCAGTCATTATCGACTGAGAACGCGGCGACCGCAGACAAGGTTAAGGAAGGTTCTGTCCCCGACTTGATGCGCAAGCTGCGGAACGCGACCCTCCACCTTTCCCACGAACCGCGTGGACTTTTCATCAACCGGGTGTTCTACCCTCTCGACAGCCTTGTCGATCCGGGAACAGGCCTGCGCCTGATCGCCGTCGAAACGAATATCCGGCGCCCGGTGGCGGTCTTTCTCACCCCCGATGGCGAGGCCCATACCCTTCCCCTTTCGAAATCGCCTTCCTGAGTCTTGGAAGGGCCGGAAAACGGGCCACAACGGTCAGGGTCCACGCAGCAGAACTGAACCGCTGGGAACCTCGGACGAACTTCCTTCCGCCTCCTCCGTAATGAGGATTTCCGAAGGCGTGAAGTTGGGCTCGTCCACGGAATAAAAGAAGGAGCCGCTCCCTTCCTCGAGGGGCGGCACTTCTCCGACGGGGAGGTAGGGTTCCAATTCACTGGAGCGGACCCATAGATGGGCTTCCTTGCCTTCACTCGGGGACGGAAGGTTGTACACATCGAGAAATCCCTTCTGCTCGTCGTCCCGCCAAACGGTAAAACCGGCGGCTTCGCCATCGAAGGGTACTTCTTCCTCTGCCTCCGAGGGTACTTCTTTCTCCGCAGAGGCATCCGCCGACGGATCCTGTGTCGTTTCGCCGGCAGGCTCCTGCCCGGAGACAAGGCCCTCGTTCCGGCGGGCAAACGGAGTGAGCGCAGCATCCTCCTCGATCTCGCCGGGCGACTGCAATCCGGCTCCCGCAACAACGGGACCGAAGAAATTCTCCATGTTGGCTCCGGCGATATTTTCCTCGCCGGTAAGAAAGCGTCCGGCAAGGTCGGCAAATCCCCGGCGCGACCGGTTGCGCGCCACAGCCTCGGAATCCATCATCTCGATGACCGTAAAGCGGCTGATCCCCTCGCCTCCCTGGAAAAACGGGCGCAGGCGGGCGGCAAGCCGGCTGTACTCATGCATCCAGTCGAAACTTCGCGAGACAAGGGCATCATTGCGTTCGCGGACTTCCCGCAGCTCGGACTGCGCGCTGCGCAGTCCGGCCTCTCGCTCCTCCAATTCGGATCGAAGGCGCTGGATTCGAGCCACAAGCTCTTCCCTGGGAAGCTCTGCCTCAACACTGTCATTCCCGGCTGAAATCCCGCCCTCGGTGCGCTCGCCGCGGGCAAGGGCATTTTCGGTGGAAGAGTCGCTGAGGGCGCGAAGCAGGAAGAGATTAACGGCAAGAAGAAATATCGCGGCGGCAGCCCAGACGGCCGCCCATGGGAAGCCGCGCGGGGCCGGTGTACGTTCCCCAACAACGGATGCGGCCGCTTTGCCGGGCAAGCGCCGGTGAATTTCGCTGCGCAAATCTTCCCGGGCGGGCGAAGCCTGTAGATTTCGCGCGGGCATGTGGAGGCTGTCCTTGAGTTCGCGAACGTAACGGCGCAACTCGGGATCAGCTTCCATCTCGGCCGTAAACGCTTCCCGCTCTTCGGCAGAGAGAAGGTCTAGAACATAGAAGCTGGCCGCTTCTTCTTTGCCCTCGTCAATCATGATTCCCCAAATACGACGCCCGCAATTTACGCAAGCCCCTGCGAAGGTCGGATTTTACCGTACCCAGAGGCTTGTCCAGTGTTTCCGCAATTTCGTGGTGGGTGTACCCCGAAAAAAAGGCCAATTCAAGCGCCTCCCGCTGCGGTGGCGGGAGCGCTTCGAAGTAGCGCTGCATCCAAACGGCTTCCAGCCGCCATTCGCTTTCCGGGCGTTCATGAGATGTTCTGTCCGCGATCTGCTCCGCTTGTTCCACTTCACCGGTAAGAATCCGAAGGCGCCGCCGCCTTGCCCGAAGACGATCGATGGCCATCCGTTTTCCGATTGTCACAAGGTAACTGAAGGGCTTTCCCAGTTCGGGATCATATCGCCCGGCTTCCCGGTAGGCGCGCACAAAGAGATCCTGCAGAACTTCCTCCGCGGCCTCGGGCCGGCGCAACATGCCGTTAAGAAAATGCAGGAGAGGCTGGTGATAGAGATCGTAAAGCTTGTCGAGGGCCTCCGTCTTGCCTGCGGCCATTTCACGGAAACAGGCCGCCGCCGTGCGGTCCTCGGAAGAAAAATCGGGTGGATACGGCATACGGGATTCCCCGCCGCGGGAACTTAGAAGGAATAGCCGATCCTCAGCCCGACGCGCAAGGCTTCTTCCCGGTCGCTTTCCAGAACCTCGGAACCTCCCCGCCATAAAGTCGTCTCGCGGGCGAACAGGTAGGACAGGGACGGGCGGATCTCCCATCCGTCCCCCATTTCGAGCAGGGCGGAAATCCCCGCCGCGACCTCCTCCTCCTCATAGGCCCGCTCGACCCCTCCGCTTGTCCCGAGATGATAAACATCGGTCAGGTATTGGACGGAAGCGGTGAATTGGCGCAGAAACGGTCCCTCCACGGTGTAATCAAAGAAGACCCCGTTGCGCGTGCGGAGACTCCAGCGCTCATTAATTCGCCAGAAGATTCCGAGGTAGGGAAACACGTTGTCCTCAACCCCGGCGGGATTGTCCTGGAAGCGAAGCCCGGCGGTCAGGGAAAAGGCCTTCGAAAAGCGGTGGCTGACGCCAGCACCCGCGTCATAGGCGAGCGCATCGTCGAGGTCCGCTTCGGCAAAAGCGGATTCTGTCGCGTACTGACTTTCCACCCCCAGAAAAACAGCGTAGCCCCAGACCTGTTGCGGATGGGTAGTCCAGAGACCGGAGAGTTCGAAGGTCTCAACTTCATTAAAAAGGGAAGCGGTGCCGGATTCCCCTGCAAGGGAATCCCCGCTCCAGTCCGTGTCTTTCCGGCCGTAGGCGGTGTCAAGGGCCAGTTGGCCGGTGGTACTTCGCCAATAGGTTTCCAGGCCCGCCTTCCATTCCACCGAATCCGACTTCGTCGTTCCCGGCACCTCCTCGAAAGCCGCTTCCTCCGTCCATTCAACATAAAGGTAGGGTTCCCATCCAATCGTGCCCTGTTCCCCCGTCACCGTGGCCAGTCCAGCGAGCAGCACTCCCCCGGTTACAGCCATTGCTTTTGCCCATTGATCAGTATGCATGACCTAACAGGTTAGCAGGAACCCCCTTCTTGCAAGCATGGAAACCTGCCCAGCTTTCCGTTCCGCCTTTTCGCTTGCAACCTCCGGAAGGGATTCGCGTTTAATCTTCAGAAAGCATCGTCTTCTCTTATGCCCGCCCAGGAATCACCCCCGCCCGATGAGGACGCCCAGCTGATGCTGCGTCTAAGGGAGGGGGACGACCATGCCCTCGACCAGCTCGTGCAGCGCTGGCAGACGCCCCTGCTCAACTTTTTTTTCCGTTCCCTGCATTCCCGCGAAGCTGCCGAGGACCTGACGCAGATGGTCTTTGTTCGCCTCTACCGGGCCGCGCGACGGTATGAACAACGGGCTCGCTTCAGCACCTTTCTTTTTCAGGTCGCACGCCGCCTCCTTATCAACGAGTTCCGCCGGCAACAGCGCAAGCCTTTGGACCCACACGATCCGGTCGACCTGCACGCCGTTTCCTCGGACACGGAATCCCGACGCTACCGCGAACTGGAGGAAGCCTTCGAACAGGTCCTCCACAAACTGCCCGAAAGACAGCGCACAGCCATCCTCCTGCTCAAGCAACAGGAACTTAGCTATCAGGAGATCGCCGGGATCATGGAGGCAAGCGAGAGTGCCGTGAAAACCTGGATTTTCCGCGCCCGGCAATTTCTGAAACAAGAATTGAAAGATCTTGTTTAACCTATCGCAATCCTATGGAACCATCTAACTCTAACTTCTCCGACCTCCCCCCCGCTTTCGATGAATGGCTCCGCGCCCGGCCGCTGCAGCCCGGTCCGCAGGAAACCTCAGCGCTTCTGGAAAAGGTCCGTTCCGATTGTCACGATCGCGATTTCGAGGAGATGCTTACGAAAGCCCTGCGTCCCGACCCCACCCTCTACGAACCCACCATGAAGATCCAGTGGCCGGGTTCAAGTGTGCCGAGAATGAGAAACCATTTGCTGTAAA
>CAYFRH010000025.1:2680-25344 GCA_964345345.1 uncultured Puniceicoccaceae bacterium | reverse complement strand
CGTGGGGAAGGCGGTACTCGCGCGCCATTTGGACGCCCTCTTTAACATGGCTTTTGATGACGAGGGCGCTCATGGACGGATTGCGCTCAATGTGGGGATTGCGGCCCTCTCGCTGATTTTCCGCGAAGTATTCCGGCTTCACCATTTTGCCGATGTCGTGGAAGAGCGCGCAGACGCGACAAACGAGGGGTTTGGCTCCCACCGCCGCGGCCGCGTTTTCGGAAAGATTGGCCACCATGAGGCTGTGGTGATAAGAGCCGGGCGCTTTTACCTGCATCTTGCGCAACAGGGGGTGGTTGAAATCCGTCAGTTCGAGCAGGGTGATGTCGGTGGTGTACTTGAAAAGCTGCTCCAGAATGGGCAGGAGGCCGACAACCAGCATACCGGCCAGCAGGCCGTTGCCGAGGCTGGCAAGGACCCGGGCGAGGATGGTGACCATCTCCAGATTGGAACGGAAAGCCAGAAGCACCGCCGCGATGGCCATTGTGCCGCCGGAGAGAAGGCCGGCGCGGACAAGGGAGGCGCGCAACTGGATGTTCCGGCAGTAATAGATGGCCGTGAGGCAGGCCAGCTGGGAAACAAGGAGCGTGCTGAGAGCGTTGTTCTGCATCATCGCGTTGAAAACGCTGATGAAGCCCGCTGCGAGGAGCCCTGGTCCCACGCCGACAAGGATGGTGATCAGGACCGGTCCGAGGATCAGCGGGGTAAGGTAGGGGATCAACTGCACGAGCAACGGGCTCGTTTCGGCAAGAAGGCTGTCGCCCAGCTCGATGACGAGCCGGATGAGGAGCAGGTTCAGAAGGATGATGGCCCCGGAAAGGGCGAGCAGGCGGGGATTGTGCTGGATCCGGTTGCGGGAAATGCGAAGGAAGAAGGCCGCTCCGGCGACGAGAAGGACGCTCAGCAGGGCTCGCTCGATAAAGAGGGAGTTGAATCCGAAATCGGCGGAGCCCGCCTCGCGCAGGACCTCCCGATAGGCCTCCAGCTGTTCATACTGCAGAGCGCTGACGGGGGAATTGGGCTCGATGATGTTTTCGCCCTCGGGAACCTCGATGCGGACCGGTTCGACTTTGGCCTGTGCGGCCTGGACGCGCTTGCGCGTCTTTCCCTCATCGAAGGTCAGGTTTGGATCGAGGCCGGATCGCAGGACCCGGAAAAGGGCGACGGTACTCTGGCGCGGGATGTCAAAGGCGGCAATTTGGATGCGCAGGGTGCGCAGGCTTTCCGGCAGGGAAAGAATGTCCACTTGGCGGAGCTGGCCGCGCTCGTCCTCGACATTAAAAAGGGTGAGCTGGTCCGTGTTTTCAAGGCGTAGAAGGTTATCCTCGCCATAGATGCCCCGCCGGTAGATTTCCCCCAGAATAATGAGGCCCTCGGACAGGACCTCCGCCGCCCGCTCCGGGCCAAGTTGGTTGTAAAGGGTGGCGAGGTCATCCGGGCGCAGCCCGTAGGGATTGCCGGGAGGATAATCGCGCAGGAAGGTGGCCACCTCTTCCGGACGCAGCCTTGAAAGGTCCTCCGGAGCGTTTTCCGGCAAATCGGCGAAGGCCCGCAGTTCCTCGAAAAGTTGCCGGGAGTAATCGCGGAACCCGCGGAAAGGAGCAAGATCAAGGCGAAACACCGGCGGTACTTTCTGCCGCACGGCCTCCATGCGCCGGTCGGTCCGGATGTCGCTTGTGTAGGTGAAGGGCAGCTGGGCGCTGATTCGCACGCGCGAGACCTGGTCCTGCTGCACCATCGGTCCGGCCGTGGACAGGCCGAAAAAGCAGATGACGACGGCCAGCATCCAGAAAAGGACGTGCAGGGAAAAGGCGAGGAGGGAACCGGTATGGAATTTTTCGCGAACGGGGCTGGGACGCTTGGTTCCGCGGCGTCGCTGTCGCTGGATTTCCGCCCGCTTGCGGATCGACTGCTTGAATAGGCTCATGGGTTTGCCGGCGAGAGGTCGCTTTCCTGCGGTGGGAGAAAGGGATTCAGTCCGGACGGACTACGCGCGGCTGGTGCGCGCCGGTCTGCTCTTCGTAGCGGGCATAGGCGTCAATGATTTCCTGAACGAGCGGATTACGAACCACATCCTTACCCTCGAAATAATGAAAGGCAATCCCGGGGATGGAAGCGAGGACTTTCTCCGCCTCCTTCAAGCCGGAATACTTGTGGCGCGGAAGGTCGACCTGGGTCTTGTCCCCCGTGATGACCATGCGGGAGCCGTCCCCGAGCCGCGTCAGGAACATCATCATCTGTTCGGGCGTGCTGTTCTGGGCTTCGTCGAGGATGACAAAGGCGTTGGAAAGGGTTCGGCCGCGCATGTAGGCGAGGGGCGCGATCTCGACGCGCAGGTTGCGGTCCTCTTTGCGGTCGCTGTCCATGCCCATGAGGCGCCGGCCTTCGCCGCGGCCGAGCATATCATAGATGGCATCGTGGAGGGGGAGAAGGTAGGGCTGGATTTTCTCGGTGAGGTCACCCGGAAGGAAGCCGAGGGCTTCGCCGGCCTCCACGGCGGGGCGGGTGAGGATGATTCGCTCCACCTTTTCCTCCAGCAGGGCCTGCAGGGCGGCGGCGACGGCGAGGTAGGTTTTGCCCGTTCCGGCCGGACCGATGCCGAAAACGATGTCGCGCTCCCGCATGGAGAGCAGGTAATGCTTCTGATTTAGGGTTTTGGGAACAATCGAACGCGAGCGCAGGTCAATGCGAAGCGGTTCCGCGAAGACGGCCCGCATTTCCTCAATCCCGCCGTGAGCGGCGAGGTCGAGCATGTTGTGAAAATCGCTCCTTGTAATCTTGAGTCCCTGGCGGCGTCCGGATTCGAGAAGCCGAAAAAAGTCACGCGCTGTGGCAAGGCGTTCCTCCTCCTGCGAACGGAGGAGGAGCCAGTCATCACGGGAGATGATTTCGGTGCCGAAGGCTTTTTCCGCCTCGGCGAGATAGTCTTCCTGCCCGCAGTAAAGCTCGGTGAGGAAACGCGGGTTCTGGAAGTGGAGAGTTTCCTCAGGCATGAGGTTTGCTCCGGGTCAGCACTTCCCATGTCTCGTCGAGCGCCTGTGGAAGGGAGCGGGTTTCGCCGATGACCGTGAGGAAGTTGGAATCGCCTTCCCATCTCGGCACGATGTGTGCGTGAAGGTGACGGGGAATCCCGGCTCCACTGGTCTTGCCGAGATTGAAGCCGATATTGAAGCCGGCAGGGTTCATCGCGTTGCGGAGCATCCGCTTGGCGAAGAGGATCAGGTCCATCATCTCATGTTGTTCTTCCGTGCTCAGGTCCTCGAGGTCCGGAACTTCGCGGAATGGTACGACCAGCAGATGTCCCGGGTTGTAGGGATAGCGGTTCAGGACAAGATAGTGATGGTGAGCGCGATGGACGATGAGGGCGGCGCGGTCATCTCCCATTCCAGGCAGATCGCGAAAGGGATTCCGGTGGCCGTCCTTGGCATCGGATTCCGATTTGATGTAGTCCATTCGCCAGTATGCGTGGAGAATATCCATTAAAAACGGGTTTAAGTGGCGGGTCGGAAGCCGACAGCGTCATACAGACCGACGGTAAGAAAAGCGGGCTGGGGCATCATTCGAAAAAGCCGAATAATGTGATGGAGACTGCCGGGACCTGTAAAGAGCGAATTCTTTGCCGCAACGGCCGTATTCATCCTTTTCCCCGGTTGTTCGTATGATAAGGTGAGTTTTATGGAAATGCAGTATCGCAATCTTGGAAAGTCCGGCCTGCGGGTGAGCGCGCTCTCCTTCGGGGCATGGGTAACCTTCGGCCAGCAGGTCGATGATGGCACAGCGGAAGCGTGCATGCACACCGCCCGCGAGCACGGCATCAACTTTTTCGACAACGCGGAGGCCTATGCCGGCGGCCGCGCTGAGGAAGTTATGGGGGCCATTTTGAAAAAAGCGGGCTGGCCGCGGGACACCTTCCTCGTCTCCAGCAAGGTGTTTTGGGGCGGCGGCCTTCCGAATCAGTCCGGCCTCTCCCGCAAACATGTCATGGAAGCCTGCCATGCCGCCCTTCACCGTCTCAAGGTGGACTACCTTGACCTTTACTTCTGCCACCGGCCTGACCCGAAAACGCCGATCGAGGAAACGGTGCGGGCCATGAACACCCTTATTGAACAGGGGAAGGTGCTGTATTGGGGAACCAGTGAATGGAATGCGCGGCAGATTGAAGAGGCCAAGGGCGTCGCCCGCTCCCTCAACCTGATCGGGCCGACCATGGAGCAGCCCCAGTACAACCTGTTGCACCGGGAAAAAGTGGAAAAGGAATTCGCTCCTCACTACAAGGACAAGGACGGGCTCGGAACGACGATCTGGTCCCCGCTCGCGGGTGGCCTTTTGACCGGAAAGTACAACGAGGGCATTCCTAAGGACAGCCGGGCCTCACAGGAATCCATGAAGTGGATGCGGCGCCAGCTCGAGGAGAACCGCGCAGAATGGGAGGCCAAAGTGAAGAAAATCAAGGCGCTGGCGAGTATTGCGCGCGAGCTTGGGGTGAGCTTGCCACGCCTCTCCATTGCCTGGTGTTTGACCAATCCGGATGTCAGCACGGTCATCCTCGGCGCCTCCCGCAAAGAGCAGCTGGAGGAAAACCTCGGCGCTCTTGAGGCTTTGCCGCTGCTGACGGAAGAAGTGAAGACAAAAATCGGGGAAGCGATCGCCTGAGACCGCTGCCCTGTTCGAAAAAAGGAGGAAATGACTGTTATGAAACCGAAAATTGGCGTTCTTCTCGCGGGCTGCGGAGTTTTTGACGGCTCGGAAATTCAGGAAGCTGTCCTGACCCTTCTGTCTCTTGAGCGTGAAGGTGCGGAACCCGTTTGTATGGCTCCGGACAAGGAACAGCTCCACGTCATCAATCACCTCACCGGCGAGGTAGTGGAAGAAAAGCGGAATGTCCTTGTCGAAGCGGCGCGCATCGCCCGCGGGAATATCGAAGATGTCCGGGGTGTCTCCGCGGAGGACCTTGATGCCCTCGTCCTTCCGGGCGGTTTCGGGGCGGCGAAAAACCTGACCCGCTTCGCTGTGGACGGGCCTTCCGGGGCAGTGGAACCATCGGTGAAAAAATTGCTTGAGGCCGTCTTCGCGGCGCGGAAGCCGATCGGCTTCATCTGCATATCGCCGGCAATTGCGGCGCAGGTTCTTGGCGGAGAGGGCGTGGAAGTGACCATTGGCGACGAGGAGGAAACGGCCTCCGCGATCGAATCCTGCGGAGCGCGCCACGTGAAGTGCGCCGTCGACGAAATCCACGAAGACCCGGAACGGCGCGTGGTCTCGACCCCGGCTTACATGCTCGGGCAGAACCCCCTCGAGGTTTCCAAGGGAATCGACCAGCTTGTGCATACCGTCGTGGCGTGGACCCGCTCATGAACTGTTCGTGGGGTGGCCCTGCGTGGCTGCGGCTCCTTCTGGCGGGAGTGCTACTCCTCCCGGCGGCGGGGACCGGGCGGATGATTCCGGACGCCCCCATCAAGGATTTCCGGCTCCCTTTTTTCGCGGAAAACGGATACAAAAGCTGGGAACTCCGCGGACTGCGCGGACATTACCGAGGGGAGGAGCGCGCCCTTGTCGACGGGCTTGAACTGGCCGTTTTTTCGGCGGATGACGCCATGCGGCGGGAAATGCTGATCCGGAGTCCGCGGGCGAAAATCGATTTTGCGGCGACGCGGGCCGACGGGGCCTCTTCCCTTTTCGTCGACGGACCCAACTACGAAATCGCCGGACGCAACTGGACGTGGTTTGGTGCGGAAGAGAAAATCGTTGTCAGGGAATCCGTCCGCGTTTCCTTTGCCGGATCGATCAGCATCCTCGACTAATGAAGCGGCATAGGCGAAGAAAACTGGCTGCGGGCCTCCTTGCTTTCCTTGGCTGCGGGTACCTTCTTCCCGGGCTCACCGCGCAGGACGGGGCAACGAAGGAAACGGTTATCTCCAGCCATCGCCTTGAAATGCAGGGAACGGAGGAAAAAAACTTCTTCTACTTTGAAGGCGCGGTCGAGGTGCGGGGGACCAACCTCCGTCTTTCCTGCGAGCGCCTTACGGTAGTCTCCGCACGAGAGGGAGCGGCCGAAGAGGGCGTCGGGGAAATCGGAGCCATTGAGAAGATCGTCGCCCGCGGGGATGTGGAGATTCACCAGGCCGGACGTAGCGCCTACGCGGGGCTTGCCGAAGTGGATCCCCGCGCCGGAACGGTGACGCTCTCGGAAAATCCGCGCGTAACCGATGGCGAGACGGAAGTTACCGGTTACCAATTTGTCCTTCACCGGGGGGAAAAGCGTTTTGAATCCATTCCGGAACCGGATGCGGGGGGTGAAAAGCCGGGCCGTTCCGTCGTCCGTCTTGGAGCCATGCCGGATCTCGGCTTCAATCAGGAGGAGGAAGCGGTTGATCTGAACCGGCGCCTCGAGTCCGGAGAAAATGAAAAAAGCGTCGCGCCACAGCCCGGGGAGGACGATGACTGAAGAAACGGAAGCGGGTTCCCACCTCCTCGCGACAAGGGGTCTCGTGAAGCGCTTCGGTAAGCGGGCGGTTGTGAGGGGGGTCGACCTCGCGGTCCGCGGCGGCGAAGTTGTCGGCCTGCTCGGGCCCAACGGTGCCGGGAAAACCACTTCCTTCTACATTATGGTCGGCCTCATTCCGGCCAGCGAAGGCGATGTGATCTTTGACGAGCAATCGATACGGGATTGGCCGATGCATCGGCGGGCCCGCCTTGGTATCGGTTATCTGCCCCAAGAGCCGTCGGTGTTCCGCAAACTCACCGTGGGGGAAAATCTGCACGCCATCGCGCAGAGCCTGCCCATCCCCCGCGACCAGCGAAGGCAACGGGTCGATGGGCTGATGGAGGAGCTTGGGCTGGAGAACCTCGATAAGCAAAAGGCCTACACGCTCAGTGGGGGAGAGCGGCGTCGTCTCGAAATTGCCCGTGCGCTGCTGACGCGACCGCGTTTTCTCCTCATGGACGAACCTTTCAGCGGGGTGGATCCCATCAGTGTCAGCGAGGTGCAGAAAATCGTCTTGCAGATGCGTTCGCGGGGAATCGGGGTTCTGATCACCGACCACAATGTCCGCGAGACGCTCCGCATCGTTGATCGCGCCTACCTTCTCCATGAAGGAAAAGTTCTCGCAGAGGGGGACAGCGATAGCCTGATTCACAATGAAAAAAGCCGTCAATTTTACCTTGGGGAGGATTTTGCCCTTTAAGCGAAAGCCCCCGTCTTCAATTCTCTAAACCGTCATGCCGTTGCGCGCACAACCTCGCCTCGTCGACAGTGTTCCCATGAAATCCTTTCTGGAGCACGGGAAGGAGCAGCTGAAACTCTCCCTCGTCTGCGGCGAGCGCGGCCTCAATCGCTCCATCCGGGACAAATCCCTCAATCGCCCGGCCCTCGCCCTGACCGGCTTTTTTCGGAATTTCGCGCACAAGCGGTTGCAGCTTTTCGGTGCCGGGGAAATGGCCTATATCCGGGAGCTGCCCGCCAGCCGCCAACTGGAAATCATGCGCCAAATGGTGGACCGCCATGTTCCCTGCATCGTGGTATCGCGCAATCTCCTTCCCACCCCCGCCATGGAGCGTCTCGCGGAGGAGAGTGGAACCCCTCTCCTGCGCACTACCCTGACGACGAAGGATTTCTCCACGCAGACAATTCTCATTCTCGAACAGTTGTTCGCTCCCCGCGTCTCCGAGCATGGTACCCTGATGGATGTGCGCGGCATTGGCACCCTCATCCGGGGAGAGAGCGGGGTCGGCAAAAGCGAGTGTGCCCTTGCCCTCATCGAGCGCGGACACAGCCTCGTCGCCGATGATCTCGTTCACATCACTCTCGAGAATGAGTACGACCTCGACGGGCGCAGCAGCGACCTTAACCGCGGTTACATGGAGTGCCGGGGACTGGGCATCATCAACGTGAACGAGTTGTTCGGGATTCGCTGTGTCCGCCTGCACAAGTCCGTTGATCTCGTGATCACCTTCCAGGTTTGGCAGGAGGGAATGAATGAGGAACGCACCGGCCTGGAGCAGGATGTTTACGAGATCCTCGGAATCCGCGTTCCGCATATTATCCTGCCGGTCCGCCCCGGGCGCGATCTTGCCCGCCTTGTTGAGGTGGCTGCCATGATTCAGGCGCTGAAGGATCTCGGGCATGATTCCGCGAAGGAATTTAACGACCGCCTGATTGCCTTTATGGCGGGGGAACAGCGCTGAAGAATTCCCGACTTCGGCCTCTCCGGCCTTTTGCCAAGCGGATCGGACACTGCGTTCCTAAAATGCAATGGTTTTGTGACAAAAGTTATGGCCAGTCCCGTTGTGAACAAGTTGTGCAGAAGTAGGGCTTGAAAAGAATTTCCCCGCTGGGAATGCTTCCGGGCATCGCGCTTACAGCGAGCTAAATTTTAGCTACCCGCTCTCTTTGTCCTGCTTGGGAAAGACTTCCTGAGTTTGTATATAAAACATTGTAAATGAAAAGATTATGAAAATGATTTTCCGAAAATCCATCCCGTCTCCCCTTCCTTTGCCACTGCGAAAGGCCGTTGAACAACAACGGTTTATTGGCGGATCGGACGGCACAAAAGCCAATAGTGGTTCCTTGCCCGACGCTTGTGAATAATCCCGACTGTTGGTAAGGGCATGGGAAACACAAACGTAACACAAAATCTGTGGCCAACCTTGTTGAAAGACTTCCGAGGAAGCCTTTCGAGAGAGGTTTTTGACAACTGGTTCAATCCGATCAAAGCACAAGCAGAAGAGACCGGTATCCTTGAATTGCAGACTTCCAATGAGTTTTCCCGGATTTGGCTGGAGGATAATTACCTTGACCTGATCCGGGAAAAAGCGACGGAGGCGGCAGGCCAGGAAATCATGGTCCGCATCACGACGGGCCTAGGGACGGAGGCGAAGAACGGGGAGGGTCAAGCCCACGGGCCGAAGGGAAAGGAAAGTCCTCCGCCTGCGCCGCGCGAGCAGGCGGTCCCCCGGCGCAACGGGCAGTCGGAACGGCCCAAGGTGCACCTGAATCCGCGCAACACCTTCGACAATTTCATCGTCGGTCCCAGCAATCAGCTGGCCCATGCGGCGGCCACGGCGGTGGCGGGCGCTCCCGGTAATGCCTTCAACCCTCTTTTTATGTACGGGGAAACGGGACTGGGGAAAACGCACCTCATGCACGCCATTGCACACGCCATCCAGTTGAGTGATCCGGATGCAAAAGTCGTCTACATTTCCTGTGAACGTTTTACGAACAAGTTTCTTCGGGCCATCCGGGAGAATTCCCTTGATGCCTTCCGGCGTTTTTTCCGGCGAGTGGATGTTCTGCTCATTGATGACATCCAGTTTCTTGAGGGCAAAGAACGCACGCAGGAGGAGTTTTTCCATACTTTCAACGAATTGTTCGAGTCGCAGCGGCAACTTTGCCTGACCAGTGACCGGCCCGCGAGCGAGATCGCGAAGCTGGAGAGCCGCCTCGTCAGTCGTTTCCAGTGGGGTATGGTGACCGACATCCAGGCACCGGACCTCGAGACGCGGACGGCCATTCTGAAAAAGAAGGCGGAATCCATGGGCTGCGACATGCTGACGGAGGAAGTCCTCCAGTTCCTTGCCAGCCGCATCACCCGGAACGTCCGGCGGCTCGAAGGAGCCCTCATCAAGGTCGGTACCTATTCCCGGCTCTGCCGGGAGAGCCTTTCCCTGCGCAAGGCGGAGGAACTCGTGCAGGATATTCTCCAGGAGGAAGTCCAGCAGCAAGTTACCATCGACCGTATTCAGCGCAAAGTTGCCGAATTCTACGACCTGCGTGTCAGCGACATGCAGAGCCGTCGCCGACCCGGCCATATCGCTTTTCCGCGGCAGGTTGCAATGTACCTGAGTCGTCTCCTAACGACCCATCCACTCAAGGAAATCGGCGAGTCCTTTGGCGGCCGAGACCACGGCACCGTCATCCATGCGGTCAAGACCGTCGAGGCGATTATGGACCAGGAGGAGAAATCGCGCCAGAATATCGACTACCTTTCCCGGCAGTTGCGGAGCAGCCAGCGTTGAGAACGGGGCTTTCTTGGCTGCCCGGGTCGGATTTTTGACGGCATTCGCATTGCTTCCACCCCGGCGATCTGTAAGCCTTTTCCGTATGCAGTTAACCGACGATCAAAAAGCTGTCGTGGCGGGCTGGGTCCAGGACGGGCTCACCCTCGCCGATGTGCAAAGGAAGTTGGAAGAAGATTTTGGCGTACGCATGACGTACATGGATGTACGCTTCCTCATCGATGATCTCGATCTGGAGGTTGCTTCTTCCGCCCCTAAGTTTCAGGAGCCTTCTCCCGAGGTCGTTGGGCAGGGTGCTGGTTCCGGAAAAGCGGCTCCCGGGGAGGTGTCCGTCTCCCTGGACAAGGTCTCCCGACCGGATTCCCTGGTCAGCGGGCAAGTGACCTTCAGCGATGGAGTCTCCGCGCAGTGGCATCTTGACCAGATGGGGCGCCTCTCCCTCAATCCCAGTCAACCTGGCTACCAGCCATCGAAGGAAGACGTACAGAAGTTTCAGGAAGAATTGCGCAGCGCGGTGGAAAAGTCGGGCATGTTATAGGTTCCGGAAACAGGAATCGCGCCGGGGGAAGGGAGTAGTCTTGCGTCAAAAGTGTTCCCACTTAAATTTTTTAGCATGGCAATTCAATTCCTTCACACACGCATTCGCGTAAGCGATCTTGACCGCTCCATCGATTGGTACAGCAAAGCCTGCGGGTTTCGGGTCCTTAAGCGAAACGACAAGAGCCCATCCGGTAACCAGATTGTCCACCTCGAACTTCCGGGCAATGAGCATACGCTTGAACTTACCTTTTCGCCCGATTACAAAGTCGAGTTTCCCGAAGACTTGATGCACATCTGCATTGGTGTTGAGGATATTTTCGACTACTGCGGGCAATTGGAGGATCTGGGCTTTGCCATTTGGCCGGAAAATTGGAAGGAAACTTTTCCTTCCGGGGGCATGAAAATGGCCTTCCTAACCGATCCCGACGGTTACGAAGTGGAAATCCTCGAGCGCTGAGGTAAACTAGTTTGCCCGGACTTTAGGAGGTTTCCGTGCAGTGGGCTTCGTGTCCTCATCGATCCCAACGGGTAAGGAGCATGGATCGCCGGGTAGCCAATTTCAGTTCCTCCAGGTTCGCGCACCTCCACCTCTTTTCTCGCGGAGCAGTTCAGCACGCCAGACGAGGATTGTTTGCTCTCTGCTTATGCTGCTGAAGCTCGGCCTGAGATCACGTCAATTATGCGGTCCAAATTAAATGAGGTGTAGCAGCCGAGTCGATTTCGGAGATCCCTCATCGACCGGCGCGCGGTCCTCTGAAATTGAATCTCATTCCCTTTGACGAAGGCAGGAAGTAAGGGCAAGGTGAGTTGGCACAAATGAATGGATTGGTCTTATTGAAGGATATGAAGCCCGGGCAGCGTGGGGAAGTTCGGGCTTTTACAGGCGAACCGAACTGCAAGTTCCGTCTCATGGAGATGGGAATTCTTCCTGGCACGGAAGTCCGCTTTGTTCGGCGGGCGCCGCTCGGGGATCCGATGCAGGTGGAGGTTCGGGGGTGTCACCTTTCCCTGCGTCAGGAAGAGGCGGCGTGCATTGGCATCGCGGTCGCTTGATAGCGTGGATCAGGGAGCGCCATACATTGCCTTGGTGGGCAATCCGAATTCGGGGAAGACGACTCTGTTCAATGCTCTAACGGGATTGCGACAGAAAGTTGGCAATTATCCCGGTGTAACGGTGGAGTGGAAGGAGGGAATTGCATGGAGCCAGCACGGGAAGCAGATGCGGGTTCTGGATCTGCCTGGAAGCTACAGTTTGAATGCCCGTTCGCCGGATGAGGAAATTCTTGTGGAAGCTTTGCTTGGGCGCACGACGGTTCTGCCGGATCCGACAGCGGTCATCTGCTGCGTGGATGCAAGCAATCTTGAGCGAAACCTCTATCTTGCCACGCAGGTGATCGAGCTTGGATTACCGACGGTGGTGGCCTTGAACATGATGGATGTGGCGGAGCGGCGGGGGATGAAAATTGATGTTCATCAATTGGAGCGTCGGCTCGGAGTGACCGTCATTCCCTGTGAAGCGATGCGGGGAAAGGGGATCATGGAACTCCGCATTGCCTTGAGCCTGGGGCTTTCTCCGGGGAAAGTGGAAATTACCCGGCCGAAGCTGGTGCAGGAAGCGGTGGAGGATCTTGTCCCGGTCCTGCGCCATCATCAGCCGTACCGGCCGGTTCTGGCGCGTGCGGAGGCGCGCCTGTTGCTGAGCAGCAACCGCGATCCGAAACTGGGCGATCCGGTGTGGACGCGTATCCGGCTCTGGCAGCAGCGTTTTGATCGGGAAATTCCGGGATGGCGTAGTGAGTGGATCACGACGCGGTATGCATGGATCGGCGACTTGATGCGGGAAGCAGTCAGGCGCTTCAATCCGAACAAACCGAGTCTGACGGAACGGGTGGACCGGGTTCTGCTGCATCCCTTGGTGGGCTTTCCCGTACTGGCGTTGGTGATGGGGGTGTTGTTCTATAGCATATTCACCCTTGCGGTTCCTTTCATGGACGGGCTGGACGGGCTGATCGGGGGCCTTGGCGAATGGGTGGGAACCCTTCTTCCGGAGGGTCAGGCGCGGAAACTGGTCGTCGACGGCGTCTTTGGTGGGGTCGGGGGCGTACTGGTTTTCCTGCCGCAGATCCTGCTTTTGTTTTTTTTCATCGGCCTGTTGGAATCGACGGGATACATGTCCCGCGCGGCTTTTCTGCTTGACCGGCTCATGAGTAAGGTGGGACTACACGGGCGTTCCTTTATCCCCTTGTTGAGCAGTTACGCTTGTGCGGTGCCGGGGATCATGGCAACCCGCACGATCGAGTCGCCGAAAGACCGGCTGGCGACCATCCTGGTCGCGCCTTTCATGACCTGTTCGGCGCGTCTGCCGGTTTATCTTGTCATGATCGCGGCGATGCTGCCCTCGGAGAAAGGGCATGCGGTGGTAAAGAGCCTGCTGCTGTTGCTTTTGTATTTCCTCGGCACGGGGGTGGCCCTTTTCTTCGCATGGATCTTCCGCCGAACCCTCCTGCGCGGACCTTCGCCCTCAATGGTGATGGAGCTGCCCTCGTATCGCATCCCGCGGATGGGTGCCGTACTGCGGGAAATGGTGGACCGCGCCATGGCCTTCCTGAAACGGGCGGGCACGATCATTTTCGCGATCTCCATCGTCCTGTGGTTTCTCATGAATTATCCGCATAGGGAGAGAACGGTGGAGGATGAAGGAGTCCCGGGTACAGTGGCGACGGCAATGGACTCGAGCAACGAGGAGGAATCCGTGCTGGAAGGGCGCGAACTGGAGCGCAGCTTTGCCGGACAGTTGGGGCATGCCCTGGAACCGGTTTTTGCCCCGCTTGGCTACGACTGGCGTATCACCGTGGGAGTAATTGCTTCCTTTGCCGCTAGGGAGGTCTTTGTCTCCACTATGGCGATCATCTACCGCGTGGACGCGGAGAAGAATACTGGCCTTGTCGAAGCCTTCCGGGATGCCAAACGGGACAACGGAGAGCCGCTCTTTACGCCCCTGACATGCCTGAGCGTGCTGATCTTCTTTGTTTTCGCCCTGCAGTGCGTCAGCACGGTCGCTGTTGTCCGAAGGGAGACCGCAAGCTGGAGCTGGCCTCTTTTCCAATTTGCCTATATGTCGGGATTTGCATGGCTGATGGCCTTTCTTGTTTTCCAAGGGGGCCAACTCCTGGGATTCCAATAATATCTCTATTTCGATGCCCACTACCCCGGAACATCTTTTGATCTACTTCATTGTCGGATTCGTTCTTGTCTACCTTGTGCGGCGGTTCTGGTCCTCTGTGAAGGGCAGTGGCAAATGCGGGGGCGGTGCCTGCGGTTGCGGAAAAGGTGGAATTAAGCGAAATCCCATGATCGAAAAATACATCCGCCGCCGCGACCGTAACCACTTGTCCTTTTAGGTAGCGCGAGTAGGCTCGAGCGATTTTGTCTCTTACAGAATAAGAGGAGGTGCCTCTCAGAGGAGGTCCTTAGCTTTGTCGAGGAGATCCTTCTCTTCCTTGCTGAGAGCGCCGAAACCTTCCTTGTTGATTTTGTCCAGAATGCGATCGACTTCTTTACGCATACTCCCGCGATTGGTGACATTGACGCGGTAGGTGTTCCCTGTGCGGGACTTTACGGCGGCGGAGCGGCGCGCCCATTGCGGCGGATGAATTTCCGGCTGGGCCTGTCGCCGGAAAAAGGAAATCAGAGTGGCCCGGTGCATCAGGTAGCGCTCGTAGAGAAAGGCACCGAGAACACCTCCAATATGGGCGGAATGGGCGGTGGAAGTGCTTCCGGTCCCCGGTAATTCGGCGAAGAGCAAAAAGAAGAGCTGAAACCCAAAGAGGACCAGGAAAAGCTGCTTTCCGCTGAAGCGGATGGGGATGAACAACAGCTCCATGGTCTGGTGCCAGTGGAAGCGGCAAAA
The DNA here is from genome assembly GCA_964345345.1 of uncultured Puniceicoccaceae bacterium. Taxonomy (GTDB): domain Bacteria; phylum Verrucomicrobiota; class Verrucomicrobiia; order Opitutales; family Oceanipulchritudinaceae; genus Oceanipulchritudo. Next base: position 10,880 of record CAYFRH010000025.1, on the reverse strand, counting down.
GATATAGAGGACCCCGAAAACTCCGGAAGACGCGCCCACCACCGTGAAATTTTTTCCGGTAAGAAAATTCAGGCAGCTCCACATAATTCCACCCGTCACTACACATAGGAGAAAAAACTCCAGAAGTCGCTCCGAACCCAGCCGCTGTTCGAGTTCGCGACCAAACCAGTAAAGGAGCAGGCCGTTCAGCAACAGGTGCCAGGGAAGTCCGCTGCCGGTGGCATGAAGAAATCCATAGGTCAGCAGGGTGTGCAGCCAGCCTTCGCTGATCCGCTCAAGGCTGAGGGCAAAGGTGGCCTCCATGAAGGTCGATCCCAGCCAGAACCTGCTGATGTTCTGGAGGAGAAAGACCGCCACCATGGCGATCAACAACCCTTTTAGAGCCCACGGCTTGGCCTCAAACCCGGGGCCCCGGTCTTGCATGTAACTGCGACTGTAAATGCTCATGTCTACGTTTCGGCGCGTCTCCGCACTGCGAAATTGTTTCCCCTGATTGGCAAGATAATACGTGTCCCACGTCCAGCAACTACTTGACACCATTCGCGATCAGGAAAACTTATTGCCCTATGGCAGATAAAGCTGACAAATGGCCCGAGAACGTTCCGGGCAAATTTTACGTCGATGAGCAATGCATTGATTGCGACCTTTGCCGGGAAACCGCTCCGGATTATTTTCAACGCAATGAAGACGGTGGGTATTCCTACGTTGCCAACCAGCCCACCACCGATGAAGGCATTGAGCAATGCATGGAAGCCCTCGAAGGATGTCCCGTTGAAGCCATTGGTGACGACGGCGACGAAGACTGAGCGTTTGACGCCGGCGAGTGGGTCTGCTCAAGGTATTTAACGAGCGAGGTCGGCTCGATTAAGACATTTGAACCCGTGGGCAGACAACAACGTGCGCCCGAAATCAAGGTCCTCCAAAAGAAGCACAAAAGCCACCTTGCCTCTCGGCCGTAACAAGAACGGATATAGGTAGTGGATGTTGACTTCCGCTTCGACCAAAGCGCTGGTCAGCTGCGGAAGCTGAGCCTCCGTCGGCAGTTCTACAGCCAAAACCTTACTGACGGAAAACATGTAGCCGTTCTCAAGGAGAAGCTCGCGCGTTTCATCGGGGTAGTTCGGGACAAAACGCATTACGCTGCATTCGGTGGCGTCGAGGCTGCTGAGGGCGAGAATATGGAGACGCATTTGCTGAAGCCGATGGACAAGCTCGTTTAACCGCCCGATCTTGTTGTCGGCAAAGACCGAGAATTGCAGAACAGCTTCTTCCCGCGGAGATTGTGTGACTTCGGCGGGCATAATTCGTCGTAGGTATGCAGCTTGTCCGCTCGATTAGCAACGTAAACTTTTTATGAAGAGGCCTGCAATGGACTGACGAATCCTTGCTTGGGAAAAAGTGGAGGGATTTATCGTTTCCTATGCGGGCGCGGGGATTGCGTGGTTGACGTTATCGATTTTATTGAGACAGCTAATCGCAACCGGAATGATACAACCGATGGGAAAAAGTCTATTTGAAAAAGTGTGGGATGCGCACGCGGTGCAGGAATTGCCAAACGGGCAGACCCAGCTGTTGATCGGAACCCACCTGATCCACGAAGTTACCAGCCCGCAGGCCTTCGGGATGCTCCGGGAAAAAGGGCTCCCTGTTCGCTATCCGAACCGGACCTTCGCGACCGTCGATCACATTGTGCCGACGAACGAAATCCACGAGCCGTACAGCGATCCTCTCGCCCAGGCCATGATCGAGGAACTGCGAAAAAACTGCGCGGAATACGGCATCACGTTTTTCGACACGACGACGGGAAACCAGGGAATTGTGCATATCGTCGGTCCGGAACAAGGCATTACACAACCGGGGACCACTATTGCCTGCGGTGACTCGCACACTTCCACACACGGGGCCTTCGGAGCGATTGGCTTCGGGATCGGCACCAGCCAGGTTCGGGACGTGCTCGCGACGCAGACCATGGCCTTGAACAAGCTGAAAGTGCGCCGGATCAACGTGGACGGCCGCCTTTCGCCGGGCGTTTACGCGAAAGACGTCATTCTCCACATTATCCGCACCCTCGGCGTGAACGGAGGCACCGGCTTCGCCTACGAGTATGGAGGAGAGGTATTTGACAACTTCTCCATGGAAGAGCGGATGACGGTCTGCAACATGTCCATTGAGGGCGGGGCGCGGGTCGGGTATGTAAATCCGGATGCGACTACTTTCGCTTATCTCGAAGGGCGCCCCTACAGTCCCAAGGGCCCCGCCTGGGACGCGGCCGTGGAACGCTGGTCCCGTTATGCCAGTGATCCCGATTGCGAATACGATGATGTTGTGAACATTCGCGCGGAGGATATCGCCCCGACGGTGACCTGGGGCATCAATCCCGGGCAGGCAGTTTTTATCGACCAGAACATCCCCCGGGTCGAGGACGGGACTACCGCAAGCGAGCGGACCAGTATCGCCGAGGCCCTGGAGCACATGAAAATCGAGGGTGGGACTCCGATCCGTGGGACCAAAGTCAATATCGCCTTTCTGGGTTCCTGTACAAACAGCCGTCTCAGCGACCTGAAAGAAGTCGCCCGCTATCTTGAGGGACACAAGGTACATCCGGACGTACAGGCCATCTGCGTTCCCGGCAGCCAAGGGGTGGCCCGCATCGCCGAGGAAATGGGTCTCGACCGGATTTTCAGGGAAGCGGGCTTCGAATGGCGGGGCGCGGGTTGTTCCATGTGTCTCGCGATGAATCCGGACAAGCTTGTCGGTGACCAAGTCTGCGCCAGCTCGAGCAACCGCAATTTCAAGGGACGCCAGGGCAGTGTCACGGGGCGGACTGTTCTCATGAGCCCGCTCATGGTGGCGGCCGCGGCCATTACGGGCGAAGTAACGGACGCGCGCGAAGTTTTCGGAATTCTTGAACCTGCCTCTGTCTGAGAGGTCCCACCCCGCGAAAAAGATCATGGCACTTGAAAAAATCACCTCGGTGCGAGGACGCGCCGTTCCCGTCCCCGGCGACGATATCGATACCGATCGCATCATTCCGGCCCGTTATATGAAGTGCGTCACGTTCGACGGGCTCGGCGAGTACGTCTTTTATGACGTTCGCAAGAACGAGGACGGATCCGACCGAAACCACCCGCTGAACGACGAACGTTTTGCGGGGGCGTCTATTCTGTTGGCGGGCAATAATTTTGGATGCGGCAGCAGCCGCGAACATGCCCCTCAGGCGATTTATCGCGCCGGCTTCCGGGGCATAGTCGCAGAAGGTTACGCGGAGATATTCTTCGGCAACGCGACGCAGCTCGGCATGCCTTGCGTGACGGCGGCGGGTCCCGACCTTGATCAACTGCGCGCGGCTGTCGAAGCCGATCCGGAGCTGGAAGTGGCCATCGATCTTGAAAAGCAGGAAGTGCGCTTCGGTTCGGAGACCATTCCCGGGCGCATTCGCGAAGGTGCCCGATCCGTTTTTCTCGAAGGTAAATGGGATCCGTTGCAGGATCTCCTTGAAGGTGCGCCGAAAGTAGACGCGGTGGCGAGCCGTCTTGCTTACCTGACCGAGGTCTGAGGGAAACCCAGCGATGCGGGAATTACTTCAAAACGCCGGAATTTTTGCTTATCCTCTCGGCCTGTGTTCCCTTCTCGCTACTGTGATCATCCTTGAGCGGCTGTTTGCTCTGCGCAGGTCGAAAATCATCCCGCGGGATTGCGAGGAAGCGATTGCGGAAGGGAAGGTTCCCGATGTCGAAAACGCGGATTCCGTGGCCGGGAAAATCATCGAGGCCTACCGCCAGCGCGACCATGATGCGGAACAACTTAAGGCAATCACTCGCCTGCAAGTCACCCGCATGGAGCGTGGCCTGTTTGTGTTGGAGATTATTGTCAGCGCGGCTCCCCTCCTCGGCCTGCTCGGAACGGTGACGGGCCTCGTCCAGGTTTTCAGCCAGATCAGCCCCGAGACAGGGCTTCCTGATCCGGCCTCCTTTGTCAGCGGAGTTTCCATGGCCCTGACGACAACTATTCTCGGGCTGACCATCGCCATTCCCGCCCTCGCATTCAACAGCTACCTGAATCGCCGGGTAGAAACCTATGAGGCCCAGCTGGAGGTCGGGGTGGAACGCCTGATCGCGGAAAAGAAAAAAGCCGGAAGTCGGGCATGAGCGTCATTCCCAAGCGCCGCCGGCGGAAAGCGGAGATCAATATCGTTCCGCTGGTGGACGTCCTTGTCGTCCTGATCTTTTTCTTTCTCGTCTCGATGCAGTTCCGCAACCTGACGTTGTTGAACCTGACTTTGCCCCAAATTGAGACCGCGGGCCAGGAGAAGTCCAGTGACAGCCTGCAGCTCGGCGTGGATGTCGAGGGGCAGTTTTACTTGAACGGGCAGCCCATTGGAGAGGACCCCTTACGGCAGGAAGTTAAAAAGGTCGCGCGCCTGCGCCCCGATACGCCCGTGCTCATTATGGCCGACGAAAACAGCCTTCTCGGCAAGGTGACCTTCTTGATGGATACCTGCCGCAAAGCAGGGCTCGAAAAGGTCCGCCTTCAGTCGCGGTAATACCACATTCAATGTGGATTGTAGTAATGAGGTTCTCTCACACGGAGCCCCGGAGCTCTCGGGGAGATTAATGTATCCTTGCTCCGTGGTCCCCGTGGCTCCGTGTGAGAACAAAGGAAAATTTGCGCAAACCTAATTGGATCTGGTATCTGAAGGTTGTGGTTGCCTACAATCGTTCCGGGCTCACTGGGAAACCGGGTTATCTACTCATTGAGACGGGCCAGCGGTCCGTGGCAGGCCGGAAAAAGCAGCCATTCTCCGGTTCGCCATAATCTGAAGGACCGCCGGGAATAACAGCGCAGGAGGCTCCCCGCTTTTTTGGCTGGGGTCATGAAATTGCATGGGAGAAACGGCGGCTAGTTTGGAGTTCAGAAAGTCCACGACCCTTCAGGCCGTGACAAATGGGGATCTGATTCCATCCCGCCTTCGCCGACCCGCCCCGAGTTCCTGTATTGCGGGCCGTTGGCCCGTTGGTTCCGGAAATCTACTTTAGAACGTAGCCGAAGGCGTCATTTCCAACTCTCATTCTCGAAAGGGTTCTCAAAATCCTGTCCCGCGAAACCTAAAAAACTCTGGCTTGTTGCCGCCGCACATTCCTCGTTGACCTTGTTTCCGGTCCCGCTCCTTCTTTTCCGTTATTGTGGAAGTTTCAAACCCTTTACGTGTTGGCATTGTTGGCTGTGGCGTCATTGCGCCCACGCATGTGGAAGGCTATCGCGGTCTCGATGGCGTAACGGTGGTCGCCCTCTGCGATCTTGTTCCGGAGAAGGCGCATCGCCTCGCGGAACGTATCGGTGACCCGAAGCCGGAAATTTTCGACGACTACCGCAAGCTTCTCGCATCCGGAAAAGTCGATGCCCTCTCGGTGTGCACGGATCATCGCAGCCACGAAGAAATCTCCATTGCCGCCCTTGAAGCAGGGATTTCCGTGCTCTGCGAAAAGGCCCTTTCCACAGAGCGCACCTCCCTCGACCGTATGGCGGCGGCAGCAGAAAGAGCCGAGGCCGTCGCGGCGGGCGTTTTCCAGCATCGTTTTGATCCGGTCTATGGCCGTCTGCGGGAATTTTTGCGGGAGGATAAACTCGGCCGCGTGGTCAACGCAAACCTCTCGCATCAGTGTTACCGCTCCCATGCGTACTATCGCGGCGACGAATGGCGGGGAACCTGGCTGGGCGAAGGAGGTTCGCTCCTTATCAACCAGACAATCCATTTTCTCGACCTGCTTCAATGGATGCTGGGGGGCGCGCAGGAGGTCCGTTCGATGTTTGCCAATCTCGGGCATGAGGACGTGATCGAAACGGAGGATTCGGCGGCCCTGGCCCTGCGCTTCGGGAACGGAGCTCTTGGCGCGGTCAGCGCAAGCTCGGCCAGTCACCTGACCTGGCAGGTGCGCATGGAGATTGTCGGGACGGAGGGGCTCCTCGTCTTCAAGGATGGAAAACTGCAGGAATGCTGTTTCAACGACGATGCTCTCGCCGACAAGGCCCGGGAATTTCTGGACGGAGGACCGGAATTCGCCGCCTCTCCAAGCGGGCGCGATTATTACGGGTCAAGTCATCCCGCGCAGATCCGCGATTTTGTGCACGCCATCCGGGAGGGCCGGCCCCCAAAGGTTCCCTTTACGGAAGCCCGTAAGGCGGTGGACCTCGTCCTGTCCGCCTATGGCCGATAAGAAGTGAACTCAGCCGCCGAGGCGGGTCCAGCCGGTCCCGTCAAATCGATAGACCCAGTCGGTCCCCGGCACATTAAAGACGATACCGTCTTCGGTGAAGTAGTATCCATTCCCGTAGACATACCACCACGACAGGGCGTTGAAGAGGTAGGCGTAGTAGCCGCCCTCGGTATTCCAGCCGGGGGCCCAGAAAAAGCCGAGGCCCTCGGCGTTGATGTAGTCGCCGTCGATAATGTCGGGATCAACCATCCACCAGAGATCCCGGAGCGGATTGGATTCCGGATCGACGCTGCCGTCGACTTGGATGTCCCACTTGTAGCCTGCTGACGCCGGTGTGTTGTTGTTCAGAATGGCGAGGACCTGATTGCGCCAGAGGTCGTAAAAAGCATAGTCCCAACCTTCCGCAAAGGTGTAGATGAAATCGAGGCTGTCCGCGTCAGCGGCCACCTGATAAGTGAAGCTGAATTCGTTGGCATAGCCGGCAACCGTTTGCTCCCATGTGTCGGTGGCGGAAGCGAATTGGTTCCATTGCGAGGCCGGCATGGTCGTCCGGATCATCGAGATAGTCAGTGAGGCGCCGGAGGCAGTGGTGCCGACCAAAGCGAGAAGCAGAACAGTAGGGAATAGTTTTTGAATGAGCGACATCATGTAAACAACTTTATAAGTTGGCCTTCGCGGGTCAATAACGCAAAATAATGTGTGGGGACCGCTTTTGCCACGGAACAAAAACCTTGGCCGGACTACTTACTTTTCTTAAGAAGGATACTTATAATGCGTAAGGGTAAAAAATTCGGGTTTTTCGTTGGGGGTCTTATCTTTGTGCCGGGGCTTCTTTCGGGACAGGGCCTTTCCGTGGACACCTTTGCGCGGAGCGAGGTGGTCACCTTTTATCAACAGGAAGAGGTTGGCGGGCCGGAACCCGCCATGGGGTGGACGGGGAACTTTGGTTCCGGGGAGGCCGGCGCGACCTCTTCGGCCCATCAGGATGCGGTCATCCATCGGGTGAATTACTACCGCGCCCTCGCCGGCATGCCGGCGGACATCACCATCAAACCGGAATGGGTGCCGAAAGTGCAGGAAGCCGCCTTCATGATGAGCACGAACCGTGACCTCGACCACAGCCCGCCAACCGACTGGGATCATTATACCGCTGCGGGCGCGGAAGCGGCCGGGAGTTCGAACCTTGCCCTCGGCAGTGCCGGGAGGGATGCCGTCGATGGCTACATGCGCGACCCGGGGGCCGGAAATGCCGCCGTTGGCCATCGGCGCTGGCTTCTTTATCCATGGACGCAACAGATAGCCAGCGGGGATGTTCCGTCCGGAAGCGGCAATCCGCGAGCGAATGCCCTATGGGTCTTTGATACCGACAACTGGCCCAGCTTCTTCAACCAAATTCCGCGCCCCGCTACACGCACGGAATACGTCGCATGGCCCCCCCGCGGATTCGTGCCCTACAACGTCGTTTTTCCCCGCTGGTCCTTCGGGCTGGAGGATGCCGATTTTTCCCAGGCTTCCGTGCAAATGGATCGCGACGGGCAGTCCATTCCCGTTAATCTGGAACCGGTTGCGAACGGGTTCGGAGACGAAACGCTCGTCTGGTTGTATGACAACGAAGGCCACAGCGATCCACCGCACTCCATCCCCGCCAGCGACATGGATTACACCGTGACCGTCGAAGATGTGCGGGTGAACGGGCAGGATCGCGATTTCACCTACACGGTTACCGTTATCGACCCGGCCAAGCCGGCCGCGCACGGCAACGGATACCTTCCTCATTACACAAGCCTCGGAAATGGATGGAAATGGAACGAGTTCCTGCGCTCCTACAGCGATGCCAATTTCCCGGTCCTCTTCACCGCTTCGCACGGCTGGTGGTTCGCGGCCGGGCCCGGAGTGGAGGGTGATACGTACTGGTTTTATGACTACCAGCTTGGCTGGATCTTCACCACGGAGGCAGCCTATCCTTTTTGTTATCTTGCCGGGAG
>CAYFRH010000025.1:0-2580 GCA_964345345.1 uncultured Puniceicoccaceae bacterium | reverse complement strand
GGTCTCGGGCTTTTTTAAGCCGCCTGGAAACCGGTCCGCGAACCGATTTCGATTTGGATTTGGATTTCGATTTCGATGCTGCGGAATCTATGTAAACCAATTTGGTAGCTGAGTAATATCAAAAAGAAGGCGCCCTTCCCGTTCGTGGAAAAGGCGCCTTCCGCTACTACTTGCTTCTATCTTCTGCTGTCGCAAAATTCAGGGAGTAATGCCGGCGGCCTCATAGTGGCTGCCATACTCGTCCAGCACCTTGTCCCAGTTCCGGTCCGCTTTCTGGACGCTTTCCCGATCAAGGCGTTTGGCCGCTGCGGTGTCGTGGACAAGGTAAAGTTTGTTGTCGATAATCCTGAATTTCTGCGGATCTCCGGAAGCAAGTGTATCCTCGGAGAGGGAGACCGCGCAGAATCCTCCGTACTGGGGCTCATACTTTTCCGGTTCTTCCTGAAAAGCGACCCGGTTTTCCTCACTGCGGAAACGGTAGACGGCCCCTTTGTAGATGACCTGGTGCTGGTTGAAGCCTTTTAAGGGACGTCCTTTTTCGAAGAAGGCGACAGGGTCGTATCCATCAATCGCTACACGATCGGAATCGGTATCGACAAGAACTCGAGCTTGAGCGAAAGCCTGCGTCGCGAAAAGGAGCAGGCTGAAGAATGCGGTGATTTGAATTACGTTTTTCATAGCTATTTGATGAGAGTTCGACGTTCATATCTTATTCCGGGGGATTCCATAAAAAAATCAGGGGACGACGCGCCGTCGTGCCCAGCTTCCCGCATCCTGCTGAAGGAGAACCCGCTGGTGCTCTTCCCGGGCAAGCCGCAGCACCTCGAGTTGCCGGAAGCGTAGGCGCAAAACGGCAAAGTGGCGGCTTTCGAGCCTTTCGTCGCGCTGTGCTGCCGCGGTCGTCCAATCCGTACCTGGAGCCGCGGTTGACTGATACTCTTTCCGACGGGCCTCGGGCAGGTTTTTCCAGTGATTCTCGGCAAGGCGGTCTCCGCAATGCACGGAGGCTTCCCCGCTGGCCCGAATCTGTAACATGCGTGTTGGGTCGAAGAAAAGAAGCGTCGCATGGGGCCGGGAACTCAGTTGCCGGATTTTCCCGGTCCGCGCATCCGAGTAAATGGCGGCGATGCCCTCTTCGCAGGAGCGCAGGACAACTATGCGGGCATCGGGCCTCCCGTCCGCATCCGCCGTGGACAACACGGGCCAGCGAAACGGATGGTCCTTCTTTCGGGCCGCTTCCGCCAGTTCAGAAAGAATTTGGGTGGGTTCCAGTTCCATTCGATCAGGAAAAGCCAGAATGTCCTATTCGGCAAATGTACTTCAAGCTTACTACCGGACTCGCCGGGATAAAAAATCATCCTTGAAGGAAACGGGGGTTTTTTCCCAAGCTTCGCAGATATAAGCTACTTAAATCTATGCAAAAAATTAAACTTATCTCGCTCTCTTTCTCTTTGCCGTTTCTGGCCCCCCTGCTCCTGTTTCTTTTGCACGGTTCTCTCAGCGCTGCCGTCACCTTCCAGTTTTTTCGCTTCGAACCGCTGCAGCTGCGCGGTGAAGGGAGCGAAAACAGCATCCAGCTCGCCGAAATGGAGCTTCGCTTCCAGGGGAACCGCGTCTCCGGTGCCACCGCGAGCAATCCCGGGGGCAACAACCCGGACGGCACGGGCAGCAATCCCTTTGTACAGACGCCCGACAAAGCGGTGGACAACGATCTTGGGACGAAGTGGCTCGACTTCAACAAAGGGCCGCTCGTGTTGGACTTCGGCTCGCCGGTTACGGTCGATGCCTTTGCCTTTGCCACCGCCGAGGATGTTCCGGATCGAGATCCCATGGGATGGACCTTCTACGGCAGTGATGACGGCGTCTCCTGGACCGTGCTGGATTACCGTCCTTCTCATAACACCACCTTTGACCGGAATACATGGGAAGAACCCTTTCCGCTCGAAGAAGAGCTGAGCGCAAGGGAGTCCGGCTTCGATCTTGTCGCGACTACAGGTCCGCTGGCACCTAACGAACCGGTTCCTTTTTTGACGTTATATGATGGCCGCCTGACGCCGTCCGGCGACGTCCTTGTCCGGGGCGGGTTTTCCCGCGATGGAGATGAATTTATCGACGCAGGCGGTGTCTACCTTTGGGACGGTTCGGCCCTCTCCGTGGTGCAGGCGGTTGATCCTTTCAGCTTGGAACTGGAGGATCGCGTCGCCTCGGTGCGGCGGGGTCGGATCAATGATTCCGGAAAGGTTTTTATATATGAGGTTCTTGACGATACCTCCAATGGCCCGCCTGCCTATGAGTCGGAAGCGAATGAACGGATCGTCCGGATCGACGAGGTTGACGGCAAAACGACTTTGGCGCGCGAGGGCCGCAGTCCCGTTGCCGGTCATCCCGGCTACACCCTGACGAACATCGTCGACCCGGGCTTTGTAAACACGCCCCTGACCGACCGGTGGCGGGCGAATGACCAAGGCCGGATTGCCTTTTATGGTCGGGCTGTGAACGAAGCCGAGGACCGTTTTACCGGTGTATTTGTTGCCGACGGAAACACCGTTGAACCGGTAGTCCGGCAGGGCGATGCCGCGC
>CAYFRH010000024.1:0-25756 GCA_964345345.1 uncultured Puniceicoccaceae bacterium | reverse complement strand
GGCATCGCCCGCAGCTGCGAACAGATCGAAAGCGCCGACCTCCTCCTCGTCGTCGTCGATGCCACCCGCCCCTCCCCCACCCTGCCCGACTCCGTGCGGACGGCCTTCGCCACTCGCGAAGCCCTCCTTCTCGAAAACAAGTGCGATCTGTCCGGAACCCGCGACCACGCACAGTTCGCTCCCGAGCTGCCCCACCTCCCCGTCAGTGCCACAACGGGCCATGGTCTCGCACCTCTCCGCGAACAGATCCGCCACCGGATCGAGGAAGGTCTCCTTATCCCCGACAGCGAGGCCGTCCTCGTCTCGGCCCGCCATGCCGACGCCCTCGCCGAGGCGGCCGCGCACCTCCGGGAAGCCCGCCACCTCCTCGCCCGCAATGAGGCCACCGAACTGGTCGCCTCCGAAATCCATTCCGCCGTCCATGCCCTCGGGCGTATTACCGGAACGGTGGATCCGGAAGCTGTCCTGGACCGTCTCTTTGCCTCCTTTTGTATCGGTAAGTAATTGTCCTTTAGCTATTTCCATATGAAGACCTTCGACGTTATCGTCTGTGGAGCCGGCCATGCCGGTTGTGAAGCCGCCCTCGCCTCCGCTCGTTCCGGTGCCCGTACCCTCCTCCTTTCCGGCAACCTCGACACCGTCGCCCAGCTCTCCTGCAACCCCGCCATCGGCGGTCTTGCCAAAGGTCACATGGTGCGCGAAATCGATGCCCTTGGCGGGGAAATGGCCGTCAATACCGACCTTACCTCCATCCAGTTCCGCCTTCTCAACGCTTCCAAAGGTCCCGCCGTCCGTGCCTGCCGGGCCCAGTGTGATAAAAAGGCCTACCAGTTCCGCATGAAGCACGCTCTTGAGCTGCAACCCAACCTCGACGTCTTTCAGGCCCTCGTTACCGGCCTGACCTTCCAAGCCGGCCGCGTCACCGGCGTCGAGACCTCCCTCGGCCTTACCTTCCCCGCCCGCACCGTCGTCGTTACCACCGGAACCTTCCTTCGCGCCCTCCTCCATGTCGGCCGCTCCAAATCCGAAGGCGGTCGCATGGGCGATTTCAACGCGAAGACCCTTTCCGGCTCCTTCGTCGAAGCCGGCATCGAATTGTCCCGCCTTAAGACGGGAACGCCCTGCCGACTTCTCGGGCGCTCTATAGATTTTTCAGCCCTCGCCGAGCAACGAGGCGACACGCCTCCACCCCTTTTCGGCTTCTACGATACCCGCGCCGACGACCCATTGTTCCACGTGGAACAGGACCGCCATCAATTCACGGAAGAATTTCGCCACCTCATGTTCCACGTGGAACACCCCAACGGTGGAGAACGCGGTGGCTGGCTTCCCGGCGAGGTCGACGCCTCCTGCTGGATCACCTATACCAGCGAAGCCACCCACCGTCTCATCAAGGAAAACCTTCATCTATCACCCCTGTATGCCGGGGAAATTGAAGGAGTCGGCCCCCGCTATTGTCCTTCCATCGAGGACAAGATCGTCAAATTCCACGATAAGCCCCACCACCGGCTCTTCCTTGAGCCGGAAGGTCGCAGCACCGACGAATGGTACGTAAACGGCCTTTCCACCAGTTTGCCGTTCGAGGTGCAGAAAAGCATGCTCAAAACCATTCCCGGTCTCGAGAATGCCCACATGCTGCGGCCTGCTTACGCTGTGGAATACGATTTCGCCCAGCCAACCCAGCTCTTCCCGAGCCTCGAGTCGAAAAAAGTGGAAAACCTTTTCTTTGCCGGCCAAATCAACGGGACTTCCGGTTACGAAGAAGCGGCGGCGCAGGGTTTGCTTGCCGGCATCAACGCCGCCCGAAAAACCCGTGACGAAGGGGCCCTCATCCTTGGGCGCGAGGATGGGTACATCGGCGTCCTTCTCGATGACCTCGTCACCAAAGGCACGACCGAGCCGTACCGCATGTTCACCTCCCGCGCGGAGCACCGGCTCCTCTTCAATCATGGTTCGGCGGAGCTGCGCTTTCTCGAGGCCGCGGAGGCGGGTCGCCTGGTCCCCACCGACCGCCTCGAACGCATTCGCAGAAAGAAATCGGAAGTGGAGCGGTGGACCGAAAAATTGGAGCGGGAAGTCCGCAGCGGCGGGACTTACGGAGACTGGATCCGCAAGGGTGGGGGAGTGGAGGGGCTTCCCTCCGCCTTTACGGAGCTGACACCGGAAGCGCGGGAAGAAGTTCTGTACCGCGTCCGTTATCGCGGTTACCTGGAGAGGGAATTGCGGCAAATTGGAAAATTGGCCAAAACGGAAAAAATCCGCATTCCGGCGGATTTTGATTACGGCCAAGTGGCGGGCCTTCGGGCCGAAGCCGCGCAGAAACTCGGCGTAATCCGACCGGCAAATCTCGGTCAGGCCGGACGCATTTCCGGGGTGAATCCAACGGACGTGACGTTGCTTATGGTGTCTTTGGGAGCGGCTGAGAGACGTAGTTAGAATCCCATTACATATTTTATATTGCCTCCGGAATCTGCTCCGGAAGGGGATTCAGGAGTTTGAGTAATTAGATACAACTACAAAATCCATTCTGGAACAATGGTACCCGACCGCGGCCTTGGCAGCGGGTGTTCCCGACGGTCCGTCACAAACTTGTTGCGTAAATTGGCATTGCCCTCGAAGGCCGACGCTGCTTCGTTTCTCCGGTAACGAAAACGTTGCCAACCATGACCACCACGGGAAAGCGCATCTTAGTTGTCGACGACGAGCCGGACGTCACCGAACTCGTCTCCTATCGTCTTGGGCGGGAAGGGTATGAGGTGGAGGTAATTAACGATCCCCTTCACATCATGGGAAAAGCCCGCGAATTTGCTCCCCATCTTTTCGTTCTTGATATCATGATGCCGGAGCTGGATGGGTTGAAAATTTGCCGGATGATCCGCGCGGACACGAAATTGAGTTCGGTGCCGATTATCTTCCTGACGGCCCGGGGAGAAGTGGAAGACCGCATCCGGGGACTGGAGTCGGGGGCGGACGACTATTTATCTAAACCGTTCGATACTAAGGAGTTAATTCTTCGTATTGGCCTGATTTTCAAACGGATGAGCCAGGAGGATGAGGAAGGACGGAAACAATTGGAGGTTGGCGATATCCTTCTCGACGAGGAAACTCATTCCGTCACCATTGCGGCGCAGCCGCTGGACCTAACCGCCACGGAGTTCAAGCTGCTGAAACTGCTTATGCAGCGGAAGGGTAGGGTGCAGTCGCGGGAGAACCTTCTCGTCAACGTCTGGAACTACGACACGGAAACGGAGACGCGGACAATTGATACGCACATCCGTCGTCTGCGGGAAAAACTGCACGAGCGCGCGAACCTGATTGAAACGGTGCGCGGGGTAGGGTACCGCATAAACGAACCGGTGGCCAACTGAGAGAAGGCAAGGCTTTGCTACTGCTTTTGATTCTCGCTCTTGGCCTTTGCGCATTTCTTTACCTGCAGCTGCGCCGAATCCGCCGTTTGCAGGCACAACTGGTGGAAGCGGCGGAACGGGGGCGGCCCGTCCTGATGGAAAAGGACGTGGGAGGCATGCCGGGTCGGCACCTGCGCCGACTCGTGCGCACTTTTAACCATCTCATCGCCGAAAATGCGAAGATTTTCGACACGGGTCAGGGCTACCTCGACCAGATTCAGACTACCCTTGGCAATCTTCGGGAAGCGGTCGTCATGGTGGATGGTGAAAATGTAATCCGGCTCGCCAATCCGGCCTTCCGCGATCTTGTCGAAGGCAATCATTCTCCTCTTGGCAAGCGTCTCGACACGTTTCTGCAAGGATCGGCCTTCCGGGAATTTCTCCAAGGAGTTCGTCAAAAGCGGGAGGGCCAGCGAACCGAGCTGGAGACCACCGTCGGCCGGCGTTCTCTCTGGCTGGAGGTGAGCGCGGCCCCGTTGCCGGAAAGCGCGCGCGCGGAGGGAACCTTCACCCTCTTTGTTTTTCACGACGTAACCCACCAGAAGGCCCTTGAACGTATGCGCACCGAATTTGTCGCCAACGTCTCCCATGAGCTGCGCACTCCCGTCACGATCATCAAAGGATTTACCGACACCCTTATTGAAGATCAAAGTGAGCTGACCCCGGAGGAAACGGAGCGTTTCCTGCACCGGATCCAGGCAAACTCGGAACGCCTCAGCAATCTCCTCGAGGATCTCCTTCTGCTTTCCCGGCTGGAATCCACGCAAAGCGTCCTTCAGCGGGAACGCATATCACTCGCCAAACTGCTTGAGGAAATCACCGCAAACTGGCTTCCGAACCATGAGGATCGCGAATGGAAATTTATAACGGGTTTTGCGGAAGGAAATGACGTGGTTTTCATCGATTCCCTTCGGTTTTCGCAGGTTATGGTCAATCTACTCGAAAATGCAGTTCGACACGCCCGCGGTCTGACCGTGCTGCAGGTGCAGACCCACCTGCGAAAAAACGGGGTCGAAATCATGGTGGGGGATGACGGTTGCGGGATTCCGAGCAATGACCTCCCTCATATTTTCCAGCGGTTCTACCGCGTCAGCAGGAGCCGCTCCCGCGAGTCGGGCGGCACCGGTCTCGGCCTTTCCATTGTCAAACATATCGTGCAGCAGCATGGGGGCGATCTTCGGGCCGAAAGTGAGACGGGGCAGGGGACTCGAATCTACATTTTCTTTCCCTATCCCGAGCGCATGGCCGAAGAGGCCGTTTTCCGCTCGCTGCGCAGCAAACCGGATCGGTTCTCCGATTCTTCCGAATCAACCGCCTGACATTAGGGAAGACTCCCCTTCGCTCCCCCGCTTGCGCGCACTGAAGGAGGCGTAAGCGGGCAGAAGGTCCTGAAAATAAGAGGACGCCTCAAAGGGCCACGTAACCAAATCATCAACTTCCCACCATCCGGAGGCCGCAACCATGGAAAGGGCGTACAGAAAATTTGCCTCATGGTCGGTCCGGAAGTGGAAGGTGGCGTCGCGTCCCGAGACCCGGGCAAGCTGTTCCAGAAAATTCTCCTGCAGCATGCGCTTTTTGTGGTGGCGTTTTTTTGGCCAGGGATCCGGGAAAAGCATAAAAATCCGCTCCGGAACGAGGCCTTCCGGCAACGCCTCAAGGCACTCCTGCGCCTCCGCCTTTAGGAAGTGGAGGCGTTCCATCCCGGCTTTTCCGCGTTTCCCTTCGGCAAGACGGATTCGCCGGGACACCAGATCGATCCCAAGACAGTGCTCCTGCGGATGGGCGCGAGCATACTCCGTCAGGAAATGACCGTGGCCACACCCCAACTCAAGGACGAGCGGGCAGGGGAGGGGAAACCGCCGCCGCAACTCTTCACGGAGCACCTCCACCCGTGCCCGGCGACGCTCCCGGTAACGTTCCCATCCTGATAGAGCTTCCTCCACGTCTTTTATGATTCGCCGTTACAGCGCGGACAGCCAAACCAGAAAGATCCCCTGCGCAATGGCGAAAGCGACGAGAGCGGCCCAGAACAGAAAGGCCAACGGATCCGCCGCCGGACGTGTTTCGAGGGGACGAAGCGGATTTGCTTGAGAAACATCAAGGTTGCGGCCGCGAAGCCGGCCGAGATCACCGGTGAGGTCTTTCGCTTTCGGCATAGGCTGACCAAGCTGGTGCCGATCCAGGGAGAAGGGTCAATTCTTCCTTTTCTTAAATACTAGAGTCTTCTTCTTAATAATCCCGGTGAATATCTCGGTAAATCTGCAATTTATTCCCCTGTAGTGAGTTATCTTGCGCATTCCAAGGGAATAATCCGGACAGGAGCAACGGGCGCCTCCGTGAATTACTCTATGCCCGCTTTATCCACATTACCCTGCAGTCGCCATTCACAACTTGTCGGCGTCCCGGTGTGAGGAAAAAAACGACTGAAAGGTTGACGGACCAATGGGGAGAATTCATGCGTTTTTGTTTTCCGCAACCAGCAGGAATCATGGGTTTTCGGGTAACACACGTAAAATACGGATTTTCCTTCCTCGCAGGAATCTCGGCCGCCACCGAAGCCTTCGCGGTATCCCCTAGCCCCTACCAGCTGACCGAGGAGGGCCTTTGGGGTCTGCCCATCACCAATTCCATGGTAATGAGTTGGGCGGTCTCTCTCCTTATCATTCTGGGGGTTAGGGCCATGGTAGGCTACCCTTCGCTGATTCCTTCCGCCGGTCAGGCGATTATGGAAAACCTGCTTTCCGCATTGCGGGATATTCTGGCCCCCATCGTTGGGAATGAGATGATCCGCCGCGTCTTTCCTCTTCTCATCGGGCTCTTTGTTTTTATCCTCATTCAGAATTGGAGCGGTCTTCTTCCCGGCGTCGGCGCCTTCGGGTTCCGCGATGAAAGCGGAGAAATCAAGTATTGGATGCGGCCCGGAAATGCGGACCTTAACATGACGATTGCCCTCGCCCTCGTCGCGGCCGTGGCAGCCTGGTTGTACTTTGTTCTTCGCTACGCTGGCGCGAAGACCCTCCTTTACGATCTTTTCGGGAACAAAGCTGATTCCCGGGAGGTTCCCAAGGTCATTTACCTTTTTCTTTTTCCGATCTTTTTCTTCGTGGGGCTTGTGGAGGTGGTTTCCATACTCTTTCGACCGGTTTCGCTTTCTTTCCGGCTTTTCGGAAACGTCTTCGGAGGCGAAAACCTCCTTGCCAATATGACGGAGCTGGCCGGATGGTTTGTCCCGATTCCTTTTTACTTCCTCGAACTTCTTATCGGTTTTGTCCAGGCTCTTGTCTTTACCCTATTAACCGCTGTCTACATCGGTTTAATTTGTAATCACGAATCTGAAGGTGAGCACGCTTGAAATTTTTCTTTCCTTTCGCCCGTCGATGCCGCTATTCGCAATAAGCTTCTGTACGACAAAAACCCCTTTCAAATCGAGAACATCAACTGATCCAACAACATGAATGAAATCATCGCAGCAATTGAAGGTAACCTCCACCATGGTCTCCAAGGGGCCATTGGCTGTGCCGCCGCCGCCATCGGGGTCGGTATGGTCGGTATGAAAGCCGTTGAAGTGGTTGGCCGGAATCCCGGGGCCTCCGGTAAGGTTCTCGTTCAGTCCATTATCGGCATGGCACTCGCCGAGGCGATCGCCTTTTACGCCCTCTTTCTGGGACGCTGATTCTTCGGGCCCATCCGCTTCAACGGGTGTGCTTTTTTGCTTCTAATCCCGCTTTTGCGCGCAACTCCTGACGACCATGCTCGACACTCTCTGCTTTCTTGCAGCTGCCGCCGCCAGTGAGGGCGACGCTGGCCTGATCGGTAAATTCGGGATCGATTGGAAACTGATCCTCGCTCAGGCCGTCAATTTCCTTGTCGTGGCCTTCCTGCTCTGGCGGTTCGCTTTTAAGCCTGTTCTGGCAACACTTGATGAGCGCCAGCGGAAAATTACAGAAGGTCTCCAATTCGCCGAAAAATCGAAAAAGGAGCTTGCCGAGACTGAGAAGAGGCAGGAGGAAGTTCTTCGCGAAGCCAACGCCAAGGCGCAGGAGATCCTGCATGAGGCCCGGGAGAATGCCAACCGGTTCGAGGAGAAAATGAAAGCCGACACCGCAGCGCAGATCGACGATATGCGCAAGAGGGCGGAAGAAGCAAATGAGCGTGAGCGGCAAAAAATCATGGGGGAGGTTCGCGAGGAAATTTCCCGTCTGGTTGTGCTAACCACGGCAAAAGTTCTTCGCCGGGAACTGGACGAAAAGGAACGGAACCGTCTCGACAAAGCCGCCACCGAAGAGATTGCCGAGGCGCAGTAAACAATGGCCCACGCTGATGATCAGACGCTTTCCCGCCGTCTTGCCCGCCTTCTCCTTGATGACAGGCAGGAGGCGGAAGCCAACCTGCCCGCCATTCTTGATCGAGTCCTGCAAGGGATGTCTTCCGTCGATCGCCGACGTTTTCTTCGTCTTCTACACAAAGCTGTTCAGCGTGAATTGCACAAAGACACGCTGAAGCTGGAATCTGTCGATTCCCTTCCCGATGAATTTCGTGAACGCCTGGTCCAGACTTTTCAATCCCGCCACGATCGTCCTCTCTACGTCAGGGAAACACAAAACCCGGATTTAATCGGAGGCTTGCGGGTTCAGATGGGGGATACTGTTTACGACGCTTCTCTAGAAGGCCGACTGCAAGCCCTCGGTTCCGGGATTCACTGATTCGCTTCCCCCGCCACTTTTACCTTTTCCACGATGAGCTCCATTCTCGAACAAATTGAAAACGAAATTGCCTCTCTCTCTACGGAGACCGGCAAAACCAACACCGGCGTAATCACTTCCATCGCCGATGGTGTCGCCAAGGTGGAAGGCCTCTCCGAGGTGATGTACAACGAGATGGTCGAATTTCCCCACGGCATTACGGGCATCGCCCTCAACCTTGAGGAAGACGAGGTGGGCATCGTCTGCCTCGGGGACGCCAATCTTCTGAAGGAGGGAGACGAGGCCAAAACTACCGGACGCCTTCTTTCCGTTCCGGTTGGAAAAGAAATTCTCGGCCGCGTTGTCGACGCACTCGGCGAGCCCGTGGATGGCAAGGGTCCCCTGCAGACACAGGAACGTAACCCGATGGAAAAAATCGCCCCGGGAATCATTCCGCGGAAATCCGTGGATCAGCCCCTTCAAACCGGGATTATGGCCATCGATTCCATGATTCCCATCGGACGTGGGCAACGCGAACTCATCATCGGGGACCGGCAGACCGGCAAGACTACCATTGCCATCGACACCATCATCAACCAGGCGAAAATAAACCGCCAAGGTGTAAATTCCGGAGACGAATCCTTCCGGCCCGTCTATTCGATCTACGTCGCGGTCGGCCAAAAGAATTCCACGATTGCCCGGACCATCGTCACCCTCGAAAAGGCCGGAGCCCTCGAATACACGGTGATCGTGGCCGCTCCTGCCGCCGATAACGCGGCAAACCTCTTCCTCGCCCCCTTCGCCGGTTGCTCCATCGGGGAATGGTTCATGCAGAATGGTATGGACGCCCTCATCGTGTACGACGATCTCTCCAAACACGCTGCCGCCTACCGCCAGATCTCTCTCGTGCTGAAGCGCCCGGCAGGCCGCGAAGCTTACCCCGGCGACGTCTTCTACCTCCATAGCCGCCTCTTAGAACGCGCAGCCCGTCTCAACGAGGAAAATGGGGACGGTTCCCTCACCGCCCTCCCCATTATCGAGACCCAAGCCGGGGACGTGTCCGCCTACATTCCCACCAATGTCATTTCCATCACGGATGGGCAGATCTTTCTTGAAACCGACCTTTTCAACCAAGGCATTCGCCCCGCTGTGAATGTCGGCCTCTCCGTCAGCCGGGTCGGTTCCGCCGCCCAGATCAAGGCGGCCAAGCAGGTGGCCGGGAAAGTGAAGCTTGAACTGGCCGCCTACCGTGAACTGGCCGCTTTTGCCCAGTTTGGTTCCGACCTCGACGCTCGCACCCGCCGACAGCTCGATCGCGGCTCCCGGACGGTCGAGCTTTTCAAGCAGCCCGCCTACTCCCCGAAGGCGGTCGAACTGCAGGTTGCCATTCTTTGGGCTCTGCAAAATGACTACTTCGACGAGATCGACGTCGAGCAGATCGGCACTGCTGCCGCTTCCCTGCAGGAATTCCTTGAAACCGGTAAACAAGAGCTGCTCAACGAAATCCTTAAGAAAAAGAAGATCGACGACGATCTTGAATCCAAGCTCAAGGACGCGGTTTCGGCCTGGAAGTCCAACTTCCAACAGGAAGGCTGAGCCGCGGTTCCTCTCATTTTCTCCCGAAGCAGCGACATGCCCAACACGCGCGACATCCGCAACCGCATCCGCGGGGTAAAAAACACCCAGAAGATTACCCGCGCGATGCAGATGGTGGCCGCTTCCAAGATGAAGCGCGCGCAGGATCGTGCTCTCGAAGGCCGGCCCTATGCCCGACAGCTCGCCCGCATGCTCGTATCCCTCACTGACAAGGTGGAAAATTTCCATCATCCTTTTTTCGAGGATCGGGAGGTGCACAAACGCGGCGTATTGGTCATTTCCACCGACCGCGGTCTCTGCGGTGCCCTCAACGCCAATCTTTTCCGCGAGGCGGCTGCGATTCCCCGGGACGAGGTCGCTTATGTCAGCATTGGCACCAAAGCGCGCCAGTTTCTCAGCAGGAGCGGCCGCGAACTGCTCGCGGATTTCACCATATCCGAGGAGGCCCCATTCAAGGAATTGCGCCCGGTGGTCGAGTTTCTTATCGAGGAGTATAAGAAAGAAACGATCGACAGTATCGAAATCCTGTATCCGCGCTTTAAAAACACCCTTGTTCAGGAGCCCGTCCTCGTCCCCTATGTACCCTTAACCAATCTGCGGACTTATGTGGAAAAACAGGCCGAAAGAGGTGGCGAGGAGCTTCCCGAAGACAACCGCGAATTGCTCTTCGAGCCCGATCCGGCCACCATCCTGAACGCCTTGCTCGACCGCTTTATCAAACGCGAATTCTACCAGTTGCTTCTCGATGCCCGTGCCTCCGAGCACAGTGCGCGCATGGTCGCCATGAAAGCGGCCACCGATAACGCGAAAAAGCTTACCGACGAACTCACGCTTCAGTACAACAAGGCCCGTCAGGCCGGGATCACGCAAGAGATCCTCGAAATCACCGCCGCCACTCTTCACCAAGGTTAATCAAGCCGACCTTTCCAGCATCATGAGCGAAAACAAAGGAAAAATCGTCCAGGTTCTCGGTGCGGTCGTCGACATCAAGTTCGACGCCACCAACGTTCCGCCCATCTACCAGGCGATCCACGTTTCTTACCAATATCAGGAAAAGCCGACCACTCTCACCCTCGAGGTGCAGCAGCACCTTGGCGAAGGCCTTGTCCGCACGGTGGCCATGTCCAGCACGGAAGGTCTCGTCCGCGGTATGGAAGCCCTTGATACTGGTGAGACCATTACTGTGCCGGTCGGTGAGGGAGTTCTCGGCAGGATTTTCAATGTCACCGGCGACCCCGTCGATGAACGGGGCGAGGCACCATACGAGAAACGCTATCCGATTCACCGGAACCCACCCCAGCTGACCGATCAGTCCACCGAAACGGAGATTCTGGTCACCGGGATCAAGGTAATCGACCTCATTTGCCCTTTCACCAAGGGCGGAAAAGTTGGGGCCTTCGGAGGCGCCGGGGTCGGCAAGACCGTTGTGATTATGGAACTGATCAACAATATCGCCAAGTCTTACGGCGGGTACTCCGTTTTCTGTGGAGTAGGGGAGCGCTCGCGGGAAGGGAACGATTTGTACCATGAGATGGCCGATGCCGGAGTGATCGATCAGGAAAATATTGAAAATTCCAAGGTGGCCCTTGTCTACGGTCAGATGAACGAACCGCCGGGAGCCCGCATGCGGGTCGGCCTTTCCGGTCTCTCCATGGCTGAGTATTTCCGCGATGAAAAAGGCCTGGATGTCCTGCTTTTCGTCGATAACATCTACCGCTTTTCCCAAGCTGGTTCCGAGGTTTCCGCTTTGCTTGGACGCTCGCCGTCCGCGGTAGGTTATCAGCCGACCCTGGCTCAGGAAATGGGCATTTTGCAGGAGCGCATTACCTCCACCAACGACGGTTCCATCACCTCCTTCCAAGCCGTCTATGTTCCCGCTGACGACCTTACCGACCCCGCGCCGGCCAGTACCTTTGCCCACCTCGATTCCACCATTGTTCTTGAACGGCGCATTGCCGAGTTGGGCATTTATCCGGCCGTCGATCCCCTTGGGTCCACTTCCAACGCCCTCGATCCCGACGTCGTCGGTAACGAACACTTCAAGGTGGCCCGCGGAGTCCAATCGGTGCTGCAGCGGTATAAGGACCTTCAGGATATCATTGCTATTCTCGGCATTGATGAGTTGTCCCCCGAGGACAAACAAACCGTCTATCGGGCACGCAAAATTCAAAAATTCCTCTCCCAGCCTTTCAATGTAGCGGAAGTCTTTACCGGAATTTCCGGTAAAATTGTCGATGTGGAGGATACCATCAAGGGCTTCCGTATGATTCTCGACGGGGAACTCGATCACGTCGATGAGAACGATTTTGCCTACAAGGGCGCGATGGATGAGGTCCTTGAGGCCCACGAGCAAAATAAGGAATCCTGATCCCATGCCGCTGAAACTGGATATCGTCACTCCCGAGCGGCGCGTCTTTTCCATCGAAGACGTCGAACATATCGTTCTGCCCACCGAAGCTGCCGGTGAAATCGACGTCCTTCCCGGCCACCAACCTTTGATGACAATGATCGCTCCTGGAGAGTTGCGCTACGGCCAGCAGGGGCGTTCCGAATCCGTGGCCATTGACCGCGGGTTCATCGAGGTAATTGACGATACGGTTTCCGTCCTTACCGAGGCTGCGGTCGAGGTTGAGGAAATCGATCCCGCCTCCCTCGAACAGGCCCGAGATCGGGCACGTAAGGCCCTCGAGGATGCACGGGCCTCCGGCGAAGATCCCGAAGTCCTCGAGCAGCTCGAGACCAAAGCCCGCTTCGCGGTCGTTCAGAAACTTATTGCTGAAAAGAAACGGTAAAGGGGTCAGCCCTTGGATTTTGATATACACCAAAATCCAAGGGCTGACCCCCTTTCCGATGATTGCCTTTCTTCCGTTCCTGGTCGTAGCGTAACGGGCGAATGGCGGGGTTCGATGAAAACATTGTCCGGGAGTACTTTGAATTACATGGATTCCTTGTCCGGCAGATGCGAAAGTACCAGGTGCAGTCGCGCCGGAAACTGGCCGAGGAAGAAATCGACCTTGCCGTCTACAATCCGACCTGGGGAGCTGGGGACCGGGAGCCGAATTTTCTTCTTTTCGCTTCCGAGCTGCCGTACATTCACCGGGCGGTTGTCGTGGTCAAGGCATGGCACACGACGCATCGGTTCACTCCGAAACTGCTTAAGAGCAGCTCCGAGATTCTCAAGTTTCTGGAAAAAAATGTGTCGAAGGTTATCGCGGGGAGCTTTACGGACACCTCCCCGACTTTCGGTCAGGCGGAAGACCTGAAGCGGATCCTCGTGTTGCCGGGCCTTCCAACGAGCGAGCCCTATCGGAGCGAAAGCATCCAGTTGTTACGGGACCAGGGGGTGGACGGCATCATTAGTTTCCGTACCATGTTGCTGGACATTATTCAGAAAATTGAAGTCAACCGCAGCTACCAGAAGAGTGACCTCCTGCAGATTCTCCGGGTACTTAAAAACTACGATCTGTTGAAAGATTCACAAATGGCTCTTTTCAAATCCTGACGACCCGTTTTTATGCCGCACCATCCCACAGCTGTTATTCACGAAGCCACGCGGATTGAGGAGAGCGTCTCAATTGGGGCTTACGCCGTAATCGAGGACGGCGTCGAGATCGGGCCTGGATGCGTGATTCGGGAGCACGCTGTTCTTCGCGCCGGGACGTGTCTGGGAGGCGGCTGTCAAATCGACGCTCACGCCGTCGTGGGCGGCCTTCCCCAGGACCTCAGCTTTCATCCTTCCACCCCAAGCGGGGTCCGTCTCGGCGAGGGGGTCGTCCTGCGGGAGGGCGTAACGGTCAACCGGGCTACCCGGGAAGGGAGTTTCACGGAAATCGGTACAGGCTCCCTCCTGATGGCGTATGCCCATGTCGGGCACGATTGCCAGGTCGGTGAGCATGTCATTCTTGCCAATAATGTCCTCGTCGCGGGCAAAGTAACGATTGGCGATCATGTCTTTGTCGGAGGCGGGACGGGTTTTCACCAGTATGTCCGGGTAGGTGAGAGCGCCATGGTCAGCGGGCTGTCGCGTTGCAGTATCGACTTACCGCCGTTTTGTATAATGGCCGAACGCAACGAACTCATCGGTCTTAATCTCGTTGGATTGAAGCGCCGTGGAATCGAACGGGAGAGCCTTCACGAATTAAAAAAACTCTACCGTCTTGTTTTCGCTTCGGAGGGCCGTCCCTCGGTTCTCGCCCGCGGCATTGCAGCGGATAAGGTCGCAAAAACGGCGGAGGGTGGTCGTTTTCTTTCTTTTCTTTCCGCCGAGTCGCAACGCGGGGTGATGCGACCGCGGAAAAAGCAGGGAGAAAACGGGGGGAACGACCAATGACCGCGCTTCCGCTGGCCGTCACTTGTGGAGATCCCGCTGGAGTGGGACCTGAGTTGATCCGGCATTTCTTACTCGATTCTCCCCGGGAAGGTTCCCGGTTGGTGCCGCTCGGCCCCTTGGAATGGCTGGAGTCGCTTCCTGTGCGGGGAATCCCCTGCGACACGGAGGAACCTGTGCGTCCTGTGCCCGGGGAGCCTTCCCCGGCCGGCGCCCTTTGCGCGTGGAAAGCACTCCAGCTTGCTGCCGAGGGTTGCCGCGAAGGCCAGTTCGGCGGAGTCGTGACCGCGCCCGTCAACAAGGCTCAACTTCAAGGAGTCGGGTACCCCTTTCCCGGACAGACGGAATTTTTCGGGCATGCATGGGGTGCCGTTCCCTCAATGGCCTTTTCCGGGGAACGCCTGCGTGTCGTTCTGGCCACCTGGCACGAGCCGCTCCACACCATTCCCGGACGATTGCGTGAGGAGCCCGGCTTGCTCCGAAGGGCTGTCCGAGCGGCTGCGGAATGGGGAAGCAGCGAGCGGATTCCTTTTCCCCGTATCGCGGTTTGCGGACTGAACCCCCACGCCGGGGAGGGAGGATTACTGGGAACGGAAGAGAGGGACTTCCTCGATCCGCTTCTGGAGGAACTGCGGCAAATCTCCACTGCCGAGATCTCCTCCTGCCTGCCGGCGGACACGGTTTTTCACCGGCATCTTGAAGGGGAATTCGACATCGTTGTCGCGCTTTACCATGATCAGGGGCTGATTCCGGTAAAAACCCTCGAATTTCATGCTGCAGTGAACTTGTCCCTCGGGCTGCCCTTCATCCGCACCAGCCCCGATCATGGAACCGCTTTCGATATCGCGGGCAAGGGCCGCGCCCGTCCCGAAAGTTTTGCCCGTGCCGTGCGCCTTGCTCTCCGCTACAGCGCCGATACAGGTGAGTCTTGAAAAACGGCGGTTTCCCGGTACGGTTTACAAATATGGCACAAACGGAGACAAGCCTACCCGAAGGCGTGCGTGAAGTCGATGAGCGCTTTATCTGTGTGACCGAGGCGGCCACCCATAAACTGGCTTCACTCCGCAGCCGGGAAGACGGAGGCTCCTTCCTGCGCGTGCGGGTAACCGGTGGCGGTTGCAGCGGCCTCGCCTACAAACTCAAATTCGTCGAAACGCCAAAGGCCGGGGATCTGCTTCTGCGCAACGAAGGCGCGGATCTTCTCGTAGATACAAAAAGCGCGCTCTACCTGCGCGGTATGACCCTTGATTATTCAGATCGGCTCGTGGCGGGCGGCTTTAAGTTCCAGAACCCCAACGCAAAAGCCAGTTGTTCCTGCGGTGAGAGTTTCGCCGTCTGATTACCTTTGGGCGCTCCCGCGGGCGGCTTCAATTTCCGCGCATGCCCCGCCGGACACAATACGCAGGATTTTTTTTTGCCATGGCCGGGCTCCCGTGAAGGTGGCCGTCGGCCAGCAGCTGGACCGCAAGAGACGAATTCCCTGGGAACCAGTTCCCCTAAAGCGTGCCGAGGCATAGGGTCCGTGGCGAAGCAGACGGGCCACCAGCTCTTCCTCCGGTGAAAGAAGCTGTTTCCGCCAGTGTGCGAGAATAGGTCTTTTCGGGAGGGGGAGGTGGATGCCTCGTGTCGCTTCCGCGTAGTCTTTCGCAAAGGCGGTGGCGGCTGCCTGCAGCAAGGGTTTGGAAGGTCCGTCCGTAAAGGCCATGAAAAGATGCCGCAGGGGAACCAGCAGGCAGTTCACCGGTGCCACCTCCTCCAGTTTTACAAGGCACCGCGCGTCGCCCTTGTCCGGACCCTCCGGCAAGAGGGCCACCTCTACTTTCTTTCCCGGAAACAAGCCGATGCCGGGAGAGTCTTCGGAGGTCGACCCGATGGCGGGCAAGTCAGGCCAGATGGAGCATAGCCGCTGACCCGTTGTCGTCAGAAATCCACTCCCGCGGCCTCGCGGATTGACCGGATGGGGGGTCCCGTAAAGGCTTTGCAACAGCAGCACAATGCCGGGGCCGAGGAGACAATACCCGAGGGCAAATACCTCCGATTTCTCCGGTGGATTTCCGGCCACCTCCTCCTCGCGGAGGCGTTGTTCCATCAGACCGGCCGCCAAAAATGAGCCGGCCTCCCCGTTTTTGCAGGGAAAGCGGCTTAAAAAATGGTAGGGAGACGGCTGCGGCGTAAAGGTAAGGAGGCTCCGGTCGCTACGGGCTTGTGGCGGAGTCAAGCGGATACGGAGGACGTCGTCCGCGGGAGCGTCCCGTCGGAAACGATCGAACCCGTTCTTTTCCAGCAACAAGGTGCGGAATACAGGTGAGTAGTCCGCGTTCTCGGAGAAGGTGACGTCCTTGCCCTCCGCCAACGCCTGTTCATAAATCCGACGCAGGTACGGCTCAGCGTAGGATTGGTCCATAAGTACCTCCAGCTCGAGGCTGAAAATTACCTGGCGGTTTCTGCGGATTTCCGGATACCGCTCTGCCATCGCCTCCACCAATGCCCACAGGCCGCCTTTCGAAAGGCTTTCTCTAACGATTTCTCGCTTTTCCGCGTAGGAAGCGATGGTAACGTCCCGCCTCTTGCGCAAACGTGCTTCCACCAATTGCCCGACGGCCTGCGGGTCCTGAAGTCGGAACGGAACTGCATCTTCCAACCGGAAGAGCAATTCCCTTGCCCGTTGATAGCGCTCGTCCCCCGTCAGGGTTTGGAGGCTGCGGAATGCGCCCGACCTACTCATGAAAAGTCCGGCATTGAGCGCCCAAACATCTGTTTGGTCAAGGCCTTGAAAGAAGGGGGATCCCGGGCGTTCAGCCCCCCTGCGAAAGCGAATCCAGAATCCGCCGTTTGACCTCGGGTGGGGGTTCCGGAATTTCCAGATTTTCGGGAGGCGGTGGCGGAACGAAATCCGGCTTGGGCGTGGGGGGCTTTCCCGATGGTGGAGGGCCGGGAGGTTCCGGAAGACCGCTCGAACTCCCTCCCTGCTGGCGGACTCCGCCGGAGCCGCTGCTTCCAACAGAGCCGGTGTTTCCGGCGTTCGGCTGGCTCCCTTCGGCGGCAGCGGCTCGCCTCTCGGCAGCGCGTTCCCGCAACTTCTGCAGCCATGCCGGCGGAGGGGGCGGGGAACCGTCGGAAGTCGAGCTGCTGGAGCGCCGGGTCGGCCGGATTGTTCGACGGGTCGGCTTGTCTTTTTTCTGGGAGGATGCTGATTCGGCTTTGGGCTGGCCTGTCACCGGCATTGGCGTGGGATTGGCCTCCACGGAGGCAAGCGTCAGTTCTTCCACTTTATTGTTGGCAAAGACGGTCAACTTCTGGGTCCGGGGATCATAGTCGCGAACCTCAATGTCGAGATCCGGTTTGTTATTGCGGAGGCTTACCCAGTCGCCGTCGCGCGAGCGCGCTTCACTGACCAGAAAGTGATATTCGCCCGCCAGTTGGTAAACGCCGCGAAACTCGTAGTTTTTCCTCGGTTGGGGTTTCTTCGTTCGCCGCTGCGTGGAACTACGCGGGGGCTCGAATCCAGGCGGCAGAAAGGGAGAGCGGTCAAGAATGCTGGGCGCATTTTCCGGAGTGCCCTCTTGCGCGTTCGACTGCGCCAATACGGGTCCGCTCATCACCGCAAGAGCGGTCAGGGAAAGATACAGGCGAGGAAAGTAGTTTGAGAAAACGATCGGCATAAGACGGGGTTTCCCCGAAGATAACTCGTAATACACCGTCGACATAGTAAAGTTGCAACTTGATTTAACGGATTCCCGGAGCCATATCCGGTCCTCTTTCGAAATGCCGGAAAGCCTGATTACAGTCGAAAGAGTCGACAAAATTTATCGCATGTATGACCGACCGCGTTCGCGCCTGACGGCGGCGCTCGCCAACCGTCTGGCCGCAACGGCGTACCTGCCGGACCCGGTCAGGGGAAAGGCCCGCGAGGTTTCCAGTCAGGTCTGTCGGGAATTTTTCGCTCTGCAGGATGTCTCTTTTCAAGTCGAGGCCGGGGAAAGCCTCGGCATCATCGGGAGGAACGGCTCCGGAAAGTCCACCCTTCTTAAAATCATCGCCGGGACCCTTCCCGCCACCCGGGGCAAGGTTCGGGTCCATGGACGAGTCGCCGCCATGCTCGAGTTGGCGGCAGGCTTTGAACGCGAATTTACGGGACGCGAAAACGTGTTCCTCAGCGCGGCCATCCTCGGCCTTTCCGACCGGGAAATTCGAGAGCGATACGAGGGGATTCTCGCCTTCGCCGATATCGGCGACTTTATCGACCAGCCCGTGAAAACCTACAGCAGCGGCATGATGGTGCGCCTTGCCTTTGCCGTTCACACTGCCGTCGATCCGGAAATCCTTATCATCGACGAAGCTCTGTCCGTAGGGGACGAACCCTTCCGCCGCAAATGCTTTGCCCGCCTCGATCGCCTGCGCGAAGAGGGAACCACACTCCTATTCGTCTCCCACGACCTCACCTCCGTCGTTAACCTCACGGAGCGCGCCCTCTTCTTTCACCAGGGGGCCATCGTTCTCCAAGGTCGTTCCAAAGAGGTGGTTACCGAATACCAGCGCTTTTGCCATGCTGGACGCGAGGAAAGCCTGCGCATCATTGAGGCCCTCCAACAGGGACACCGCACCGGGGATATGGAGGCGGAGGAAGTCGGCGGAAAGCCTTCCCGGGAGGAAGAAGAGGCGGCGGCGGCAACGACAGCGTCCGCCCCACCGGTGGAGCCGGAAACGGTCGAGGAAACGGAGGCGACGAGCGGTCCGGAGGAAAGAGGAGAAGACGTTTCCGCCAGGGAGGATTATCCGGAGTCTCATGCCACCGCCCGCTTTGATCCCAACTTTGTTTCCCAGAGCAAGGTGGTCTACGCCCGTCATGGCGGCGAGATCACCGACTACCGCCTCCTCGACGAGAAAGGCCGCGATGCCAACATGCTCCATCGACGCAGGCCGTACGTCTTCGAATACAAAGTACGGTTCGACACCGATTGCGAGGATGTCGTTTTCGCCATGCTCATCAAGTCTCTGCAGGGGATCGAACTCGGGGGAAGCCGGACCCATCCCTGGGATACCTTCATTCCGAAGGTCCGAAAGGGGACTGTGTACCTTGTGCGCTTCCGCTTCGATGTCCTCCTTATGCCGGGAGTCTACTTCCTCAATGCCGGAGCCGAGGGAGTCCTCGAGGACAAGCGAGCTTACATTCACCGCATCGTGGACGCGCTTCCATTCCGCGTCCTGCGAGAAGAGAATTTGATGCCCACCGGTCTCGTCGACTTTCGCGTTGAGCCGGAAATGAGGCTTGTGGAAGATTCCCTGGCATGAACGATTCCTCCGCCAGCACGGTCCTCATCCTCGGCATGCACCGGAGCGGGACTTCCTACCTTGCCCGGCTGCTGCAGGAAATGGGCGTTTTTATCGGGGATCGGCTCGTGGGGCCGCAGCGTGGCAATCCTCGCGGACACTACGAGGCGGAGGACTTCCTTGCCTTCCATCAGCGTCTGATCAGGCAGAGACGCGGGGAGGCGCGGCGCGCCTTCGACGAGGACCTTCTCGTACAGGAGCCGCTTTCCGAAACTTTCTCCGTCGCCGAAGCTGCGGAGGCAAACCGTTTGCTCGACGGGTTGCGCCGGGCCGGCCTCCACGGTTGGAAAGAACCGCGCACCTGCCTTTTCCTGCCCGCCTGGCGTCGTCTCTTGCCGGAGGCCCGATCGGTCATTGTGTACCGGCATCCCCTTGAAGTCCATCAGTCCCTCCTTCGTCGTGGCCATTGGGACCTCGCCCTCTTCCCGGACCAGGCAATGCGGGCATATCAGGTTTTTAATTACGCCCTCCTCGCCGAGCCTGAAGATCGCCGCTTCGTCTTCAACGCCAACACGGGATATGCTGATCTTTCCGCTCTGGTGGAGCACCTCGCCGCCTTCCTTGACCTGCCTGCGATTTCCACAACGCCCTCTTTTCATTCCGATGAATTCCACGAGCTCGCTGTCAGCCGCCCCTTGCACGACTTTTTCGCGCTTCTATATCCGGAAACCGCTGCCGCCTTCGACAAACTGCAGACAACTGCCGTGATTCCTTTTGTTTTCGCGGAGCGCGGAGATGACGACTGGATTCGGGGCCTGAGTGATTGCCTTCGCCCCCTTCTCCAGGAACTTCCCGCCTCCGGCCGCGCCTTTCTCGGTCCCTGCCTGGACTGGGTCGCCACAGGAGGCGCGGACACCGTCTTTCAAGATTACGCCGACCTCGCCCGGGAAATCGGGGAGGAAGTGAGGAAAGTGCTGGAGTGGAATCGCCATGCGGAGGAATTCTACCGCGAAAATGAACGCCTTGCCGCCGAGAACGAGCGCCTCGGTACGATGTACGCGGAGCAACAGGAATTTCTCGCCCGACAGACAAAAACGCAGGAGGAGGTCTGGGCGGACCTTTCGCGCGTCGGCAAAAGTTGGGAAGAACAGAAGGCGTTCATCGAAAAACTTCTTGCTGAAAAACGGGAGCGCGACGCCGAGCTTAAGGAATTGCGCGACCGTGTTCAGGCCGGGGAGAACCAGTTGTCATGAAAATCTGGATCCTGGCCTCCGAGACGCCCCTTTACAATCCGGGCGGGATTGCCCGCTACGTGGACAATTTCGCGCGCTATCTTGCCCGCGCCGGCCACGAAGTTTCTGTTTTCGGCCGCGAGGAAGAAGCCCGATCCCTCGAGATCGAGCCGGGTTACCACTACCACGCCATTGTACCGTTGTGGAACCGGGTAGGCGAGGAGGGTCCTTCCCCCCGGCCTGACGAGCATCCCTCCTGGCCATACAACATTCTCGACTATTGGGGCGCGTTCAGTTATCAAATGGCGGATTCGGTATGCGAGCGGATCCGCCAGGAAGGGCGCCCCGACGTGATCGAAGCACAGGAGTATAATGCCCTTCCGTATTACCTTCTCCAGCGGAAACTGACGGGCGATCGGGAACTGGCGGGAGTGCCCGTCGTCGTTAACGCCCATTCGCCCGATTTCATTTGCCGGAAATTCAATGAGGAGGCCCGTTACCAATTACCTCACTACTGGACGGGCCGGCTCGAGATGGCCTGTCTGCACGCGGCCGACGCCCTTATCTGTCCGAGTGCGTATCTTGCCCGTCAGCTTGAGGCTCAGTTTGGCGGAAGTATTCGCGTTGAGGCCCTGCCCCTGCCCTGGACGGATCCGGAACCGCACCTTTCGGGGGGC
Organism: uncultured Puniceicoccaceae bacterium; assembly: GCA_964345345.1. GTDB lineage: Bacteria > Verrucomicrobiota > Verrucomicrobiia > Opitutales > Oceanipulchritudinaceae > Oceanipulchritudo. The sequence continues at coordinate 4,564 of CAYFRH010000024.1, read as the reverse complement.
CTTGTCGAGGAGGGGAAACTTCTATACACCGGGCGCCTTGAATTGAGAAAGGGCGTGCTGCGCTTTCTCGAGGCCTGCGAGGAAAGCTGGGCAGACGGCCTTTCTTTCACCGTGCATATGATCGGTTCGGACACCCGCTACGCGCCTCGCGACTGCACCGTCGGGGACTGGATCCGGAGTCGTTATGCCGAGCGCCTCGGCCAAGGCCGACTTGTCCTGCGCGAGGCCCTGCCGCACGAGGAGCTTCTGCGTGAAATGCGAACCGCCGTCGCCACTGTCGTGCCCAGTCTCTGGGAGAACTGGCCTAATACCTGTATCGAGGCGATGTCCCTGGGAAAAGTTGTTCTCGGTTCCGTGCATGGCGGGCAGGCCGAAATGATCGGGGCTGATGAGCAGTGCGGGTTTCTCTTCTCCTGGGACGAACCCGCCACCTTTCCCGCAGCGCTTGAAAAGGTGCTGGCGCTTTCCTCGACCGACCGTGAGAAGATGGGTACCGCCGCGCGGGAGCGTATCGCCTCCTTGTGTCATCCCGACAATGTCGTCCCCCGGCGGCTTCGTCACTTTGAGGAAACGATTGCCGGCCACTCCCTCCCGGAACGGTTTCCCTTTGTCAATCGCCGGCTCCGCGACCGCTTCTCGCCGGCCCCGGAATGCGGCAAGGATGAGGTCCCGGAACTGGTAAGCGTCGTAATTCCTCACTATAATCTTGGAAAGTTTTTGCCGGAAGCGGTGGAATCCGCGCTTTCCGCCAGGGGCCCGCGACGCGAGCTTATCATTCTCGACGATGGAAGTACGGAGCCGGAAAGCCTTCGGATACTCGCGGAGGTGGAACGGGAGCACGGCGAAGCTGTACGGGTGTTCCGGCAGCGCAACCAGGGGCTGGCCGCTGCCCGAAACCGGGCCGCGGCGGAGGCCCGGGGGCGCTTTCTTCTTCTTCTGGATGCCGACGACCGGATCGAACCCTCCTTCATGGAACGGGCCCTCGACGTCCTTGGGCGCTACGCCAACGTTCACGTTGTGTATTCATGGGAGCGCTACTTCGAAGCCAGCCAGGACATCTACCCCTGTTGGAATTTTGAGCTTCCCTATCTCCTCGGCCATAATATGACCTGCCCGGTCAGTTTGCTTTATCGCCGGACTTATCTCCGCCTCGGAGGATCTCTCCGGAAGATGGCCTACAATTTCGAGGATTATGAACTCTGGGTAAGATTCGTCGAGGCTGGTTGCGGTGGCGTTTCTATTCCGGAACCGCTCACCTCGTACCGGATTCGCAGCGATTCGATGTGGCAGGGGAGTTCACGTGAGCAGCACCTTTACCTGCAGGACCTGATCGCGGGGGAACATCCCGATCTCTTCCGGGAATACGGTCCGGAGTTATTCGGGCTGCAAAATGCCAATGGTTCGGCACAGAAATGGATCAAACCCTCGGCTTGGAGTCCCTTTGACGAGTATGAACAGTGGAGCCGCGGGCATATCAGGACCTTGGAGGAAGAGGCGAAAAAATGGTGGCTGCGCAGTGTCGAGACGGAGGAAAAACTTTCCTCCGCGGAAAAGGAAAAGTATCGGCTCTGGCAGGAGCGCTGCGAGCTGGAACGGCAGCTCCTTGCGGAGCGGCAAAGCGGTAATTTGTCGTGAAAATCTGGATTCTCAGTACAGAGAGTCCCGCATTCCGTCCGGGCGGAATCGCCCGCTATGTCGACCGGTTTGCGGGACTGGCGGGACAGGCAGGCCATGAGGTTACCGTCCTCGCACCGGGAGAGAAAAGAGGAATGGAATATCCCGCTCCCGGCTATCGACTGGTCTCTTTTCCCGACCGCACGGATACCGTGGCGCTACCGCGGGCCAATGCCGAACCGGACGAGCATGAAAACTGGCCGCACAATAACATGAGTTACTTCGCGGCTCTCAGCCACCGCTTTGCCGACGAGGCGGAAGCGCTCGCCGACGCCGAAGGTCCGCCCGACATCGTCGAGTGCCAGGATTACGGGGCCGCTGGTTATTTTCTTCTTCATCGCCGCTTTACGGGCGATAGCGGACTGAGGGAAACGCCGGTGATCGTCCACCTACACACACCCGATTTTATCGTACAGGCGCTCAACCAGTATCCCCGCTACAAACTTCCGGCCTGGTGGATCGGGCGTATGGAACGGGCCTGCTACTGGATGGCGGACGCTGTCCTTGCCCCGGGAGAGACTTTGCTGAAGGAAGTCCAGCGGTATCTTGAAGGACCACTGCCGCACCGGGAAATCATTCCTTATCCGCTTGGAGAGGAAAAGCCGGCGGCGGAAGCTTTCCCGCGCGAGTGCCACCTCATCTTTGTTGGTCGCGTTGAGCTACGTAAGGGAGTGGAGCCGCTCATCGCTGCCTGCGACCGGCTCTGGCGAGCGGGCCAAGTCTTTTCGCTCGACGTCGTCGGGGGCGATGTGGACACCCCCCTTAAGGGTGGCAACCTCACCGCGTACCTGAAAGGTCGCTACCATGAGCATGTCGAGAAGGGCCGGCTTCAATTTTCCGGCGTCCTTCCGCACGCGGAAGTCCGGGAGCGCATGGCCCACGCCCACGCCGTTGTTGTCCCCAGCCTGTTGGAGAACTTTCCCCATGTCTGTATGGAGGCGATGGCCCTCGGCACTTGTGTCCTCGCTTCCCGCGAGGGGGGACAGGCGGAAATGCTGGAGGGCGACCCTCCTTGTGGAGTCCTTTTCTCCCACCGCGAACCGGGGAGCTTCGACAGGCAACTTCGACAGCTGCTCCAAATGACGGTCGCCGACCGGAAGGCGATGGGCGCCCGGGCCTCCGTACGCATACGGGAACTGTGCGATCCTGAAAAGGTGCTGCGGGCCCGCGTCCGCCATTTTGACCGGGTGATCGCCCGCGGAACCCGTCGGCGGTCATTCCCCTTCCCCAATCGGCGTCTGCGCGAGGGGCCGACGGTCCTTGCAGCAGTGGAGAAACCGCTGCTTAGTGTAGTCATTCCTTATTACAATCTGGGGGAGTTTCTTCCCGAATGTCTTGATTCCGTTCTCGCCGCGGAGGAAATCTGCATGGAGGTGGTAATTGTCAATGATGGCAGTACGGAAACGGAGAGCCTACGGGTGCTTGAGGAGATTCGGGAGCGATCCCGTCCCGAGGTCCGCATTCTCGATATTCCCAACAGTGGGCTCGCCAACGCCCGCAACCTCGGTGCAAGCGAAGCCCGGGGGAATCTGGTTGCCTTCGTGGACGCCGACGACGCCGTGGAACCGGCCTTTTTCCGCCGGGCGGTGGAGGTGCTGGCCCGTTATGACAATGTTCATCTCGTCTACAGCTGGGCACGTTTTTTCGGGGAAGGGAAGGGCATCTGGCATGCGTGGACCTTCGATCTCCCTTACCTGCTCTGTCACAACCAGCTCATTCCCATCGCCGTGGTGCGGCGGGACACCTTTCTTCGATACGCCCGGAACAAGCCGCATATTGTGTATGGACTGGAGGACTACGAAGGTTGGATTTCCCTCGCCGAGGCCGGTTGTGGAGGCGTTGTCATTCCGGAGCCGCTCGTTCGTTACCGCATCCGCGGAAACTCCATGTTCAAGGTCATCGAGCGCGACAAGCAGCTCTACCTTTACGACCTCATCGCGGAGGAGCATCCCGGGCTTTACGGCACCTATGGAAAGGAGCTTTTTGGTATTCTCAACGCCAACGGACCCGCCCATTCCTTCGACCAGCCGACCATGTTCGGCGCCCCCTACGACGGGATCTGCGACAAGGCGGAGATCGTCGATGCCCTCCAACTGGAAGTGCGCAATCTCCGCGAGGCTGAGAAATGGCTTCATGCGGAGCGCAGACGCCTAATGAAGGCCCTCGGGGAACCGCTCCCGCCGGAATACCGGGAAAACGCGCCGTAGGGCGCGGGCGGGGTGTTTCCTGCCAAATTTAACCAGATTTGCGCATATACATCTAATTTCTCCCGAAACGATCGAACACTCGGAGCAGGAACTCCTTGTTTTCCCCATTGGCTCCGTGGCTCCAAGGGAGAAACATTGCCGATGTAATTTATATTGAATCTGGTATCAATCCTCGGGAATAGGGAGCAGGCGCAAACTACCTACTCCAAGACCGAGGATCCGGTTATCCTTTCCACCGAAATCGCGGGGCGAACGCGGATTCTGGCGAAAGCGTAAGGTCCGCTGCCCGTCCTTGATTTTGGCGGGAAACCAGACGGTTGTCTCCTTACCCTTGTCCTGCAATTGCAGCTTTCCGATCACCTCTTCGCCGATGAGGACAGCTACGTTCAGGGCTGCGCTTCCCGGCGGGACAAAAGCTCGTCCCGACAATACAACGCGGTAGTTTCCAGTGGGAAACCGGTCCTTCGGAAGTTTCAGGGAAACCTGCTCTCCGAGGGTCCACCGTCCCCAGAACTCCTGCCCCGACCAATTAACGGGATCCATCTCCGCGAATTGTTCCGGCGGCAGGCTGAGGAGATTCAGGCCGACGAATGGTCCCGGTGGCACCGGTTCGGGCCGATAAATTCGAATCCATTGCTGTCGGTCGAGGTCGTACAGGCCTACCGGTCCGCGCACTTCCTTCG
>CAYFRH010000023.1:2674-26114 GCA_964345345.1 uncultured Puniceicoccaceae bacterium | reverse complement strand
CATCCGGACGACTGGGCGCTGGAAAGCTGGAAAAACGCCCTGCGGTGGTTTGTGCGGGAAGCCCGCCGACAGGGCGGCAAAGCCGCGGTGGAGGACGCCGAATCCCCGCCTCCGATCGAGACCCTCACCAATCAATGGGAACATCGTTTGGTGAGTCAGCTCCGGACGGACAATCGGATGCTGCGCACGGAACAGACGTACAGGGGTTGGCTCAGGCGATACCTGTCCTGGCTTGGCGGCGGCGATCCCCGGAAGGATCCGGCCCGGAGGGTGGCCGGATTCCTCGAACACCTGGCCGTTTCCGAGCTGGTGGCCTACAGCACCCAGCGGCAGGCGCTGAACGCGCTGGTCTACTTTTACCGACGGGCGCTCGAAATCGACCTCGGGGAATTGCGATTCCTGCGGGGAAAGACCAGCCGACGGCTGCCGGTCGTGCTGACGCAGAAGGAGGTCCAGGAGCTGCTTTCGAATCTGACGGGCGTTCCGCTCCTCATGGCGCAGATCGCCTACGGGGGCGGGCTGCGGGTGTCCGAGCTGGTACGGTTGCGGGTCAAGGATGTCGATCTTGTGCGGCGACAGGTCACGGTGCGCTCGGGCAAAGGCGACAAGGACCGGCTGACCACCCTTCCAAAAGCCGCCATTCCCTTTCTGGAAAGGCATCTCGTCCAGTTGAAAACCCTGCATGCCGCCGACCGCGAAGCCGATCATCCGGGCGTCTTCCTTCCAGGTGGCCTTGCCAGGAAGTACCCGACGGCCGGCAAGCAGTTCCCATGGCAATGGCTCTTCCCCACGACCCATCTTCAGCGCGATCCCCGCTCTGGCCTCGTCCGGCGCCACCACCTCACCCCGAATGCCTTCCAGCAAGCGATCTGGAGGGCCAATAAGTCGGCGGGCCTCAACAAACGCGTCACCCCGCACGTCCTCCGGCATTCGTTCGCCACCCACCTGCTCGAAAACGGCACCGACATCCGCACCGTCCAGGACCTGCTCGGGCATGGCCATGTCCAGACCACCCAGATCTACCTTCACGTCATGCAGAAGCCCGGCCTCGGTGTGCGCAGTCCCCTCGATGGCTGACCGGCCCTCGTTGGGGATACCGCGAGCCGAGGCCGAGAACGGAACCGGACGCCGTTTCTTTCGATTTTTATCTTATCCCCCTGTTGACGGATGGTGTATAACCAAACCTTCGCCTTAAATAACCTGAACCGGGAAACTTATGACCGATCCGCAAACCGAGACCCCCGCCACGAAAAATGGCGGGAACGGAAAGGAAGAGAGCTTTTGGAGGCTGGATGTTCATCCGATTGTCTTCCCCATCGCCGCCGTAATCATCCTGACGACGGTCACGCTGACCCTCGTCTTCCACAAGGACATGGGAGAGATCTTTTCCACCCTGCAGGAAAACATCGCCACCCTCGGAGGCTGGTTCTTCGTCACGGCGATGAACGTGATCCTGATTTTCGTCATTTATCTACTTGTCAGCCGCTTCGGGGATATTCGGCTCGGAGGACATGATGCGAGGCCGGAATTCTCCAATCTTGGCTGGATTTCGATGCTATTTAGCGCGGGGATGGGCATTGGCCTGCTCTTCTACGGAGTTGCCGAACCAATGTTTCACTTTATGGCCTCACCTTTGGCGGAACCGGGGTCTGCGGAGGCGGCCCGCGAGGCCATGGACATCACCTTTCTCCACTGGGGACTGCATCCATGGGCGATTTATTGCCTCGTCGGTCTTTCCCTCGCCTTCTTCGCCTTTAACAAAGGCCTCCCGTTATCGATCCGCTCGGTCTTTTATCCATTGTTCGGGGAAAAGATCCACGGCCCGCTCGGGAACGCAGTGGATATTCTCGCCACGGTAGCGACCCTTTTCGGAGTGGCAACCTCCCTTGGACTCGGCGTCCAGCAGGTGAATGCCGGTCTCGATCACCTGCTTGATATCGGGCAAACCACGACGATTCAGGTTCTGCTGATCGCCGGAATCACCGCCATCGCGACATGGTCGGTCGTCCGCGGGCTCGATGCCGGGATTAAATTCCTGTCCGAGTTAAACCTTTTTATTGCGGCCGGACTTCTCGTTTTCGTCCTTATTCTCGGACCGACCCTGTTTGTCCTGAACGCCTTCATCGAGAACATAGGCTACTATCTCCAGAACCTCCCGCGCCTCGCGACATGGAACGAAACCTATGAAAATTCCTCCTGGCAAAACGGCTGGACCGTCTTCTACTGGGGTTGGTGGATCGCCTGGTCGCCTTTTGTCGGGATGTTTATTGCCCGGGTTTCTTATGGTCGCACTGTCAAAGAGTTCATTCTGAGCGTTCTTTTGCTACCGACAGCGGTGACCTTTTTCTGGATCACGACCTTCGGTAACACCGCCATCAGCATCGAGATGTTTGGGAGCGGGGACATCGCCAAAGCGGTTCAGGAGAACGTTCCGGTCTCCCTCTTTGTTCTACTGGAAAAATTCCCCCTTGGTATCGTCACCTCTGTATTGGCGATCCTTTCCATTATCATGTTCTTCGTAACTTCCTCCGACTCCGGCTCGATGGTGATCGATATCATCACTGCCGGGGGTGATCCGGACCCGCCCGTGCCGCAGCGCCTTTTCTGGGCCATTCTGGAAGGGGTCGTCGCGTCGGTGCTGCTCCTCGGAGGCGGACTCGTCGCCCTGCAGACTGCGGCGATCGCAACCGGTTTGCCCTTTGCCGTCGTGCTTCTCATCATGTGTTACAGTTTGCGACGAGGCTTCAGCGACTACAAGGATTCCACCAGCGGATTCCGCCTGCCTCCGTACAAGCGCGGCCAGCGCCTGACCACCCCGCTGACCTATCCGACCCCGATCACCTCCGGTGCCCGGGAACTCTGGATTCGCGGGATTGGCAAACAACAGAAAGGCAACAACCCGAAGTCCGATAAACCCAATCAGTAAAGGACGCTCCATGAAAGCATCACCATCCCTTCTCACCCTTCTCGCCGCCGGATTCCTTGGTACGAGCGCGCTGCTTCTATCCGGCTGCGGTCAAAAGGAACAGGACCAGGCAGCTTCCACCACCGCGGATATGGAGCCGGTCCGCTTGGCCTATGTGGAATGGTCGACGGAAATCGCCAGCACGCACCTCGTGAAGGCCTTCTTTCAGGAGAAACTGGGAACTCCCTGTCAGGTCATTGCCATGGAGCCGCGCGAAATGTGGGCGGCTGTCGCGAACGGAAGCGTCGATGGCATGGTCTCGGCCTGGTTGCCGCTAACCCACGAGCAATACGCCGAGGAATTCGAAGACGAGGTCGTCGACCTCGGGCCGAACCTGCAGGGAACCCGCATCGGCTTGGTCGTCCCCGAAGTCAAAGCCGGCCGCCAGAGCGGGCAAACGGGCAATCTGGAGAACCCCCTCGTCGAGGTCAGCTCCATCCCCGAACTTACGGACCACGCCAATAAGTTGAACTACGCCATTATCGGGATTGATCCGGGTGCGGGAATCATGCACCGGACGGAAGAGGCCATGCAGGAATACGGGCTGGAGGAAAACTTCGAGCTGGTGCAGGGCGATGAAGAGTCCATGGTGGAGGCCCTTCTGGCCGCTATTCGCGAGCAGCAGTGGATTGTCGTTACTGGTTGGGACCCGCATTGGTTGTTCGGCCGCTACAACCTCCGCTTCCTCGAAGATCCGAAAGGGGTCTACGGAGGACGAGAAGCCATCCACACCGTTGTCCGGAAGGGTCTCAAAGAGGATCGGCCGGAGGTCTACGCCGCCCTTGATGCCTTTTCATGGAACAAACGGCAAATGAACCAGTTGATGTCGTGGATCCAGCGCGACGAGGGCCGCTTCGCCTACCAGAACGCCATCAAATGGATGGAAGTCTATCAGCAGGAGGTGGCCGCATGGACACCCACTTCCGCCCAACAATAACCCTCACCCTCTTTCGCAATGCTTCAGACACTCATTCAACGTTATGAAAACGGCTGCCTTATGCTCATGGAGCAAAAGGACACTGAGTTCCATTTTCTCGGAACCGCCTTCATTATTCACGAGCAAGGGTACCTTCTCACCGCCGCCCATCTTCTCAATGAAGTCCAGCGCCCGGTTGTCGTGAATGCCGCACAACCCGGCATCTTTTCGGAGCTTTCCACGGAAACGGAAGGCAGCCTTCCCGTGCGGATTGCTCAGATCGATCGGGAGCGGGACCTCGCCCTTCTGCAGCTGGAAATCGACGCCGAGTTCGGCTCGCCGGCCGACTTTATCGGCAACCCGGAAGACGTGGAAGAAGGCACCTTCGCGCTCTCCATCGGCATCCCCTTCGGCCATCTCCGCATCCACAATGTCATGGTGATGAACAGCATGATTTCCGCCAAACTCCTCTCCTCCAACCAGACGAAGCTGTTCCTCTTCGATGGTCCCGTCCATCCGGGCGACGTGGGCGGCCCCCTCATCAACTCGGAGGACGGTCGCATCGTCGGCCTTGTCCAGGGCATTTTTAATCCCTTGCAGATCATGCAGCAGGACGCCCCCGACGAATACCAAATACCTTCCCGCTTCTCCTACGCCGTTTCCATTGAGTACGCCAAGCCGATCATGGAAACGGCAGGCCTGAATTGAGGACCTTCCTCAGACGAACAGCAGCACCGTAACCAGGCTCACCGGAGCGAGCAGGGTACTGAAGGCAATTGTGCCGGCGGCAAGGTCCTCGTTGCCTCCCATCTGAACGGCCATGACATGGGAGGCCGCCGCCGTGGGCGCAGCTGCGAAGATCAGGAGCAGGCGCAGCTCTACCTCCCCGAGGGAAAAAGGCATCGCCAAAAGGGCGACAAGAACCGGGACCACCGCCACTTTAATGAGGGACCCTGCTGCGATTAGCGCCTTGTTGCCTCTCAGCTGAAGCCGACTAAGCGAAGCGCCGATGCAAAGCAGGGCCCCGGGAATGGACAACTGTCCGAGAATTTCGAGAGTCCGTTCAAGCGGCACCGGCAAAGGACCCGTCAGCGCATTGAAAGCAAGCCCCAGAAGGGCGGCAAGAATAAGGGGGTTTCTCGCCATGCGCATAAATAGCAATTTGGCTCCGAGGCGGGCACCCTCGGCATGGCTTCTTTGTAAGACATAAACCGAAAGTACATTGTAGAGAATCATCATCGGCCCGAGGAAGACGAAGGAGAGACTAAGGGCATTTGCTTGGTCTTCGCGGGACAAATCCGCGAAACTGTAGGCAAGGATGGGAATGGCAATGTAGGCAAGGTTCCCGCGGAAAGCCCCTTGGATGAGGGTGCCGCTGTCATTGCGGGACACCCCCAACAGTTGGCCCGTTCCCATGGCAAGGACGGCGCTGAGAAGCGTGGCCGCCGTAAAAATACCCAGCATGACGGGAAGAGCTGCCCCGTTGAACTGCGCCGAGGACAGCTTGCCAACGATCAGCGCCGGCAGGGCTACCCAGTAAACAACCCGGTTCAAGGCGTCGGAAAACGCCTCCGTCAGAAAGCCGCTCGCCGTCAGGGCGGTTCCTAACGCGAGGATGAGCAGGATCGGCAGCACCGTGTTGACCGCTTCCATAAAAGCTCAGGGAAGAGGGTCTTCAGGGAATGTCGAGGCTCCACCGCCGTGACCATTCGGGAATCGCTCCTTACCGTTCATCGCCCTCACAAGGCCTTTTATCGAATTCGACGAAACCTTTTTCGCTTCAGTTGTACGATGTCTTCTAACTCAAACAAAGGATTATAACATGAAAAAAACCCTACTTCTTCTCATCTCCGCCTTGGCAGCTGGTCTCTTGCCCGCACAGGACACCTCCTCGGCGTTTTCTGATGTTGTGGATAATGGAGACGGCTCCTTCTCAAATTGGATAGGCACATTTACGCCAGAAAATGGACTTTCTACGACCGGCTTTATCGACCATGCCGAGCACGGAAGGTTATTTCTCTCCGCTCAAGGTCAAAATGTCTGGCTGTATGACAAAAATGTCGATGCGCTCGGAGACGACTTTCACGGTTGGATTTACACGGACCGGAACGTCTTCCCGTATTTTTATATCCTGAACAACGCCGAATCTTTTTGGCTGGCGTATGTTCCCGGTGTCGAAGGACCGGAAAGAACGCCCCGCATCTTCTTCGATCCAGTAGACGGATCCACTGTACTTCTTTCCAACCGAACCGGAAATGATATTGTGGATACCGCTGTGGCAGCCGGCTCTTTCGAGTCCCTCGCCACCGCCCTCACAACAGCTGATCTCGTCGATACCTTAAAAGGCGAAGGTCCATTCACGGTTTTCGCTCCGACGGATTCCGCTTTCAGTAAACTGGATTCCGCCGTTCTTGATGACCTGCTTACAAACCCGGATTCTTTGCCCGCCTTGACCGACATCCTCCTTTACCACGTCGTTGCCGGTGAAATCTCCGCTGAGGATCTCGGTTTGGATGTGGACGATTTATTTTCCGGCGAAGCATCCACCAAATTTTTGACTACCGTAGGAGGAGGGGACCTGCGCCTCGACGTGACCCCCTTCGGAGTCATGATCAACGGGGAGTCCATGGTGACAACCGCAGATCTGGAAACGGCTAACGGATTGATCCATATTATTGATACCGTCCTCCTTCCCCCGGACGATATTGTCGACACGGCGATAGCCGCAGGCTTGAACAGCCTTGCTACCGCCGTCACGGAAGCAGAGTTGGTGGATACATTGCGCGGCGATGGTCCTTTCACGGTTTTTGCCCCGATTGATTCCGCCTTTGCGGATCTTGGTCAGGAAACGCTGGATGATCTATTTGCTGATGAAAATATCGCTACATTACAGGATATTCTCCTTTTCCACGTCATCAGCGATGCCCGTGTGTATGAAAGTGAGGTCGCTCCCGGTATGGTGCAAATGGCCAACGGCGATATGGCCGAAATCACGGCCGACGCGGAAGGCAATGTCTTCATCGAGGGCGCCCAAATCATTCAAACTGATATCAACACCTCCAACGGTGTAGTACATTTGCTGGATACGGTAATCACCCCTCCTGAAGAATAATAGGAAAACCCTTCTGACATTCTAACCAGAAAAGCCCGTCAAAAGTGACGGGCTTTTTTTGTTTGTTCCTCGCTGGTTCGATTGCCCCTCTCAAACGAAATCGCGAAGCTCTCGCCCAAATAATTATTCGGAAACTTACTCAGGTGACATGAATTGCTGTCGGGATCGGGGTCGGATCTCGAACATTCTTTAACGAGCTTGGAAACCGGGCCGGAAACCGATCTCGGTGCTGCATGGTTCCATGTAAACTAAGGATCTTGTGAAGAATCTGTGGGTAAACTGATGGGATGTCGGATGCCAGAGATAAATGCTGCGGTATGGCGCGAAGGCGCGGCGCTCCGCGCCTGTTTACGGCAGCCCTCAAAGTTTACCCGATCGGAATTGCGAAGCGTTAATACCAATGTAAGGCTGATTGTCAGAAAACCTTCAGAAATGGCCGTTTTTATCCTCTGGAAGTCCCTTTTTTTCAGTGGCTTGCAAGTTTACCCGTACTTACTTTAATCCACGAATGTTTTGAAGAAGCTAGCCTAGATTGGCGGAGTAATAATATATCCTTGCTCCGTGGCCCCCCCGAGATTCCGTGTGAGAACAAAAGAGGATATGTGCAGACCCAATTGGATCTGGTCTTACTCCGGAATTGCCCGCGTAGCTTCGGAATTACTCACCGGGCCATGACCATTGGATAATCCTCTGGGCACCCTGGCACAAAACACCCTTCACCTAAAATAGTGGAGAAGCCTGGATCACAGACGGCCCGTTTTCCATGGGCTACCCGGATTCAAACCTAAGCTCAATTCTTCGCAATGAGAAGAAATCAATTCTTCTCTTCACCTTCCTCCAGATCCAAACGACGAAGAATAGAATAAAGCGGGCTGCTGGTGGAAAGAATCACGGTGGAATTTTCCTTGAGAATACGTTCGGATGCTTCCAACGAACGCATGAAACGGAAAAACTCGGGATCATCGTTGTAGGCTTCCGCGTAGATACCAATGGAATCCGCTTCTGCCGCGCCACGAATTTTTTGCGCCCTCTCTACTGCGCTGCTTTCAATAATTTCCAATTCGAGCTGCATTTCCCCGAGACGCTCCTCTGCGCGTTCCTGACCGCTGGAGCGGAATCCAGAGGCGATCTTTTGCAGTTCAGCGTTCATCTGCGCATAGACGTTGGCCTCAATTTCCCGAATGTACCCGAGCTGTTTGATGAGGACATCCTCCAACTCGATACCAAGACCGATCTGCGCGAGGCGGCGGCGAGCATCTTCAAGAATGCCCTCCAGAACTATGGGCCGGCCGGCAAGGTAATTGCCTTCCTCGTCTTGCCGCAGCTGGGGAATGGTGGCCCCGAGGGTGGTCAAATCCGCGATTTCGTCTGGATCAATGATCTTGTTGGCCATGGCGGAACCCGCATTCGGCCTTGCCTCGCCCTTTTCGCGGATGAGGTTGGAACTGCGAACGACCTCGAAAAGCTCAAACTGGGCGATCTGATCTCGCAGGGCGCTCTCAATGATTCCGTTCAGGCGCGCATCTGCGCTGGCCTGCGACCCGATTGCCTCCCGGAATCGTCGGGCGTCGGAGATACGCCACCGGGCCGTAACGTCAATATTGACGGTCCGGCGGTCCCGCGTGATAGCGGTTGTCTGGTTGCCGTCCCAGCGAAGAAGACGCTTGTCATAGCGCCGAACGTCCTGCCAGGGCAACTTGAAATGCAGGCCGGCCTCCGTCTTCGGTTCACCGACAATGTCCCCGAATTGCAGCACCACGGCCTGCTCCCATTCTTTCAAGGTGTAAAGCCCTGTGTAGAGAAGTGCCCCAAGAAGGACGACGAGGAGGACCCCGCCTCCGAGAAAAAGACTGCCGGGTCCGGCAGCACGAAAATTTGAGCGGTTGGCGTTCATTTGGATGACGATTCCTTCAGGTTAAGGAGCGGAAGAATGCCGGAAAGATCTTCGTCAACCACGATGACCTCGCCGAGTTCGGGAATTCGTTTTTCGAGAGTTTCAAGATAAAGGCGCTGGCGTGTGACTTCCGGCGAGGACCGGTACGCTTCGAGAACATTCGTGAAGCGGTCGGCCTCCCCCCGGGCGGTGCGGACGCGACGCTCCTTGAAGCCCTCCGCTTCAAGTACCATCCGCTCGGCTTGACCCCGGGCTTTCGGCACATTTTTCTGATACTCGCGGTTTGCTTCCTCCAGAAAACGCACGGCGTCCTGTTCCGCTTTGTTTAAATCATTAAAGGCCTCGCGAACCTGTTGGGGAGGGCTGACAAAGGTCAGGTTCACTTCATTGATCATAATTCCCATACCGAACTGGTCCACCGTCTTTTGAATCACTGTCCGCGAACGCGCCTGAATCTCCGAGCGACCCACGGTGAGGATAGGAATGCTTGCCCGGTCGCCCATGATCTCCCGCATCACCGATTGGGAAATGTCCTTCAGGGTATCCACCGGGTCCTTAACGTTGAACAGGAAATCTTCCGGATTGACTCGTGAAAACTGCACGTCGAAGCCCGCCAGCACAATGTTCAGATCACCCGTCAGCATCGACGACTCTTCCCCCGGATTTCCGGTGCGACCGCGCTGGTTCTCGCCGCGAAAGCCGATCGTCAGCACATCGACCACCCGCGTGGGCACTTTGATGACCTCGTCCACGGGGGTCGGCAACTTAAAGTGCAATCCCGGCGACACCGTCTTCACGTGCTTGCCGAAACGCAAAACCACGCCCTCCTCTTCTGTGTCCACCTGGTAGACCATGGAGGAACCGAAAAAGACAAGGAATAATACCACCGCGACGCCGAGGATTGCCTTTACAGGCACATCGATCGACTCGCCTCCGGATGTTGGGATGCGGACCATTCAGCTGATAATGCCGCCGTGAAACCCGGCGTCAATTGCCCTTCCTCAATTTTTTCCGCCAGACGCAGTCCTGCTTCCAAGCTGAAGCAATCCGCTGTAATGACGTTGCGTGGCGCTCCCATAGGGACTCGAACCCCAATTTCAGCCTCCGGAGGGCCGCGTGTTATCCATTACACTATGGGAGCGTGTGGGAAAAGAATCCGCCTTGATTCTTCAAGATGAAAAGTGCGAAGGGACAGATGAGGGTCAATGCAATTTGCGTACTCCGTGACGCGGTAAATGCGCAGCGGGATTTGCGTCAGATGTGGATGGCCTCGTTGTGGGTACTCGCGGCCGCCTCCGAAAGGGCTTCGCTCATAGTCGGATGCGCGTGAATGGTGGCGTGGATTTCGTCGGAAGTAATTTCCGCCTTCATGGCGAGGACATATTCAGTAATGATCTCCGTGGCGTCGTTCCCGATAATATGGGCACCCAGAATCTCGTCGTGTTTGGCGTCCTGGATAAGCTTGACGAACCCTTCGGGCTGATTGACGGCGACCGCCTTGCCGGAAGCGGAAAAAGGAAACTTGCCGACGCGGTAGTCGATGCCGGCCTCTTTGGCTTTCTCCTCGGTTATGCCGACGCTGGCGATCTGCGGATGACAGTAGGTGCAGCCCGGGTAAAGGGTGACTCGCTTCGGTTCGCTGTGCCCGAACATGCCGTTGACGGCCTGCACCGCTTCGTAGGTGGCAACGTGGGCGAGCCACGGGGGGCCGATGATATCGCCGGCGGCGTAGACGTTCTTTTCCGAAGTTTCATAGCGTTCATTCACCTCGATGTAGCCCTTTTGGTCGGTCTTCAGCTTCAGCTTGCCGCCGAGGAGACCCTCCGTGTTGGGTTCGACCCCTATGGAAAGGAGAACCGTTTCCACCTCGAGGGACTCCTTTTTGTCGCCTTTGACAACGTCCATAGTGACGGATTTGTCGCCCACCTTGATATTCTCCACTTTTACGCCGGGGCGGATCTTCATTCCCTGTTTTTTGAAGGACCGGGCCAGGTTCTGGGAAATCTCCTTGTCTTCCACGGGAACAATGCGGTCGAGCATTTCGATCAAGTGGGTCTCTGTGCCGAGCGTATTGAGAAAATAGGCAAACTCCGCGCCAATCGCGCCGGCACCGATGATGGCGACCGATTTCGGCTGCTTTTTCATCACGAGGGCCTCGCGGCTGGTCATGACGCGGTCGCCGTCGACATCCAGGCCCGGCAGGCGCCGTGAGCGACAGCCGGTGGCGACGAGGATGTTCTTCGCGGCAAGCGTGGTCCCCTTGTCAGGCCCGGAGGTGATTTCCACTTTCCCCTTTTCCGGAATGTGCCCGCAGCCAAGGAGGTAATCGACCTTGTTCTTCTTGAAAAGAAATTCGATCCCGCCTGCCATCTTGTCGCTGACGCTTCGCGAGCGCCCCATTACTTTGGCGAAATCGACGTTAACATCGCCCACGCTGACCCCGAAATCGGAAGCATGCTGGATGCTCTCGAACGTTTCGGCGGCTTTTAACAGGGCCTTGGAGGGGATGCAGCCCCAGTTCAGGCAGGTTCCGCCGGCGCGTTCAATTTCCACGCAAGCGGCGCGCTTGCCAAGCTGCCCGGCGCGAATTGCCGCCGCATACCCAGCGGGTCCACCCCCGATAACAACGAGATCATAGGGTTCTTGTGCCATAGTTTGCCAAGGTGGGCAGGTGCTTCTGCGGAGCAACTGTTTTCCGGAAAAGAATCGGAGGAAAGCCGGGCAAGTCGCGCTCCCTTCTTGCATTGGCCCGAGGCGCCACCTACCATGTTTAATACGATGTCAGGTCCGTTTCTTCACTTCCTGATCCCGCTCCTTACAGCTGCAGGTCTGTCCTTCTCTGCTACGGCGGCGATCGTCGGAGATCCTGTTCCAAACGGCGGAACCACGATCGAGCTGGAAAACCAGCCGGGCCTCCACCTTGTTGTGCAGGACCGCAATCTCGTCGCACATTTTGTTGACGCCGCCGGGAACGCCTTTCCCTCCCCCGCCGAGTCGATCATTTTTGTCGTCGATGATCCGGGGCATCGCCACGACGACTTCCGGACTCTGCTGCGCCCCGGCGAGGATGCGCGCCTGACCAGTCCGCGTACCCTCACGCCGCCCTACGATTTTCGGATTCGCCTCATCATCCGAATGAAGGAAGGCGACTCGGTCATTCTGTCCAATGAACGGGTCGACCTCGATCCTCAGTCAAAAGCCTCATGAACCAGCTCAGCCGGAATTCTTTCCTGCGGGACATTGTCGTCCTTTTCGTCGGTGTGCTGCTCGCAACTGCCCTCGTCGGACCAATCGAGGCCGAATCGACGATTACGCTCCTTCTCGTCGCCTTTGTCCTCGCGCTCTTCAACGTTCTCCTGAAGCCGCTGCTGGTCCTTTTCGCCCTGCCATTTGTCATTTTCACTTTCGGGCTGGGGATTCTGCTTATTAACGCGGTCCTTCTCCTGCTCGCGGGGAGCCTCATTCCCAGTTTCACCGTTCCCGGATTTGGGCCAGCTTTACTGGGTGCCCTCATCATCAGCCTCTGCAGCGTGCTCGTGAACATCTTTCTGAGTCCGCGTCCCCAAGTGAAAGTCCAATGGACCGGCTCCCATCGCAATGTAAAGCGCCGTCGGCCCGCCAAAGAGGACGACGTCATCGACGTCTGAGGCCGGTGCAGGAACCCCTGCGGCAAATCGTGGCCTGCGCGGTCATCCCGATGCCTGGCCGACGCGCTGACACGGGGGAGGACCTTGGCGGAGTCAGGATTTCCGGCGCGGCTGGCGGCGAAGTTGTTCCCAGTGGTCGAGCCGTTCCTTGATCCGGACCTCAAGTCCGGCCTCGCCGGGTTCATAAAAAGTCGCCGGCGAGGCCATGTAGCTTTGGCCACTGACCGCTTCCACAAAAGCGTGGCTGTACAAGTATCCTTCGCCCTGTCCGAGGGCTTTGTTGAAGCCGGTATGGCTGTCGCGCAGCCACGCCGGCACCGGCTGGACGCCGTGTTCCTTCAGATGGGCCTCCGCGCGGGCGATGGCCTCCGTGGTGGAATTGCTTTTCGGAGAACTGGCGAGGAACACCGTCACGTGGGAGAGGTTGAGGCGGCATTCCGGCAGACCGACCTGTTCGCAGGCCTGAAAGCAGGCCACCGCCAGCTGCAGGGCACGCGGATCGGCAAGGCCGACATCCTCTGAGGCAAAAATGACCATGCGGCGGGCGATGAAGCGCGGGTCTTCCCCGCCGGAAAGCATCTTGGCGAGCCAGTAAAGGGCGGCGTCGGGATCGCCCCCGCGCATGCTTTTGATGTAGGCCGAGGCGGTGTCATAATGCTCGTCCTCCCCTGCGTCGTAGCGGATTTGCCGCTCCCTCGCAAACCGACGCACGGCCTCCTCGCGGATACGGCGACCGTCCCCCTCCTCGCCTTCCAGCCCGAGCACGATCGTCTCAAGGGCGTTGAGGGCGCGGCGCAGGTCACCATCGCTCATGCGCGCAAGCAGGCGCAGGACGTCGTCCTCCGCCCCCACCTTCATGGCCCCGAGGCCGCGGTCCTCGTTGAGGGCCCGGCGCAGAACCTCGACCGTGGCCGCCTCCGTCACCGGTTCGAGTTTGAAGAGATGGCTGCGGCTGAGCAGGGGCGCGTTTACATAAAACCCAGGATTGTGCGTGGTCGCGCCGATCAGGCGGATAATCCCCGCCTCCACGTCGGGCAGGAGAAGGTCCTGCTGGGCTTTGTTAAAGCGGTGAATCTCATCAATGAAAACAATCGTCCGTTCGTCCTCGCGGTACCGGGCCATGCGCAGGATTTCGCGCATCTCGGCGGTGTTGGAAAGAACGGCATTGACCTGGACGAAGCGGGACCGGGTCTCCCGTGCGATCGCTTCCGCAAGGGAGGTTTTTCCCGTCCCGGGCGGGCCATAGAGAAGAAGACTGCCGAATTCGTTGCGCCGGACAAGACGCGGCAGCAGGCAATTCTCCCCGAGCAGATGATCCTGCCCGGCGACCTCGGCAAGGCTGCGGGGACGCATGCGCGCCGCTAATGGACGGTAGCCGCGCGGAGCCGCCGCAGTCTCCGCCTCCGGGGAGGCCGTAAAGATTTCTTTCTGCTTATTTTCAGGCATTCTTTTCCGCAGGGTCGCAGCCCGGCGACTTGCTGGCAAGGCGTGAGCGGGCAAGCCTGTGGAGGATCGCGACATGAACGCCGACGCCCCTTTCGCGGACCCAGCCGCCCCGCCACGTCCCCCGGCCTGCGTGAAAGCCCCCTTGCTGGCCTTTCTCGCCGGATTGGTGGTCGCGCTCCTGCCCGGAAACCTCACCGGCCCCGGTGCGGCCGTGGCGGGTCTCTTCCTCTTTTTGCTTTTGCGGGCAGGGCGGCGGAGGTTCCCGATGCCCCTCGCCCCGCTCGCCACTGCCGCCGCAGGGGCCGCCGCGGGCGGATTCCTTGCCCTGCGCATCTCCGCATCGCCCGCTCCGGACTGGTCATGGCTGCCTCCCCGGGAAGTGACCTTCACCGTCCGCGTCGAGGAAGTCTTCCATGCGCGCAAGGAGGCGCGCGTCGCCGGCGTCGGCCGCATTGTCGACGACAACAGCCCGCGAAAGGAGCTGCGGGGACGCCGCCTTTCCTTTTACCTCGCCACCCGCGAAGAGGCCCCGCCGCCCTTGGCCCGCGGAGAAACCCTCCGGGCAAAGGCCCGCCTCGGTTTTCTTCCCGCCGTGAAGGAACCGGACGGATTCCAGTCGTATTTGCTGCGGCGCGACATTTTTCTCGCGGCTTCGCAGGGGACGGTGCTCGCACGTCCGCGTGATGAACCGGCCTCTGAACGCATCCGGCAGCTTGTGTATCGTTCCTTTCAGGACAGGCTGACGGCGGGATGCACAAACCCCGCCGACCCCGGATACGTCCTTGCGAGCATGCTGCTGGGCAATCGCGGGCTCCTCACCGATGAGCGCATCGTCCTCTACAAACATACGGGAAGCTTCCACCTTTTCGCGGTCAGCGGCCTTCATGTGGGCGGGGTCGTCCTTACTCTGCACCTGCTGCTGCGGTGGCTCCGCTTTCCCGAACGACTGCGCTTTCTCCCCCTTCTCGTTGGCCTTTGGTTCTATGTCTGGCTGACGGGCGGTGCCCCCTCGGCGGTCCGCTCCGGCATTATGCTCAGCTGTGTCCTTGGTTCCCGCTACCTCCTGCGGCAGCCGCACCTTTTTCCAGCCCTGGTCTTCTCCGCCTTTCTTGTCCTGCTCTGGAATCCACGCCAACTTTACGCGCTCGGATTCCAGCTTTCCTACGGGGTCGTCGCCTCCATCCTTCTTCTCGGGCTTCCCCTTGCCGAAGAGCTGAACCGGCGGTGGGAAAGGCACTTCCCGCAGGAGCCGGGCCTCGGCCCTTGGCGGGAAAAACGGCGCAATTTCCGGAGAGGTCTCGTGCAGCTGCTCTGTGTCTCCGCCGGAGCCAGCCTTGCCAGCGCGCCCCTCATCGCGCAGCACTTCGCCCTCTTCACCCCTGGCGGCTGGCTGGTGGCCCCGCTCCTGAACCCGCTCGCCGCCGTCGCCGTCTTCAACGGTGTTCTCCTGTTCTTGGCGGCCCCTCTGCCGACGGAGGTTCTTGCTCTGCTGGCGCGGCCCGGATGGTGGACGGTGGAGGCAATGGAAGGGCTGCTGGCCCTCTGCCTGCACATTCCCGGTGGTGTCGGGACGAAGACATGGCCATGGCCCCCGACGGGCACTCTTCTGCTTGCCGCCGCCCTCGCCATCGCGTGGCTCCTCCAGCGCCACCGGCAGGAAGGCCACGAGCTGCCGCTGCACGGCTTTCTCCTTCCCTATGCCTTTCTTTTCGGAAGCCTCTTCACCGGACTGGTGCATCCTTGATTTTCGTGTGACGGATTCTACATTCCTCCGTTTTTCCAACATCAACTTTCAACCAAATTCGAACCTATCATGAGCGAACAAAAAGCAGAAACCCACGCCTTCCAGGCCGAAACCCGGCAGTTGCTGGATATCGTCATCCACTCCCTCTACACCGATAAGGAAATTTTTATCCGCGAGCTGGTTTCCAATTCCAGCGACGCCCTCGAAAAGCTGCGGCACTACCAGCTGGCGGGAGAAACCATTCACGACGAGAAGCTTCCCCTTGAAATCAACATCACCACCGACGATTCCGGCAACACCCTCACGATCCAGGACTACGGCGTCGGCATGACGCGCGAGGAAGTGACCGAAAACCTCGGCACCATCGCCAAGTCCGGCTCCAAAGCCTTCGCCGCCGCCATCAAGGAGGCGCGCGAGTCGGGAGCCGATCCTGCCAATCTCATCGGGCAGTTCGGCGTCGGCTTCTATTCCGTCTTCATGGTCGCGGATGAGGTCCGCGTCTACACACGTTCCTACAAACCCGAGGGGGAAAGCCTCTGCTGGATCAGCGATGGCAAGGACAGCTATCAGCTCGAAGCAACGGAGGATGAACAGCGGCGCGGGACCAAAATCGTCGTCAAACTGCACGAAGACAGCAAAGAGTTCGCCGGCAAATCCCGCGTCCAGGAGATCCTTAAACGCTACAGCAGCTTCGTGCAGTTCCCCATTAACCTGAACGGGGAACGGGCGAATACCATGGACGCCCTCTGGCTCCGCAACAAGAGCGACGTCAAGCCGGAGGAATACACCGAGTTCTACAAATTCCAGGCCAACGCTTTCGACGAGCCACGCCATACCCTCCACTTCGCCGCCGACGCCCCCCTCGCCATCAATGCCCTCCTCTTCACCCCGAAGGAGAACATGGAGCGCTTCGGCTTTGGCCGGATGGAGCCGGGGGTCGCCCTTTACTGCAAGAAGGTCCTGATCGACGATCATCCCGAAGGCCTGCTCCCGGAGTGGCTGCGTTTCCTGCGCGGCGTCGTTGATTCCGCGGACCTGCCCCTGAACATTTCCCGCGAATCCATGCAGGATTCCGCCCTTGTCCAGAAGCTGGGCAAAATCCTTACCAACCGGTTTCTGCGCCATCTCGATGACGAGGCCGGCAAGCGACCGGACGACTACAAGGAGTTTTACCAGCAGTTCGGGATTTTTCTCAAAGAAGGCATCACCAGCGATTACGATTACCGCGAGAAACTCGCCAAGCTCCTCCGCTACGAAAGCAGTCTCACCGATGCCGGCCAATGGACCAGCCTCGGAGAATATGTCGGGCGCATGAAAGAGGACCAGGACACCATCTACTACCTGTACGCGCCCTCCCGAAACGCCATCGAGGCGGGGCCCTACCTTGAAGCCTTCCGCTCCCGCAACCTCGAAGTCCTGTTTCTCTTCGAGCCAATCGATGAATTTGTCATGAACCACATCGGCGAATTCGAAGGCAAAAAACTCGCCGCCGCCGACAGCAGCGAAATCGACCTCGGCGACGAAGCCGCCACCAGCGGGGAGAAACTTGAGCCCGAGCAGCAGCAGGAACTGACTAAGTGGATGAAGGACACCCTCGGCGACCGCGTGACCGATGTCGCCACCTCCAAACGTCTCACCGACAGCCCCGCCGCCGCCCTCAATGCCGACAAAATGATGACTCCCTCCATGCGGCGCATCCTCAAGGCCATGAATCAGGACGCCGGCGGCACCGATGCCGTCCGCCTCGAAATCAATCCCGCCCACCCGCTCATGCACAAACTTAACGAGCTCCGCGCCTCCAAGCCCGACCTCGCCAAGCTTATGACGGAACAAGTCCTCGACAATTCCCTCATCGCCGCCGGCTTCGTCGAGGATCCCCGCGAAATGGTGAACCGTATCTACGATCTCCTCGGAAAAATCGATTAAAACAGCAGGGGGTCAGCCCTTGCATTTTGGTATTCGGGCTGATCTCTCGTCCTTTCCTTGCCCTGCGTGGCGGAAGCTTCCACTTTGACTGGATGGCAACGGGTAAACAGGGGAGCCGGAAAGCGAAAGCAGCCTATTTCAACCGTGAGTTGAGCTGGCTCGCCTTCAACCGCCGTGTTCTTGAGCAGGCGGAAGACACCGATTATCCGCTCCTTGAACGGCTGCGGTTTCTGTCCTTCGTAAGCTCAAACCTGGACGAATTTTTCGAAATCCGGGTTTCTGGCCTGATCCAGCAGGTGGAATCGAATATCACGAAGGCAGGGATCGACGGGCTCGGACCCAAGGAGCAACTGCGGCGGGTCCATTCGGTCTCGGCCTCGCTGGTGCAGGACCAATACAAATGCTGGCACGAGCAGATCGTCCCGGCGATGGCGGAGCAGGGCCTTCCCTTCAAAGGCCGACAACAGTTGACGCGGCGTGAACTGAACTGGCTGCGGCACTACTTCGAGGAACAGGTCCATCCCGTCCTCACGCCGCTGGCCATTGACCCGGCTCATCCCTTTCCCCAATTCGGCAATAAGTCGCTGAATATCCTTCTCTGGCTGGATGACCCGGACACGCCGGCGACCGAACGCATGATGGCCTTCATCCCCGTGCCGCGGATTCTGCCAAGGGTAGTGCAGATTCCGGGGACCAGCCGCTTGCCGGACTGCTTTATTTTCCTGAGCGATGTATTGAAAATTTTCGCCCGCCGCCTCTTTCCCGGCTACAAAATCCGCTCTGTCCACGCCTTCCGCATTACGCGCAACAGCGACCTCTACATTGACGAGGAAGAGGTGGAAAACCTTCTCCAGACGATCGAGGAGGAGCTGTACAACCTGCGCAAAGGTGCGGCTGTGCGGCTCGAAATTGAGAATGATGCGCCGGAGGAGTTGCTGACGGAGCTGCTGGAAGCGATCCGCCTGGGCCGCCAGCATGTCTTCCGCATTAACGGGCCGATCAATCTTCTGCGCCTGATGAGCGTGTACGACATGGTGCAGCGGCCGGACCTGAAGTTTCCGCCCTTCCAGCCGCACCAGCCGCCGGCGTTGCGGCAACACCGCTACATGTACGAGGATATCAAAAACCAGGACCACCTGCTGCACCATCCTTTTGATTCCTTTGACCCGGTGGTGGAGTTCGCGCGCCAAGCCGCTTACGACCCGAATGTCCTCGCCATTAAAATTACCCTTTACCGGACGAGCGCGGATTCGCCGATCGTGAACGCGCTCATGGAGGCGGCGCGCAACGACAAGCAGGTTACGGTCCTCATCGAGCTGAAGGCCCGTTTTGACGAAGCCAACAACATCAACTGGGCTCGCATGATGGAGGAGGCCGGCATCCATGTCGTGTACGGATTCGTGGGCTTGAAAACGCACTGCAAATGCTGTCTGGTCGTGCGTCGCGAGCAAGAGGGACTCCGCCGCTACGCCCACCTCGGGACCGGCAACTACCACTCCAAGACGGCCCGCCTGTACACCGACCTAAGCTTTCTCACCTCTCGCGAGGACCTCACGGATGAGGTCGCGAACGTCTTCAACACCCTGACCGGATTCGCAAAGTCACCGCGCTTCAACCAGCTGCTGGTGGCCCCTTACACTCTTCACCGGCGCATGAACGAGTTCATTGTCCAGGAGGCTCGGAATGCCCGCAAAGGCCTTTCCGCGCGGATCATTGTCAAATGCAACTCGCTGATCGACAAGGAGACCATCGACAACCTCTACCTTGCCTCCAGCGCCGGGGTCCAGGTCGACCTGATCATCCGCGGCATTTGCGGCCTCGTTCCAGGACTGAAGGGATTGAGCGAGAACATCCGGGTCCGGAGCATTCTTGGCCGCTACCTCGAACACAGCCGCATCTTTTATTTTGAGAATGCGAATGGACAACGTCCTCTCCTCTACGCCGGTTCCGCGGACTGGATGGCCCGTAATTTTTACCGTCGGATCGAAGTAATCTTTCCCGTCGAGCAGGAGGATCTGCGCGACCGCCTCATCAATGAAGTCCTCGGGGCCTACCAGCGCGATAATTCCCGGGCCAAGCTGCTCCGCGCCAATGGTTCTTACCGCAAACCAACGGTGGGCCGGAACGAAAAACCGTTTTCCGCGCAGGAATTTTTCATTGAAAAATCCAACCAGCTTACCCGCGCCAGCGAAACTTTGCCGGACGTGGATATTTGAATCCCCATTTTGAAGAAGTTTTGTTAATGAACATACCGTGGGCAATTAGCCCTTCTAATTCATTGACAGAAAAGCGAAAACTAACAAAGGAAACCCACCATGACCACCATCGTAGATATCCGCGCCCGCGAGGTAATTGATTCCCGCGGGAATCCCACCGTCGAAGTCGACGTCGAACTTGAATCCGGCGTCATCGGCCGCGCCGCCGTGCCTTCCGGAGCCAGCACCGGCGTGAATGAAGCACTCGAATTGCGCGACGGCGGCATCAAGCCCAAGCAGGCCGGCGATCTCGATCGCAAGCGCTATCTCGGCAAGGGGGTCCTCCGCGCCGTGCAGAATGTCGGCGAAATCATTGCCCCGGAAGTGATTGGTCGCGACGCCGCCGATCAGGTCGACATCGATTCCCGCATTCTCGCCCTCGACGGCACCTCAACCAAGAAAAAGCTCGGGGCCAACGCCATACTCGGCGTTTCCCTCGCCACCGCAAAGGCGGCCGCCCAAGCCCTCGAAATGCCCCTCTTCCGCTACATCGGCGGCGTCAACGCCAAGGTGCTGCCGGTCCCGATGATGAACATCATGAACGGCGGTGCACATTCCGACGCCCCCATCGATATTCAGGAATTCATGATCATGCCCAAAGGGGCGAAATCCTTCTCGGAAGCCCTCCGCATGGGCGCCGAAACCTTCCATGCCCTGAAAAAAGTCCTGAAAGGCAAAGGCCTATCCACCGCCGTCGGGGACGAGGGCGGCTTCGCCCCCGAACTCGAATCCAACGAGGCCGCTCTGGACGTGATCGCGCAGGCCGTGAAGGACGCCGGTTACAAATTCGGCAAGGACATCTTTCTCGCTCTCGATGTCGCTTCTTCCGAATTCTACGACAGCAAGACGAAAAAGTACGTCTTCGCAAAATCCGACGGT
This sequence comes from uncultured Puniceicoccaceae bacterium, assembly GCA_964345345.1. Classification (GTDB taxonomy): domain Bacteria; phylum Verrucomicrobiota; class Verrucomicrobiia; order Opitutales; family Oceanipulchritudinaceae; genus Oceanipulchritudo. Next base: position 5,330 of record CAYFRH010000023.1, on the reverse strand, counting down.
TCCAAACGTTCCAGCGCCGAGATGGTCGAATTCCTGAAAGACCTCTGCGACCGCTACCCCATTCTTTCCATTGAGGACGGCTGCGACGAAAACGACTGGGACGGCTGGAAGCTGCTCACTGAGGCCATCGGCGACCGCGTTCAACTCGTCGGGGACGACCTTTTCGTTACAAACACGAAGTTCCTCTCCAAGGGCATCGAGCTCGGCGTGGCCAACTCCATCCTCGTCAAGGTGAACCAAATCGGCTCCCTCACCGAAACCCTCGACGCCGTGGAGATGGCGAAAGAACACGCCTACACCTCCATTCTATCCCATCGCTCCGGAGAAACCGAGGACACCACTATCGCGGACATCGCCGTCGCGACCAACTGCGGCCAGATCAAAACCGGTTCCCTCAGCCGCTCCGACCGCGTCGCCAAGTACAACCAGCTTCTCCGCATTGAGGAAATGCTCGGCAAGCACGCGATCTACGGCGGAAAAATGATGTAGCGGTATTTTTGCGACAACCAATACCCCGAAAGAAAGGCACGGCCGCAAATTCGGTCGTGCCTTTTTTCTACTGACCGCCCGGCGGCCCAAATCCGCCGCCCACAAGCCCGTTTCACGGCGTTATTGGCCTGGAAAGACGCGCGGCCTCTAATGAGGCTCAACTAATTAATTTGGTTCGTCCCCGTCATGTCGCTTAGGAAATGTAAGCGAAGAACCACCTGCTTCCCAAATAATACGCAACCGGAAAAAATGCGCGCTCTCGGGCAAAGCCGTGATGGATCCGCCTTCCGGGAAAAAGTAGACGACGGCCGGATCCTCCCGATTGGTTCCGGGGAAAATGTCGGTAATACCGTCGATCTCGCTCCAGACTGCATCGGGAGCGAGAGAAGAACTCCATTCCACCACTCGGGCTACGCCCTGAGCGCCCTGATTAATTGTGAACCGCAACCCGATGGCGTCCTCAAGCGGCTTAAAAGGCAGGTTGGCGATAGTAAACGGATATTCGGCCGTTCGTTCCAGATCCATGCCAAGGGCAAACTTCGCAAAATTGGGGATCCCGTCACCAGCAAGATTCGCCAACGGATTCAGGGGATCGGGGGAATTTACATCAAACCGCTGACGGTCGTTGTACCAAGCAGTGCCAGGTTCCTGCTGCGGGGAACCGACAGAGTTCTGCACCCAGTCGGTGTACTTAATCGGAGGGGGAGGTTCCTTGAGCTGGTTGCGGGCGCACTCGGCAATGCGGGCGGCTATCTGGGCGCGGGCTTCGGCTTCGACGATTTCCAGGTTCAACCGGTCCAGCACGTTGTCGGGCAGGGAACGGACGCGTGCCATGACCTCTTCAACGAAATCGTCGATAGTTTTGCCTTCGCACAGCCCCATCAGGTACTTCCCGCAGGACATGGGGACATTGCCGCGAAGGATGCTTTTTGCAATATTGCGCTCAATCTGATCGATCCCGTCGAGAGCAGCGAAATAGCCGTCCACCAAGAAAGAAAAATAAGCCGTGACAAACTGGACAATCGGCACGTTGCCAACGGTTTCGTCCAACCCGACCGCGACAAGGTTCAACCATGCCCCGAACTGACGAGCACGTTCTTGTGGACTGTCCGCGTTGGTGGTGATGATATCCAGCTGCGTTTTGACCTCGACGATTTTCTCGAAAACATCAGCGAATCCGTCGATTTTATCTTTCAGGTCCTCAAGTGGCCCGATAAGGCTATCAAGCCGATTTTGCAGGTCGTCGAGGAAGGCATCGATGTCGGGAGCGCCGGAGGCTCCCGCTGCCTGAAGCTCTTCCATACCATCCCGAGCGGAGTTGCCGAGATCGATTAACTCCGCCAGCGTATCGCGGAGGACCTGCAGATCTTCGGGGGATAGCTGGCCGTCCATGTCCTGAACCGCTTCGCCAATCAAGTAGTCGATCGCCGCTTTGCGTTTCTTTTGCCAGCGCTCAAGCTCCCGCAATTGACGGCGGCGCTCTTCCATTTCTTGAAGCCGCCGCTCGGATTCTTCCTCCTCGGCGAGGTCCCGGGCTTCGTCGGCCAGGCGTTTCGCCTCTTCAGCCGCCGCCTTGGCTTTGGCCGCTTCTTCCTGTGCCTTTTTGGCCTCCTCCGCGGCGCCCTCCGGATCCCCTTCCCTTACCTTTTTTTCCGCCTCATCGGTGTGCTCTTCGGCCGCCTCGGCCGCGGCCTCGGCCTTGTTTTTCTTTTCTTCCGCTTCCCGCGCCTTGGTGCCTGCGGGGGAAGAGCCGCCTCGCACATCCTCAGGTATGGCTTCGAGGTCTTCCCTGGCGGCCTCGCTGTCGGCTTCCGCGTCATCCTTATCGCTCTCCGCTTCCCCGATGTCCTTGGCGATTGCCGCCTCCTTTTCACATCGCTCGAGTTCCTTTGTCAGCCGTTGGATCTCAGCGCAAAGCGCTTCCTTTTCTTCGACGCAGGCTTCGTAGGCCTCCCGCGCCGCCTCGAAGGTCGCCACTTTTGTGCGGTATTCGCTATCCGCTGGCCCTTGATGGTTACCCGAGGCGACTGCGGCGGCGAGGTCGGCGTCGATCTGGGCCACTTCCGCCTCCTTGTCGGCTATGGATTGTACCAACGCCTCAATGGCGGAAACGCTGTCCGCATAAGCCAAGGTCTTGGAGAATCTGCGTGCGATATCGCCTTCCAAG
>CAYFRH010000023.1:0-2574 GCA_964345345.1 uncultured Puniceicoccaceae bacterium | reverse complement strand
TCAATCTGCCGGTAACAGGCGATAGAGCGTTTCTGCAAATCGGCGAGTTGAGAAACCACCTTCTGACGACGATTACGCTCCTCGTGCATCGCGCGCTCAGCCTCTTCCATCTCGGCTCGCGCGGCTTCCATGGCCGCTTCCAATTCGCTGCAGTCTCTCGATTGTTTATCCGCCCTAGCTTGGACGAGGGAGGTCCATATTTCCCGGCAGGCCCCCTCCTCAAGGGCAAAAGCTATCCTGGAGGGTGGATCGACCGAAACCAATCCGCTGGAAACCTCCAGCTGACTTTCCGTATCGAAAACATCGATTACAACGGCGGATTGTTCAAACTCCTCGAACAGTGCGACGTTGAAGAGCACGCTGTCACTCTGCGACGTCAGTTCAGCAATAATGAAATAGTCATCTACTTCGGAGGAGCGACCAAAGATAAGAACGCTGGTGAAATATTCACCGTCGAGCCCGGGCTGAATCCGCTTATCGTTGGCGTTTCGCAATTCCCAGGTAACAATCCCGCGCGACGGCAACGAGACCAGCGGTCCGGCTTCTATATTTGTAATTTCTGTAATCTGCGCCCCTGCAGAATGGCAAATTGCCACGGCCACCAAAAACAGCCGAAAGGGAAGAAATCCGTGCAAAAAAGTTCGATCAGTCATAGCACCTATCCAATTTGAAAAGCTGAGTACAAAGTCTTCTTTATTTGTAATTCATTTTGTAGTCAAACTCATTTTTGTTACGTTCCGCCGAAGGCGTATCAGGGAAGTCACTGATAGAATTCACGCGCCTGATCACCGAACTGTAACTGGCTGGTAGCCAGATTTTTAATGAGTCAAAAGGCGGGAAGAGGGATCCGCGTTGTTATTACTCAGCTACCAACATAGTTTACATAGATCCCGTAGCATCGAAGTCGAAATCGCTACCGAAATCGAAACCGGTTCTCGGACCATTTTTCAAGCGGGTTCAAGAAAGCCCGAGACCGGATAGCGATCCCGATCCCGAAAGCGATTCATGTCACCTGCTTAAGTTTCCGATTAACAAGCAGGCGGACATATATGGCGAAGAAGGGGCAGGTTGCGAGGATTGACGAAATGGGTGGTAGCGTGAAAAATTTAATCAATAAATTTAGTGCCCCATTGGAGCGGGAGTAGGGTCGGCGTTTGGATCGCGGGATGTCCTTCGAATCCCGGTTTTGTCATACCCCTTCGAGCTAAGTTTCCTTAAATTAAATAAACTTAATTTGAAGTTTACATGACCCGATAATTGTAACCTAACCAAGCTCGGAAAAAGGTGGCGAAGCTTCTAAAAACGGAGATGGAAGGCTGTTCAAAAGCGTCGCGACAAGTGAGAAACCGGACTAAAGATAGATGGGAAGATTCAAGCCTTTCTGAGCGAAGCCTTGGAATCTCTCTCTTGCACTTCAGAGTGGAATCCACCGATCCGTCATCTCCTTTTTATTGCCACGCTCGTCATAGTCGAAGGTGGTGGTCTCGAAATCGGTACCGGAGTCGTCCTTCCGTCTCATATAACTCAGATTTCCATCGGCCTAGTAGAAGCGTGTCTCGCCTAAAGACCGTGTGGCAGGCCCACGAGGACTTGAACCTCGAATGGCTGAACCAAAATCAGCTGTGTTGCCAATTACACCATGGGCCTATGAGTAAAACGCTGAAATAAAGTCGCGCCAGCACGGAGGGTCAAGTCCGATTGCAAAAGGGATATGGGTCGATGGGCAAAGGTCGCGACGGAGAGGTTGACCTTTCCGGAGGGAAGCAAAAGCTGGCCTTTTGATGGAAGGGACGCCAGACGCAAAACCACCTCGCTACCAGCGCATTGTCCTCAAGCTGAGCGGGGAAGTACTCAGATCCCGGGAATCCGGAGAAAGCATCGACGGGACGGTCTTGCACCGAATCTGTGAGGAAATCAAAGCGGTGCACGACCTCGGAGTCGAGGTCGGCCTCGTTGTCGGCGGCGGCAACATTTTCCGCGGCCTCTCCGGAGCGGAGGAGCGCGGGGTTGCCCGCACAACCGGCGACTATATGGGCATGCTGGCGACGACGATCAACGGACTCGCCCTCATGGACCGCCTCGAAAAACTGGAAGTGCAGGTCCGGGTGCTCAGCGCGATCGAGATGGACAAGGTGGCGGAACCGTACATTCTGCGCCGTGCCACTAGACACCTGGAAAAGGGGCGAGTCGTCATTTTCGTAGGTGGCACCGGCAACCCTTATTTCAGCACCGATACGACGGCCGCCCTGCGCGCGAGTGAAATCGGGGCGGAGATCATTCTCAAAGCGACCAAGGTGGACGGGATTTACGATAAGGATCCCATGCATCATCCCGAGGCCGTGAAGTATGACAGAATTTCCTTTATGGAGGCGCTCAAGATGCGACTTAAAGTAATGGACGCCACTGCATTTGCCCTTTGTCAGGACAACGAGATGCCCGTTCTTGTCTTCAATCTGAATACAAAGGACAGCATCCGCCGCGCTGTTCTCCGCGAACCCATCGGTACGCTGGTCGAGTAGCGCCGTATCCAAAGGAAAAAGGTAGCGTTGGACTCCAGCTCTACAACCAACGTCC
>CAYFRH010000022.1:12655-26464 GCA_964345345.1 uncultured Puniceicoccaceae bacterium | reverse complement strand
CGGATCGAAATGGGACAATTTTCCGTAATCGGTAAAGGAATGGACTCGGTAGTAGACGGAGCCATCCGGGGCCTGGTAGGCGTGGCCCTTCTCTTCGAGACGGCGGATCAGCTCGATTTGTCCGGAAATATGATCAGTCGCCCGGGGCTCAACATCCGGGGGCAGGAGATGAAGCGAGGCGCAGTCGGCATGGAAACGCTCCGTCCACGATTGCGTGAACTCCTCGAGGGTCCTTCCTTCGGCCCGTGACCGCTCGATCGTCTTGTCGTCCACGTCGGTAATATTGCGAACGTAGTACGGGGCATAGCCGGCCGCCTGCAACAGACGGTACAGCACGTCAAAGCGAAGAAAGGTAAGGAAGTTCCCGATGTGAGCGGGGCCGTAAACGGTGGGTCCGCACACGTACATGCCAAAACGCCCCTCCTCGCCTGGGAGAAGTTCGCGGGTCGAACGCGTGAGACTGTCGTACAGGCGCACAGGCGCCCGCGTGGAAGATCTGATGTCCCTGCTCATGTTGCCCTGCCACGGGAAGCGGCCTTCACCACCCCTTCCCGAAGCTTTTCACCTTTTTCCGCCGGGCCCGTGAAGTCAACCGTAGGGCTCGCCCGGGAACAAGGGCGGGGATTTTGCCATTGGCAGCCGTTCCGAAGACGACAGGCTGCACCTCATGAGCCTTCCGTGGACCTCCCTTGCCGGCATTCTCAGGAGCGTTCTGCTCGCGCTTGTCCTCGGCTATTTCGGTCTCGGCCTTTTCGCCGCCATGTTCGCCAATAAATTAGTTTTTCCCGCTCCGTCGCCGAGCTACACAAACCTCCCGGGCCTCCGGAAAATACAGCTCGATGACGAAAATCGCTCCCTCGCGCTCCGGTACCTTCCCAACGCGAAGGCCGACTTTCTTCTCTTCTATCATCACGGCAACGCCGAGGATCTCGGGATGCTGGAAGACCGACTGAAAACCCTTCACGAATTGGGCTTCTCCGTTCTTGCCTGGGATTTCCCGGGTTACGGGCAAAGCCCGGGCCGTCCCTCCGAAGACTCCATCACGGCCGCCGCCCGCTTTCTTTGGGAAAAAATCCCGGAGGAGACCGGCTACGCCCCGGACAAGGTGATCCTCTACGGGCGCTCCGTTGGCGGGGGTCCGGCGGTGGCCCTCGCCTGCGAATACGCAGCCGGCGGCCTCATTCTTGAAAGTACCTTTACCAGCGCCTTTCGCGTCGTCACCCGCGTTCGCCTCCTGCCCTGGGACATCTACGATAACCTCGCCCGGATCGGGAAGCTGCGCTGCCCTCTTCTATTGCTGCACGGGACTCGCGACGGGACCGTTCCTTTTCAACACGGGAAAACGCTCTTCGCCGCCGCTCCCGAGCCGAAATTCTTTACTTCTTTCCAAGGAGGCGGACACAACAACCTCGTCGAGGACCACGGCCCCGCCTACGCGGACAGCATTCGGCGCTTCCTGCGACGCCTCCGAAAAGGGAATGCCGGATAGGCTGAGTTTTATCTTTGCCAGAACAGCCCAAAAGCTTGTAAAGTAGCTAAAATGTCTAGTGCCATCATTTTCCTTGTCGACGGGGTCGAAGAAGTGGAAGCCCTCGCTCCTGTAGATCTGCTCCGACGGGCGGGCGTCGATGTCGTCCTCGCCTGTCCGGGCGAATCCCTTGATATTACAGGTCGGAACCATATCAGGCTCTGTGCGGAAACCTTTTTCGAGGATTGCGCGAATAACCTGTACGACATGGTAATCGTTCCGGGGGGTCCTGGACATACTCTTCTCAAGGAAAATCCGGCGGTCCTCGATTTTCTCCGCCGTCACGCCGGTGGAGGCCGCTTTACCTGCGCCATTTGCGCCGGTCCCACGGTCCTGAAGGAAGCGGGATTGCTCGAAGGCCGTGCCTACACCGCCCATCCTAGCGTGGCCACCCAACTTCCCGACCTCGATCCGGACCAGGAGGTGATTCGCGACGGTACCGTCATTACTTCCCGCGGCGCGGGAACGGCCATTGACTTCGGTCTTGCCCTCACGGCGGCCCTCTGCGGCGAGGAAACGGCCGAAGAGGTTCGGGCGGCCATCTGCGCCTGAGCATTAGAAAGAAGGTGCCGCTTCACGGGCACTGTTCAACTCGGCGGGACTGAAGCGGAAGCGCTTGCCGGTCTTTGTATCGAGGATCATAATACGCGAGTATCGGGGAGTCCGCTCGGTGTAGAGCAAATGGCGCCCGTCCGCCAGCCATGCCGGATGAACAGCGTCGCCCACTCCTTTTGAAACGACGCGGCTCCGCCCTTCCGAAAAACGGAAAAGGACCACCTCGAAGGAACCGCCCACCGCCGCGGTGAAAGCGATTTGGTCCTCGTCCCGCGGATTCCATGCCGGCTCGGAACAATGCCGGCTGATGTCGGTTCGCACGCGGGAGACCGAGCGCCCCTCAAGATCCATGGTGTAGATTTGCGGCCGGCCCATTTTGTCCGAGGTAAGAAGGAGGCGCCGCCCGTCCGGAGACCATGAGGGATCCGCCTCGAGACTTTCCGATCGCGTGAGCCGTTGCAGCCCGCTTCCAGAGCGATTGCCGAGGTACAATTCGGAATTTCCGGAACCGCTGAGAATCATGGCGACCCGGGTACCGTCGGGACTGAACGTCGCACCGGTGTTGGTTCCTTTGAATCCGGCAAAGAGGGAGCGCTTCCCGGTCCGTAGATCGATCCGGTAGATATCCGGAAAACCCGTTCCGTGGTAGCTTGTGTAGAGGACGGTATTCCCGTCCGGGGAAAGATCCGGGGAGAGGCATTGCGACCGGTCCCGGGTAAGCTGCCGGGCGGAACGGAACAGAGTATCCGTGAGGTACACCTCCGCGTGCCCGGTGCGGTCGGAGATAAACGCCACTTCGCCGCTGAAAAATCCGGGCAGGCCGAGAGTCCGCTCCACAGCGCGGTCGGCAGCCCGGTACAGGGCCTTAAGGCGGTCCGCTCCCCGAAGGACCTCTTCCATGAGAACCTTGCCCCCGGATTCAATCCGCAAACGTACCGCTTCGGATCCGGCTTCCTCGAAAGAAAAGCGGAAATCCGCCCGCTCGCTGACCCGGTCAAAACCGCCGTGCAAATCAAAGAGCCGCGCCGCGTCCCGGCGAAGCGCTTCCGGGCGGCCCGTCACGGTGACACTGCGGGAGAGAATTTCGCCGCGTCCGACCACATCTGGAAGCCGGATGGGTTCCTGCGCCGGAAGAACACCGGCCGCGGTCAGGGCGGCCAGGATAAAGAAGATGCGAATCAGATTGGCCGGGAAATTTTTCATATACCTTGCGATCTGACGCAATCCGCTTTCCGATGGACTTCAAGAAGTTTCCCTGCACAAAAAGGCTATATAATGATGGACAAGGAAACCGTAAGGAGCGCGCTCAAGGCCGTGCGATACCCGGGCTTCAGCCGGGACATCGTCTCGTTCGGACTCGTGGATACGATTGTCGTGGAAAACAATGACATTTCCGTCCGCATCAAAGTGACGACGGCGGACCAGACGGTCCCGAAAAAGTTGAAGGAGGCGGCCGAATCCGCCCTTGACCAGTTGAATGGAGCGGGACGCGTTTCCGTGGAGGTCGCCGTTGAAAAACCGAAGGGTGCGCCCGGAGGTGGCGGCAACGGTGGAAGTGGCCCCGCGGCCATGCCGGGGGTCGGCACCATTCTGGCGGTAGCCAGCGGCAAAGGCGGTGTCGGGAAATCCACTGTGGCAGCCAATCTCGCCTGCGCTCTCGATCAGATTCTCCGCGAAAAAGGGGATAGCAAGGGGGTCGGCATTCTCGACTGTGATATTTACGGGCCCTCCATTCCGCAAATGATGGGCATCGCTGCCCGGCCGGAAATCGAAGAGGAAAAGATCATTCCACCCACCAATTATGGCATCAAGGTCATGTCGATGGCCTTGCTGATCGATGATAACGCACCCGTGGTCTGGCGGGGGCCTATGATCAACAACGCCATTAACCAGTTCGCTCAAAATGTAAACTGGGGGGAGTTGGATATACTGGTGGTCGACCTCCCCCCCGGAACGGGCGACGCCCAGTTGTCCCTTGTCCAGACCCTGCCAGTGGACGGCGCTCTCATTGTGACGACCCCACAGCCCGTCGCCGTCAATGTCACCCGCCGCGGCGCCCGTATGTTCGATAAAGTCAATGTCCCCATCGTCGGTGTCTGTGAGAATATGAGCTACCTCGATGCCGGCGAAGGCCGAAAGGTCCACATCTTCGGCGAAGGTGGAGGCCAGTGGACTGCGGACGAGCTGGAGGCCCCATTGCTGGCCCAGGTTCCCTTGGATGCGGAGATCCGCGAGGGAGGCGACCGGGGAGTTCCTTTTGTTCTTGCCTATCCGGACAGCCCCTCCGCAAATGCCTTTCTGACCATGGCCAAAAGCCTCACCGCGAACCTTATCTCTTCCACCCGAACCGCCCGCAAAAAATGATTGCGACAAGCGAACAATTTCTTTCGTTTACTTACTTGGTATAGGCGTTTTTGTACATCCCTACCCTTTTCAGTCCTATGCTTACGCCCCCTCCCATAATGGTTTCTGGTAATCATAATCCCAACTACGTGGAACGCTCGAGCCTGTATAAGGAGTTCCTTGCCGAGCGTGAGGAAATCCTCCGTCACAAGTGGTTGGAATCGGAAAAAGCCGGCAAGGATATTGGCTTTGAGCGGGCGCTTCTGGACTGGATCCGGAGGCATCGCGACGGCTGGCGGGCGACCCGGCGGTCCTGAGGCGGAGGCCTCTGTCAGGAAGCCCCAAAGGGCGCTTTGCTCTCCCGGCCCCAGCTTCGCGGCATCAATAGCGCATAGGTCAGCCCCACTCCGAATTTGGCAATAATTTCTCCCGCGATCACCTGCAAAAGCACGAGGGGCGGGAAAAAGGCGTTACCCGCAAAAGCGATTACATTAAAGATCAAAGAGTCCATTGGAATGCTGACGGCATTGGAACGGATTACGCGAACAAGAAAAGACCGCTCCCGGTAGCGGTGGAAAACTTCCGTGTCCGCGCTTTCCGCAATTAGGATGGCGAGGAAACTGGCCGCAAATACGCGCCATCCGCTTTCCTTCAACATTTGCGCGGATTCCGCCAGCCAAGTCCAGCCGCGGACAGCGCAGGCGTCCACCACCCAACCGCCCCAGAGATAACGGAAACTGACCAGCAACCCCAAACTCAGCAAAGCCGAGAGCGCAATCACTTTGTAAACAAAGGGACGGCCAAGGCGATGCATGCGGTCTCGCTGAGTAAAAGTCAGTCCGAAGATCAACGTCCCTACGGAAACAAGCACTCCCGATCCCGGAAGGAGTTCTACCGGTAAAAAGAGCGTGGCCGTCAGATTCGCCAGCAGGACAGCAGCCAGATAAAGAGCGGCGGCTTTCATTCTGAATTTGTTATCCTTAGGAAGTGGCCTGCGCGCACGGGCCTGACCAGAATAAATTTGCCATGCTGGAGAAGACAGCGCTACCAACAACCCCTCTTGCCGATCACCAGAGACGTCTTACGTGAAACGCTCCGCTTCCAAAGTTTTCCGAGAAATCCAAAAGCGCAACCACCTCAGCTATTTCCCTATCCGGAAGAGCCTGCGGGGCTACTCCGCAGAATGCGCGGGCGGGGACTTGCGGGCCGGCTTCAATGTTGCCCTGCTCGCCTTTCCACAGGGCATGGCCTATGCCGCGATCGCCGGAATGCCGATTCAATACGGGATCTATGGCTCCGCAATCGCCGCTCTTCTCGGCCCCCTTTTATCCGGATCCCGCTTCATCATCCTCGGGCCCACCAATGCCACATCGGTCCTCGTTTTCGCTTCCTTTCTCAGCATGGGGATCACCGATACGGCCACCAAGGCGACCCTGCTGCCGCTGATCGTCTTGCTTTCCGGAACCTTTCTCATCCTCGGGGCCTTCCTGAAGGTGGCGAACCTCATCCAGTACATTTCCCGGTCTGTCGTCACGGGCTATATCACGGCGGCGGCACTGTATATTATTATCAACCAACTGGCCCAGGTCCTCGGCTACACGCTGGACCTCCCCAAAGGCTCGACCGTCCTCACTGTTCTTTACCTGACCCTGCGCGATCTCGGTTCCATACATTGGCCCACCCTGCTCCTCAGCTTGGTTACCTTCGGGGTTTTCTACCTTTTGAACCGCCGTTTCGGCAGGTTTCCAAACGTCGCCATTACCCTCGTCATCATGTCCGTCATGGCCACGGGCCTGAACCAGCTGTTGTTGGCAAACGGCTGGGGACCCTCGGTGACAACCCTGCACGCCGTCGACCCGAGCCAATGGGCTCTGACCCTTCCACCGCTGCGCGGCGACCTCATCAGCCAGATTTCCTCCGTCGCCCTCGTCGTCGCCTTTCTTTCCGTCCTCGAAGGCACTTCCATCGGCAAATCGCTCGCTTCGCGGGCCGGACAGAAGCTCGATTCCAATCAGGAAATGCTCGGCATGGGGCTCGCCAACCTCGGGTGCGCCCTCTACCAGGGAATGCCCGCCTCCGGCTCCTTGACCCGTTCGCAGCTGAATTGGAACAGCGGCGCGAAAACGCCTTTATCCAGTATCATCGCCGGGCTTCTTTGCGCGGTCGGAGCCTACACGTTGGGTCCCTTTACCCACTATATTCCCACCAGTGTGCTCGCCGTCCTCGTTATTACGATCGGCCTTTCCCTTATTAACCGGCACGTCCTTCGCATTGTCTGGAAAGCCACCGGCTCCGACCGGCTCGTCTTTCTCGTCACTTTCCTGAGTGCCTTTTTTATCCGCCTCGACTTCGCGATTGTGCTCGGCACGGGCGTCTCCGTTCTCCTTTTCCTGCGCAAAGCCGCACAACCGGAACTGACGGAGTACGCCCCTGACCAGGAAGGACAGATGAAACCGCTCGAGCAAAAGGAAAAAAAGGGGGAAGCGGAAATCTCCATCGTCCATGTCGAGGGCGACCTTTTCTTCGGTGCCGCCGAACTGTTTCGCGACCAGCTGCGCCGTGTCTGTGAACAGGAGTCCCTCAAAATCGTCATCCTGAAGATGCGTAACGCCTATCACCTTGATGCCACCAGCGTTCTCGCCCTCGAGGAGCTAATACGCTACATGCAGGAGCGCGGGCGGCACCTCCTCATCACCGAAGTACGCAAGGACGCAATCCGCATTTTCCGGGACAGCGGCCTCACCGACACCATCGGCCGGGAAAACATCTTTCCCGACCGGCCCTCCAATCCCACCTTCGCCACGGCGCGCGCGTTGCGGCGGGCCACCGCCCTGATCGGCGATGCCGAGGCGGATATTCGCATCTACCTCGGCACCTCCCGTAAACAATCCTCCTCCGCGTCCTGAATTTTTCCTTTCCCCATCTCGCGCCCTTCGGCAAGCTAATCCATCTTTCGCTCCTCTCCCGGTTATGGAAAAATCCATCGAACTGACCGTCACCAACAAGATGGGCATCCACGCCCGACCCGCCGCCATGATCGTCCGGGTCGCAAACAAGTACGATGCCGAGCTGGGAGTCGAAAAAGATGGCGAACAGGTCAACGGCAAATCCATCATGGGCCTCATGATGCTGGCGGCGGGAAGCGGTTCCAAACTGAAGCTTACCGCCAGCGGCGAAGACGCCGGTAAAGTCCTCGAGGAAATGGAAACCCTCTTCGAGCGGAAGTTCGAGGAGGCCTGACCCTTTCGCGATCTACATATCCATACGCACTAGGCCGAGAGGCTGCGCGACCTTCAGGAGAGAACGCGCCGTCTTCGCGGCTTGACACGGGCAGCTCCGGTGCTTGGCTTAACCGTTTTTTCCACATAAGGAACGACCATGAAACCGACCTACCGACCTTCCAAGCTCCGCCGCGCACGCAAATTCGGCTTCCGGGCCCGCATGGCAACCCGGGGCGGGCGCAAAGTCCTGAAAGCTCGACGCGCCCGCGGACGGAAACAACTGAGCGCCTGATCCGCCGACGCCGCTTCCATGCGGTACCGGAAAAACCAACACCTGCGCACTGCCGCCGACTTTTCTCTCGTACGCGCTTCCGGCTTCCGCCGGGAGTGCGGTTTTTTTTATATGTACTTTCTTCCGCAGTCCGAGCGCACCCCACCTTTGCGACGACTCGGCGTCGTCGCCTCCCGACGCGTCGGCAACGCCGTCGCCCGCAACCGTGCAAAACGCCGGCTCCGTGAATTGTTTCGGAGGGAGCAGGATCAGCTTCCTCCCTCCTGCGAAGTTCTCCTGATCGCGCGCAAGCGGATTGCGCTGGCCCGCTTCGAAGATCTCCGCCGGCGCTTGTACGGGGCCCTGCGGGCCATTTCCGCGGAGACGTCATGAATGGATCGCTACGCAAAGCACTGCGACTTCCGGCCGCCCTCCTCCGCGGGATCCTGTTGGGTCTCCTCTTTCTTTACCGGTATCTTCTCTCGCCCTTTCTGCACATGATCGCTCCGGGGTCCGGCTGCCGTTTCACGCCCACCTGTTCCGATTACGCGGCGGAGGCAATCAGACGCTTCGGCCCCTTCCGGGGTGGATGGCTCGCCCTCAAGCGAATCTCCCGTTGCCATCCATTGGGCGGTTGGGGACCGGATCCCGTGCCGCAAGGTTCTGCTTGCACCTGCGGGGCCGATCCCCAGCATTCTCCCTCCTCTCCCGGTCCGGAGACGCGGTCTTCCCCCGTTTCCGGCAAGAACGCGTAAACTCGCATGGATAAAAATAGCATTCTTCTCGGTATCCTTTTTCTTGGGGGCGGCTTCGTCCTCATGCTGTACAATGCAGCCCAGCAGTCCGAAGCCCGGGAACGCGCCCTTGAGGAACAGATGCGCGAACAGGAAAAAACGCTGGACGAGAGGGTCCCCGACTCGGCCCCGCCGACGCGGGACCCGGAAATTGTGCCGGAAGTAGATGCGCCGCAGGCGGTCCGGGAACAACTTCCCGATCCCGGTACTCCCGCGGAAAAGCCAGAGGAAATCCTTGTCGTCCTCGAGAACGACACCCTTGCGGTCACCCTTTCAAGCTATGGTGGTGCGGTTAAACGCATCGAGTTGAAGAACTACTCGGCCGAGAATCCTCACGAGGTTGCCTCCCCGAAACCGGTGGTTCTGAACCGGGTTTCCGACAGCCCCGCCCTCGCCCTCAACCGGTCCACGGGACGTCAGCTCGCCCCGCTGGTCCGTTTTTACGAGGTCACCCGGCAGGAAGGAGGCCGCGTCACTTTCCGTGGCAGCCTTTCGAACGGACTAGTTGTTGAACGAACCTACGAGTTGAAGGAGAACGGGGGCAAAAAGGGTCCGGACCCTTACCTGATCGAACATCACACCGTTCTGCGCAATCCCTCCGCTTCCGTGGTCAACCTTGAGCAGATCTTCCTCAACATCGGAACGGCCGCCCCCACGGAAGCCGACCATATGGGCTTCAATCTGAACGCCTCCTATTATGAGAACGGGGATTATGATAACATTCCCGCGCGCAAATTCTCCGGTGGCGGTTTCTTCGGCGGGGAGCCCAAGGAACGGATCGAAAAACGCGGCCTCCTCCAATGGGGAGCGGTGAAGAACCAGTTCTTTGCCACGATTCTGACTCCGGAAACGCCCGCCGACGCCATCGTCGCCCGCGGCATCCGTTTTCCGCCCGATCCCGCCACCGGTAAAGTGCCTGTCGGGGTCACCGCCGCCCTCGAATTCTCCCTCCCCTCGCTGCAGCCTGGCGGCAGCCATCAACTCAGTGGCCAATTCTATACGGGACCCAAAAATCTCGACCGCCTCTCCGGACTCGGCGGCAATCAGGATGAAGTGATGCAGCTGGGCTGGTTTCTCGGCCTCTTCCTCGGCTTTATCAGCTTTATCGCGAAGTCGCTGCTCACCCTTATGAACGGAATCCACGGGCTCCTCGGCAACTGGGGCATCGCGATCATCCTCACCACTTTCCTCATCCGTCTGGCGCTTTGGCCTCTGACCGCGAAGGCGGCCCGCGCCTCCAAGCGCATGCAGAAGCTGCAGCAACCGCTTCAAGAGATCCGCGAGAAATACCAGGACAATCCCCAGAAGCTGAATCAGGAGATGATGAAGCTCTGGAAGAAGCACAAGATCAATCCGCTCTCCGGGTGCTGGCCGGTCCTGATTCAGCTGCCGATCTTCATCTCCTTCTTTAACCTGCTCCGCAATTCCTCCGATCTTCGCTTCGCAGAATTTCTCTGGATCACGGACCTGTCCATGCCGGACCAGTCCATCCCCCTTCCCGGGGACTCCACAATCCCCTTCCTCGGTGCGGCCATCAATATTCTTCCCTTCGTCTGGCTGGTCTCCATGTATTTCCAGATGAAAATGATGCCGACTCCCTCGGCCGATAATGCGCAGATGAAGATTATCCGCTTCATGCCCTTCATCTTCTTCCCCGTTACATATTACTTTTCAAGCGGGCTTGTCCTCTACTGGACGACCACCAATGTTTTCTCCATCTTCCAACAGTGGACGACAAATCGGAGACGTGACGACGAGGACGAAGCCATCGAGGAAGAAATCGCCGAAATGGAAGAGAAAAAAAGCAAGTCCCGTAAGTCACCCTCCGGGCCCCTCATTAAAAAGAAGAAAAAGAAAAAGCAAACTCGCCAGTAAAGGAGACGCAGCACCATGTCAGGTCACAGCAAGTGGGCCACTACCAAGCGGCACAAAGCAGCCATCGACGCCAAACGTGGCAAAATTTTCAGCGCCATATCAAAGGACCTTACTCTCGCCGCCCGGGCCGGAGGCTCCGATCCGGAGTTCAATCCACGCCTGCGCACCTACATTGCCAAGGCCAAAGCCTCCAACATGCCGGCTGACAACATCGACCGCGCCATTAAAAAAGGAACGGGCGAGCTGCCGGGAGTCGAGTATCATGAGCTACAGTACGAAGGCTACGGACCCGGCGGAATCGGCATCCTCGTGGAAGTGACTACCGACAACAAAAACCGGGCCGCCAGCGAGGTGCGTTCCACATTTTCCAAGTACGGAGGCAATCTCGCCCAACCCGGAGCCCTCCAGCACTTTTTCACCAAGCAAGGTCAGTTCCTCATCGACACCGCAAAGACGGACGAGGAAAGCCTCATGGACATCGCCCTTGAAAACGGGGCCGAGGATGTCCTCAACAACGGTGACCACTTCGAGGTTCGGTGCGACATTACCGTGTTCGACCAGCTCTCCTCCGCCCTCGACAAGGCCGGGATCGAGCCGGACAACGCCGAACTTGCGCAGATTGCCGGCAATCTAACCCCGGTTACGGACGAAGATACGGTGCGTAAGCTGATGCGGTTACTGAATGCCCTCGAGGAACTCGACGATGTGCAGAATGTCTACGACAATTCCGACATCGATGACGCCCTCCTCGCCAAGGCGGAGTAAGCGGCCCCTTTACGGAGTCTTTACAAGCTCCGACATCCGGAGGTGGTGCTGTTAAATTCGCATCAAAAGCGTGGCCCGGACGTCGCGTGGGATTGCTGATGCTTCGCTGCATCCCCGCTTTTGCCTGAAGCATGGCCATCATTTCCGCAGCAGCTCCCGGCCGTAATTCTTCCGCCTCGACCAAAAAAAAGCCGTCGTTTCTGGAAAGCCAGCGGCTGGCCAAACAGAAACAATTCGAAAAGCGGGCCCACAAGAAGAAGATCAAGCTGGACCAGCTTTCCGTCTTCACCCAACAGCTCTCTTCCATGCTGGAAGCGGGCCTGCCGCTGGTCTCGGCATTGGAGGCCCTTCAGGACCAGACCGAAGATCCGGTTTTCAAAATCATCATCCGCAATGTCCGGACCGATGTTTCGGGGGGAACCGCCTTCTCGGAAGCAGTGGCCAAATTCCCCAACGCCTTTCCAAACCTTTTTATCTCCATGGTCGAGGCAGGTGAAGCCTCCGGAGGTCTCGGACCCATCCTCGGTAAAGTAGCGGTTTATTTCGAAGATACCGTCAAGTTGACCAAACAGGTAAAAAGCGCCATGACCTATCCGATCGCCGTCATTGCCCTCGCGATCGGGCTTGTGCAAGTGCTTCTGATTTTTGTAATTCCGGTTTTTGCAGACATGTTCTCCAGCTTCGGCAAAGAACTGCCGAAACCGACCCAGTGGTTGATCAACACCTCCAACTTCATGAAGGGGAACATCCTCTACATTCTCGGCGGTCTTGTCTTTTTCTGGTTCGGACTGAAAAAGGTTCTCGCCACGCCCCGGGGAAGGCGCATGAAGGACAAAACCTTCTTTCGCGTCCCCGTACTGGGCGACTTGATCCAGAAAATCGCCCTCTCGCGATTCTGCCGGACGTACGCCATTCTGCTGCGCAGCGGCGTCCCCATCCTCCGCACTATCGAAATTGTCTCCAAGGCCAGCGGGAACACCTACATCGAATTGGCCTGCCGCGACATCACCCGCAATATCACTCAGGGAGGCCAGCTTTCCGATACTATTTCCGAGCTGCCCTACTTTCCACCCACAGTCAAACACATGGCCCGGGCCGGCGAGCAAACCGGCAATGTTGACGGCATGATGGGCAAAATCGCCGACTTCTACGACGCCGAGATTGAGACCACGGTGGATGCTCTCACCTCCCTCATGGAACCGGCTCTAATCGTATTCCTCGGGGTTGTGATCGGATCGATCGTCATGGCGATGTTCCTGCCCATATTCAACCTTGCCGGAGCGGTAAGCGGTTGATTCCACAGGAACGGATTAAAGAAAATATTGCCCTGTTGCCTCGCCGACATCATTCTCTTTCCCAACTGTGTGGAAGGAAATTAAAACCGAGCTGCAGCTCGAAGACCGGGAAGGGGTTCTCCTCGATAACCACAGTCTTCTGAACCTTTTTAATGTCCTCGAACAGCAGATCGAAGCGCTCTCGCCACAGTCGGCCTTTCCCGAACTGAAACCGTACTCTACCTTTTGCGTGGAGGTACTTTTGACCCTTTCGGAGCCGGATTTCAGTCGGCGCTTCGGGGACATCGAGCAACGTTTCCGCGAACTGGCGAGAACCGTGAAGGCGCTCATACAGAAACATCCGGAGCAGCAGCGTTCCCTCGGCGACATCCTCGAAACCCTCACCGTGGCTACTTCGCGCCTCGGGGAATTTCGCAAGGACCGATTTGAATGGCAGTCGATCCCCTGTGAAGCCTTTCACCGGAATCTTACCCGCTTCCTTGCGACCACCGAAAAAGTCAGCCACGGGCGTTTTCATTTTGTCTACGCCCCGGCGCCGAACACGGAAAAAGGTTACCGGATTGAGTTTCAGATTCATGCGTCCGGGGCAAGCCTGAAGGCACCGCCGGTTTTGCACGATTCCATCCGCGATCTTGTCGCGAACGCCCGCAAGTACTCCGAACCAGGTAGTGACATCTTCATTCGCCTCGGGGAAGAAGCCCCCAATGGTCTGCGGCTTCGCGTGGTCGATGAGGGGATCGGCATTCCGGAAGAAGAAATCGAAAAGGTCATCCAGTTCGGCTACCGGGCGAGCAACACCTTGGGACGCCGCACAATGGGGGGCGGCTACGGGCTTACCAAGACCTATCAATTAACCCGGAAATTCGACGGCAGGTTCTTTATCGATTCCGCAAAGGACCGTGGCACGGCCATCGAATTGACCCTGTTTCCCCCGCAAGAGAAAAAAAGGTAGGAGCGACGGAAAACGCCGCCTCCTAACGGAAGGCCAGGACCTGTTCCTTTTCCTCCGGCGTGGAACCCGACGGAGGAAGCTCGACCGCATATCCGCTGGCACCCGCGGCCCGGTCCAGCAACAGACGATAACTGCCCGTGAAACCGCGGAAGCGGATCCAGCCATCGGCATCGGTCTCCGTTTCGACGGAGGTTCGCCATTGTTCGCGGA
>CAYFRH010000022.1:0-12555 GCA_964345345.1 uncultured Puniceicoccaceae bacterium | reverse complement strand
CGGCGGCATCCGGGGCTTGTCCCCGTTCCGCCATGGCCTCGACGAGGCGAACATAGCGTTCGACCTGTCCGTCCCGCGTCACCGGTTCGCCATTCTGGTCCGGCACCGGCAGGGGCTCGGATTCGCCGGCGACAAGACCGTACTCATTTAATAAGTACACAGCATCCGGATCCTCCTCCCGCGCCCATCCGAGAAGGCGGGCATGGTCGTCGGCGATGGCCTCCACCGGCTCGATGTGCGGCCAGTGGCGCTTGGAAGTGTTCGCCAAAAGCGGTTCCCAGAGCATTTCATTGGAAATGTCGTATTGCGAGATCCGCCCGCGAAAACGAGCGGTGATCTGCCGGATGCGAACCTCCACGAACTTCCACCGCGTCGCCAGATCATACTTCCCGAGCCATTCGGGAAGGGCTTTCGGGACAGGCCAGAAAAGCGGGTGCCCCTTGCAGCGCAGGCCGTGACCCCGACTCCAGTCGACCATCCGGTCGAGGAGGTCATAGTCGATTTCTCCCTGATACTCCTCGCTGACGGGGGCATCCTGCGGAGTTTTCTCCGCCCAGTAGTGCAACAGGATTATGCTGTTGAAGAGGGCCATCCGGGCCTCCCGTTGGTGGCGCTCCGGCATGGTGAAAAAACGGCCATGCTCCATCGCATTCATCCAGCTCCAGCTGTTGAATCCCCATGTAAAGCTACTGGCCCGCTGCTCCACCCGCACCTTGCGGTGCGCCAGAGGTCGGCCTCCCCGGTCGACGAGGCGCCAATGGGCATCTCGCTTGCGGTTTCGCTCGATCGCCGCGTCCGTTCCTGCCGGCCAAGCCACGCCAAGCCTCGCCCCCCCCGGAGTTACGTTCCTCAAACGTCCGCCACTCCTCGCCGCCGTGTCCCTTTACTTCCATGGGACGATCGCCTCGGCAGGCCGGAACAAGGAAGCAATCCGGAATCCGGATAGCTGCGGAAGATCGTCAGCTGAACCCGTACCAAACTTCCTTAGGTCTGCACACACCCATCTCTATTCTCAAGGGCTAATACCACCTTTAATATGGATTGCCTAAATGAGGTTCTCCCACACTGAGCCCCGAAGCTCTCGGGGAGATTAATGTATCCTTGCTTCGTGGGCCTCGTGGCTCCGTGTGAGAACAAAGGTGGATATGCGCAAACCCATTTGGATCTGTTTTAAGATGGAATGGAAACAATCCATTCGCCTTTCAGAGGTCACCGTCTGAGATAATCTCATTAAGGTTCTCCGTTGTCCGCATGGAACAAGCTTATTAAAAGTGGCGTCCCGTAGGGGATTTGAACCCCTGTCGCTGGGATGAAAACCCAGTGTCCTAGGCCTGGCTAGACGAACGGGACGGCTTTTTGGAAAGAGAAAAAGCTACGTGGGCGGAATCTTCCCGCAAGCTTTTTCTGAAAAAATTTGCCTGCGCAGTAGAAATCTTCAGGCTGTTTCGTTTTTCCGGAAAGCCACATGCAATACCACCTCGAAAGATCCGCGATCCACGCCGTTTTGCCCGGGCAAGCCCTTTGTGCAGTGGAGGGGCTCCCCTTTGCAAGAGTGGGATCGGGAAAAGTGCGCGAAATCTTTGATACCGGCGAACACTACCTGATTGTGACCACGGACCGGCTAAGCGCCTTTGACGTTGTTTTACCGGACGGGATTCCGGGAAAGGGTATTCTCCTTACGCAGCTAAGCCTGTACTGGTTCCAGGAAACGGAACCGCTGATCGAGAACCATCTCGTTTCCGAACATCCGGAACGGCTGGCGGAGTTGCTGAAGGAACACCAGGAACTGATCCCGCGCTCCATGCTGGTACGCAAGCTGCAACCCCTGCCGTTGGAAGCGGTCGTTCGCCAGTACCTTGCCGGCAGCGGCTGGAAAGACTACCTGCGCACCGGTTCCCTGTTCGGTCTCCCTCTTCCGGCTGGACTGCGCGAGAGCGAAGGCCTTCCCGCGCCTCTTTTCACGCCCACAACCAAGGCAAAAGCGGGCCATCATGACGAGCCGCTTACCCCAGAGGAAGGGGAGCGCCTGGTGGGGCCGGAGCGGTTCGAGGAGATCCGGGACATCAGCCTTAAACTCTTCGCCCTCGGCTCCGCGGCCGCCCGCAAGGCGGGACTTCTCCTGGCCGATACCAAATTCGAGTTCGGCACTGACGAGACGGGGCAGCTCGTCCTGATCGACGAAATTCTTACGCCGGACTCCTCCCGCTATTGGCCGCGGGAATCGTATGAACCGGGCCGGCCGCAGACCGCTTTCGACAAGCAATACGTGCGCGATTACCTCGAGAACCGGGCATGGGACAAAAAAACGCCGGGCCCCGCGCTTCCCGCGGAGGTGATCGGCAACACCCGCGACCGGTACCTTGAAGCCCTCGATCTTCTGCTTCCCGCCTGAATTCCACCGACCATGAGCAAGGAAACAACTCCTCCCGTCGTCCTGACCTGCGCCCAACCGAGCGGACAACTGCACCTTGGCAACTACTTCGGAGCCATTCGCAACTGGGCCCGTCTCGTGGAAAGCCACACCTGCTTCTTCGGAATTGTGGACCTGCATGCGATCACGATTCCCTACGTGCCGGCGGAGCTGCGGAAAGCGACCTATCGCAGCCTTGCCCTCTACATCGCCTGCGGGCTTGATCCGGCAAAATGCCATCTTTTCTGCCAGAGCCATGTCATCGGCCACACCGAGCTGGCATGGATCCTCGGAGCCCTCTGCCCGATCGGACAACTGGAGCGCATGACGCAATTCAAGGACAAGTCGCAGCGCGACGGAGCCGGCTTCATCGGTTCCGGCCTTTTGAATTACCCGCTCCTCATGGCGGCCGATATTCTTCTCTACAATGCCGACCTTGTCCCGGTCGGGGAAGACCAGAAACAACACGTGGAACTCTGTCGGGATCTTGCCGGAAAATTCAATCAGGCCTATTCAGAAACCTTTAAGGTTCCGGACCTGTACATCCCGAAGACGGGTGCGCGGATTAAATCGTTGCAGGATCCCACCACCAAGATGTCGAAATCGGATCCCAACCAGTCCGGTTGCCTGTACTTGCTTGATCCCCCACAGGTGCTCCGGAAGAAAATCCGTTCCGCCGTTACGGATTCGGGAACCGAGATCCGCATCGGCGAAGACAAACCGGGGATCACCAACCTTCTCACCCTGCTGAGCGCCTGTACCGGACGCCCATTGCCGGAGCTGGAGAGCGAATTCGCCGGCAGCGGCTACGGAACTTTCAAGGACGCCGTGGCCGACGCCGTCATAGAGGCCGTCCAGCCCATTCAGGAACGCTACGGGGAAATCCACGAGGATCGAGGCTACCTTGACAGGGTCTTCAAGGAGGGGGCCGCGGAAGCGCAGAAGCGGGCCTATCGCATGCTCGGAAAGGTCTACCGTAAGGCCGGTTTTGTTCCCCGTACCTGAAAAGAGGGCCGCGGCCTGCCTGAATTGAGGCAGACAGAAGGCTCGCCCGGACGAAGGAGCAGGAAAGAATTCGTCCCCGATGACCTCTTACGAGCCTTTCCTTCTCCCCGCCCTCCTCAAGTTGCAGGCAAACCTCCGGATCGAGGCTGTGCCGCGCAACGCTCTCGAGGAGGAAATTCTCTGCCTGCGCCTCTGGAAAGGATCGCAACCGGGGGAATTATGGCGGCTTCTTTCTCCACTCCTCGCGGAGCTCCATGGGCTGCCCCTGTACTTTGCTTCAGCTGAAGGGGACCCGCCGCCGCGCGCCGTCGAGGACCTGACCCCCGGTCAGGCATTGCGCCTGCCCCACACCGGGCAGCCGCTTTTCCTCCTTCCCCATCCCACCGCCCTTCCCTTCTTCGACCGCTGCGCCGAGGCAAAGGAATGCCCGGTCCTCGTTCTCCCCTCCCTGTATCGGCAAATGCAGGAAGGGCTGGAAAAGGCTCGGCCCGGAGCAACGGCCCCCGGCGCCACAGCAAGCGGAGGTCCGCAGGCCTTTTTCAAAGAACTGCGGGAGCTGCTGCGCCACGAAGCCCCCACCGACTGGCACCTCGAACCGACAAAGGAGGGATATCGCTCACGGATACGCACCCCCGGCGGTCTGCGAACCCGCAAAGAAATGAGCCGGGAGGAGGGGCGCTGGCTCGTCAATATGGCCCTCGCCGCCGCCGATACCGGCCCCCGGGCGGCTCAGGAACCCGTAGAGGGAAATTTCCGCCTTCCCGCCGAAGGGACCGCGCTGGCAAGGGATCTCCGCCTTTCCCTCGTACCCTCCCTGCACGGGGACGCGCTCGTGCTGCGCTTCCTCGATCCACCGTCGCGACCGCGCGGCCTCAAGGAACTCGGACTGGCACCGCCGGAGATCGAAAGGCTCGAGCGCAAGCTCGGGGAACGCGAAGGAATGGTCCTGACGGCGGGACCGACCGGTTCGGGCAAATCCACCACCCTGCACGCCTTTCTCCGGCTTGCCGTCGAGGCCGGCGAGAAGGTTCTTGCCGTAGAGGATCCGGTCGAGACTCGCCTCACCGGCGTTCAGCAAGTCGCCGTCGACAGGGAGCGCGGGCTCGACTTCGCGGTCGCCTTACGGGCATTCCTGCGCCAGTCACCGGATAGCCTGCTCGTCGGCGAAATCCGCGATCCGGAAACCGCCTCTATCGCAGTGGAGGCCGCGCGGAGCGGACATCGCGTCTACAGTTCCCTGCACGCGGGCAGTAGCCGGGCTGCACTGCACCGGCTCGAAGACCTTGGGCAGACCGCCGAATCGATTCGGGCGGTGGGGCGCCTGCTGCTTCACCATCGGATGGCTCCCGCGAGCTGTCCGCACTGCCGGCAAACGTTTCCGGCCCCCGCCTCATGGGCGGCCTTCGCCCGCGAAATGAATCTTCCCGTTCCCGAATTTCTTTCCCGAAACAGCGGATGTCCCGAGTGCCGGGAAGGGCTGGCTGGCTGGCGCCCCCTCTTCGTAACCGGCAACCTTACCGAGCCGGAGGATACGCGGCAGTGCTTTCTCCGAACAGCCTGGAATGGCATCCTTGACGGTCGCCTGCCCCCCGCGGTGGCCCTTCCCTTTCTGCCCAATTCCAGGCGAAAACCGTTTTCCCGTTTGCCATGCGTAAGCAGCTTGTGAAAAACTATTGGTGGTTCCGGACGGGTTCGACCCTGACCACCTAACGCAAACAGGCAGTAGATCCATGACGACGAGCAGCGATTTCACCGAAACGGAAACCACGGATTGCCCTTACGAAATGAACGACCTTCTCGAGCTGATGGTCGATCAGGGGGCCAGCGACCTCCACCTGCAGGTCAAGCAGGCCCCGACACTCCGCATCAGCGGTTCCATGGTTCCCGTCGAGGGACCCACGCTTCGACCGGAGGACACCAAGGCGCTCATGCAGGCCATTACCTCCGATGCCATGCAGGAGCAGCTGAAAAAACGCGGTGGCGCGGACTTCGGGTTCGCCTTTCTCGACCGCGCCCGCTTCCGCGTCAGCGTCATGAAGAACAAAGGCAACTACGGGCTCGTTCTGCGGACCATTCCCAATGAACTTCTGCCCCTGAAAACAATCGGGCTTCCGGACCGGGTGAAAGAGCTTCTCACCCGTCCGCGCGGCCTCGTCCTCGTGACCGGGCCCACCGGTTCCGGGAAATCGACCACCCTCGCCTCCATGGTCAACTGGATCAACGAGAACCGCGACGGCCACATTATCACGGTCGAGGACCCGATCGAATACTATCACGAGCACAAAAATTGCCTTGTCAGCCAACGCGAGGTCGGCAACGACACCCCTTCCTTTTCGGAGGCCTTGCGCGGTGCCCTTCGCCAGGACCCGGACGTCATCCTCGTCGGGGAAATGCGCGACCTTGAGACGATCGAAGCGGCCGTCTCCGCCGCGGAGACCGGGCACCTCGTCTTCGGTACGCTGCATACCACCGGCTCCGCGCGGACAGTCGACCGCATCGTCGATGCCTTTCCGGACGCCACCAAGGACCAAATCCGGACCCAACTGGCGGCCTCCATTGTGGCGGTGATCTCGCAGGTTCTGCTCAAAAAGAAGGGCGGCGGTCGCGTCGCCGCTTTTGAAATCATGGTCTCGACCACCTCGATCGCCGCGCTCATCCGCGAGAACAAAACCTACCGGATCGCCTCCGAGATCCAGACGGGCTCGCAGTACGGCATGATCTCCCTCGACGCGCACCTCAGCAGTCTCGTCAACCTCGGTAAAGTGGAACCCAACGACGCGCTCGAGAAAGCGCAGTATCCCGCCGAGATGAAACAGAAATTCCGGGAAGCGAACATCGACTTCCGGGATGTCTGAGTCACCCGAATCTTCATCGCACCCAATTTTCCCTTACGAACGTTCTCCGGAGCTGCTGCGGGAACGACTCGTTCCCGATCCTGTCGACGGGAATACCTTCGCGACGGCGCTGTCACGCTGGCGCGCCGCCGGCGCAAAGGGAAGCCTGTTACGGGAACTTCTGGATGAGGGCGGGCGGGCGGCCCTTGCTGACGCCCTCGGCGTCCGCTATCTACCCGGATCCGTTTCGTCCTCCCCGGACGGGGACGATGCCGCCGCCGCGCAGTTGCGCCGGGCCGGCTACCTTCCCCTGCAGCACAAGGGAGTGGATGCCCCGCGCCTTGTAACAGGCGGACCCGTCCTGCCTCCGCGCCTTGCCGACATTCTCGGAACGGACATCGCAGCTTGGGAATGGGTATTGGCCTTTCCGGAAATCACCGTCCCGGCCGGTCCTTCGCTCCTGAAGGCGGCTTTTCGACCAGAGATGAGCGAAAACGAGAGGGCCCGGGAAATCCGCAAGCTTCTGCACGCCCTGTTACGACAGGGGGCCACGGACATCCACATCGAACTGGAGGAGGAGGAGGGATGCGTCCGGGCTCACTTCGATGGACGCATGCGGACCCTTGCCCGCTGGGGCGCGTCGGAAACGGAAACCAGCCTTCGCATTCTGAAGCAATGGTGCCGATTTTCCCAGGCTGGCAATAGCCTCCCCCAGGACGGGCGAATCTCCCTCGCCGAAGACAGTCGTCCCTACCACCTGCGGGCGGGACACCTCCGCACCCGTGGCGGCGAAAGCCTTGTTCTCCGCGTCCACCGGCCCAACGCCGTCGGGAAAAAGCTTCCTGAGCTTGGTTTTCCGGAACCGGAGGCGGAACAACTGGTTTCTCGGGCCCGCCACGAGTCCGGCCTTTTCCTCTTTGTCGGACCAACGGGTTCCGGAAAAACAACCAGCGCCTGCGCTCTTCTTGCCGCAATCGCTTCCTCCGCGCGCAAACTCCTTTCCATTGAGGATCCGGTTGAACAGGAACTCCCGTTCGCCGTCCAGTCCGACGTGGACGAACGCCATGGCTGGACTTTCGACGCCGCCATCCGCGCTTTTCTCCGTCAGGATCCCGACCTGATCTTTGTCGGGGAAATCCGCGACGCCGCCTGTGCGCAGGCTGCCTTTCGCGCGTCCGTCACGGGTCACACCGTGGTGGCCACGTTGCATGCCGCGGATTCGCGGGCAGCCCTAGCCCGGTTACGGGAATGGGCCCTTGGACCGGGATTGATCCGCGAAGGCATTCGGGGCATCGTTTCCCAACGGCTCCTCCGTTCCCCCGATGGCCTCCGCCTCGATACCGTTACTTGTCGCTTTGGCAGCGGAATCTTCGACGGTACCTAACCGCGGATGGTTCCCTTCCGACGGCCGTCGTCTTAACGGCTCACGATCCACGGATTCCGCAAAGCGCTACGCCTGATCCGCGTACACCTGTGCCTGCATGGCCAGTTCCGCCGCCTTGAAACAGTGTTCCTGCGTCATGGCGGTTTCACTACGATCAAGCACGTCGCGGATCAGCTGTCCAAAGAAGGGAAAGCCGACCTTGCCGGCGCAGGGAATGCGTTGTTCCCCCTGTTCATCGACGAGGTAGATCACCTGACTTTCCTGCGGCTCGGTGGCCAGATCGATGTATTTACGCACCTCCATGGTTCCTTTCGTTCCCAGAATAAAGGTACGTCCGTCGCCCCATGTGCGGAGGCCTTTCGGATTGAACCAGTCGAGCCGGCAGTAGCAGGAAGCACCGTTATCGGCTTCGAGGCTCGCTTCCCCGAAGTCTTCGAGGCCCGGTTTGTCGGGATTGGCAAAATTGGCAACGCGGGCGAAGCGAACCTTCGCATCTTTGGCCCCGGTGTAGGTCAGGAACTGCTCGAACTGGTGCGAGCCGATATCGGTGAGAATTCCGCCGTACTTTTCCTTGTCAAAAAACCAGTCAGGACGCGAGGGCTTATTTAAGTTGTGCGGAGCCATGATAAGCACCTGAAGAATGTCCCCAATAACGCCCTGCCGGATCAGTTCGCCGGCATGGAAACCCGCTTCGGTGTGGATGCGCTCGGAGTAGTAGCACATGTACTTGCGGCCCGTGCGCCGTACCGCTTCTTTCGCCTTCGCGAGTTGCTCAAGAGTTGTGAAAGGGGATTTGTCGGTGAAATAATCCTTCCCCGCTTCCAGAACCCGCAGGCCGATCCCAAAGCGCTCCGAGGGAACGGCTGCACCCGCGACAAGCCGGATGTCCGGATCCCCGAGGATATCTTCAAAGGAGGCCGCCACAGGAATCCCGCCGAACTTATCGGCGAAGGCCTGCGCGCGCTCCGGTTGGGGATCATAGATATACCGGCATTCCCCACCGGCTTCGAGCAGGCCCTGCACTTGTCCGTTAATGTGGCCGTGATCGAGGAAAGCGGCGGCAAAGGAAAACTCTCCCGGGCCGACGACCTTTTCCGTGACCGCGGACTGCGGCGCGTAATTCATTCCATCGCGTTGGTTCATGAAGCTTCCTTTCAGGCGTTGTCGAAGTCGGAGGCGATTCCCTCCCGGACGTTCTTCTTTTCAAAGGTGGAGGAATCGATTTTCTCCTGTAATAAGGCGGCATAGGCTTGCCCATCGAGGGGCATCGGCAGAGGCTCTTCCCGAAAGCCACTGAATAGCATGGCATTGGCCAGTTCCACGGAATGGATTCCTTCCCGTGCCGGCGCGATCAGCTCACCGCCTTCAAGAACAGCCTCGGCGAAATTCTGCAGAATGCCCTGGTGCTGCGGCCCGTTTCCACCGGGAACCGGGATGTGCACTTCCCATACCGGTGGCTTGCTGAAACCCCCTTCGGCGGTTGCGCACCATTCGCTCATGGGGGTTTCATTTCGCGTCCAATAGATTCCCTCGTAGCGGGAATCTATGACAAATCTACCATTCTCGGCGGTGATTTCGAGCCGGTTGCTTCCCGGCGCTTCCCCCGTTGTCGTAATGAAAACTCCCTTGCATCCGTTCCCATACTCCATGTAGCAAGTGACGTCGTCCTCGACTTCGATGTCGTGATAGCGTCCCAATTCACAAAAGGCCCGAACGCTGTCCGGCATACCGAACAGCCATTGCCACAAGTCGAGCTGGTGTGGACATTGGTTCAGCAGGACGCCTCCGCCCTCCCCTTTCCATGTCGCTCGCCAGCCCCCGGAAGCGTAGTAGCTCGCGGTACGGAACCAGTCGGTGATATTCCAGACGACCCGTTGGATCTTTCCGGTCTGTCCGGATTCGATCAATTCCTTCAGCTTGCGGTACCGGGGATCGGTGCGCTGGTTGAACATGGCCGCGAATACCGTCTTCGCGTCTTTGTGGGCGGCGATCAGCCGTTCGCAATCGGCTTTGTGCACGGATATCGGCTTCTCCACGAGCAGATGCTTTCCGGCCTCCAGAACTTTGATCCCGAGTGTTGTATGATCGTAGTGAGGCGTCGCAACGAGAACGGCGTCGACCTTATCGCTCCCGATAAGATCCTCCCCTTGGTCGAAGAAGGGAATGTCCGGAAACAGTTCCGCCCGCTGCTGGTTTTGGTCGCAAATGGCCGTGACCTCCATGCCTTTCACTTTGCCGGCCTGGATGGTCCGGACGTGGGCGGAGCCCATGTTTCCGATTCCGATGATGCCAATTCGTACAGTATCCATTTTTTCGCTTCCTATGCAATCGGTTGATAGTCGCCAAGATCAAATCCGAAGAACCCGGCCGCGTTATTGTAGGAAATATTGGCGACAAGTCCTCCAAGCAAGGCCATGTCCTTTGGTAGCTCGCCGCGTTCGGCATCCCCGCCAACAAGGTCGCAGAGCAGGCGGCGGAAATATTCATGTCGGCAATAACTCATGAAGCTGCGCGAATCGGTGAGCATGCCGACGAAGCGCCCGAACAAACCGAGATTGGAGAGGGCGTTCATCTGCCAGGTCATGCCCTCCTTCTGGTCAAGGAACCACCAGCCGCTACCGAACTGCATCTTCCCGGCAATCTCCCCATCCTGGAAGTTGCCGATCATCGTCGCAAAAAGGTAATTGTCACGCGGATTGAGATTGTAGAGCACGGTTTTCGGCAAATGGCCGGAAGCCGCGAGCCGGCCAAGGTAGGCCGCCAGCCCCTTCCCCTGGGGAGCGTCGCTGATGGAATCGCACCCGACATCGGGCCCGAGTTTCTCGAACATCCGCTGGTTGACATTACGCATCGCGCCGAGATGAAGCTGCTTCGTCCAGTTCTTTTCCGCATCCAGCTCGCCGAAAAATTCCAGCATGTGCGCGGCCAGTTGATCCTGCTCCTCCTGCAGCAACGGTTTCCCCGCTCTCGCCCGGTCATACAGAGCGGAGGCCTCGCTTTCGGAGGGAAACGTTTCCGGGCAGGCTTCGATGCCATGGTCGGAAAGACGACCTCCCATGGCATGGAAAAAGTCATGCCGCTTCTTCATCGCCTCCTTGAAGTCGCTGAGCTTGCCGCAATCGACTCCGCTGACCCGCGCCAGTTCGTCAATGTAGGCGTTCCATAGTGACAAATCGTGGAACTTCATGGCCTTGTCGGGCCGGAATGTCGGATACACCCTTGTCTCGATGCCGCTGTTGGCGATCGTCTTATGGTCGGCGAGATCATCCACCGGATCGTCGGTGGTACAGACCACCGAAAGCTTGAATTTCTTAAGGATACCGTGGGCGGACATATCTTCCGATTGCAATTTGGAGCAGGTTTCCTCCCAGACCTGTTCGGCCGTGTCCGGGCCGAGAAGGAGGTCGAGGTCGAAATACCGCTTCAATTCAAGGTGACTCCAGTGATAGAGGGGATTGCGGAGGCAATTGGGAAGGGTCCGCGCATAGGCGAGAAACTTTTCTTTCGGGTCGGCGTCGCCCGTGCAGAAGTGTTCCTTTTCCCCGTTCGTGCGCATGGCTCGCCATTTGTAATGATCACCTTCAAGCCAGATCTCGTGAAGATTGTTGAAGCGCCGGTTGCGGGCGACATCTCCCGGGGGGAGGTGGCAGTGGTAATCAATAATGGGCTGTTCCTTCGCGTAGTTGTGGTACAACTCCCGCGCGGTGTCGCTGTTAAGTAGAAAATCGTCGGTGATGAAGGTCATGGTGGGTTTGATATTGGTCGAGGTTCACACGGAGACACGGAGAGGCGGAGACACAGAGGGGAGTTTATACAGGCCAGAAAAAATCATAAATCCGCTCGCAGATAAATTCTTTGTGTCTCCGTTCCTCCGCGCCTCCGTGTGAGACAATTCATTTTAATTCGTTTCATATTCCGTTTCTCCGCGCCTCCGTGTGAGGCAATTCATTTTGATTCGTTTCATATTAAATCGTCATGGCGGCGTAGCCGCCGTCGACGATCAGTTCGTGGCCGGTAATGAAGCTTCCGGCCTTGTCGCTGGCGAGGAGCAGGGTGGCGCCCATCAATTCATGCGCTTCGCCGAACCGTTTCATCGGCGTATGGCCCATGATCTGGCCGACCCGCTCCTCGGTGAGGACTTTCCGGTTTTGTTCGGCGGGAAAAAAGCCGGGAACAAGGGTATTGACCCGGATTCCCTGCGTCGCCCACTCCCGGGCAAGGTTCTTGGAGAGGTTGTGCACAGCCGCTTTGCTGGCGCTGTAGGTAAAGACCTTCGAAAGCGGGATAACCCCGGACATGGAACCCATGTTGATGATGCAGCCGCTGCCTTTCTCGGCAAAGTATTCCCCAAAGATCTGGCAGGCGAGGTAAAGAGAACGGAAGTTCAAATTCATGATCCGGTCCAGCTCCTCCTCTTCGACCTCAAGGAATGGCGTCGGTGAATTTGCTCCAGCTCCGTTGATGAGAATATCGACCTTGCCGGCCTTGGCGAGGGCCTCGTGCTTGAGGTCGAGCAGCCCCTGCTTCGTTGCGACATCGGCCTTCAGGAAGTCGGCCTTGCCATCTCCGGCACGAATTTTTTTGAGGCGAGCCGCCGCTTTCTCCTCGTTTCGGCCAACGAGAAGGACGTACGCCCCGGCCCCGGCGAGACCCTCCGCCATAGCGCCGCATAATTCGCCCGTTCCGCCGATAACGAGGGCGGTTTTTCCCTCAAGGGAGAAAAGATCGTGGATGCTTGTCTTCATAAAATCAGTGGTTTGCGATAATTCGATTAACGAACAACGCGGGCCCCTCCGCCGCCGACGAGCTTTTCCACTTCCTTTTGCGTGGCCATTGTCGTATCGCCGGGGGTGGTCATGGCGAGGGCGCCGTGCGCGGCTCCATACTCCACGGCCGCTGCGGGATCGCCCTTCTCGAGAAGG